>CAITYL010000023.1 GCA_903896595.1 uncultured Lentisphaerota bacterium
CCCCCGCCGCCCCCAACCCCTTTCAAACCTTTTTGTTTGCCGTGCGTGGCGCGCCACACGCGGCAAACAAAAAGATGGCATGACAAAAAAACGGCCGGTGGAGAATGCTAAGGTTGAAATTTAAGGTGCGAGGTGTGAGGCGTTAAGCGTGATGGGTTGGCATGATCCGAGCCCGGAACGTGAGTGACGGGTCAAAAAGGTTAACCTCTCCCAAGGGAAGGATGTCCGTTTTAGGCCGGTCACTGACGTTCGCGGCTCGGATAAGTAAATGTTGCATATTGAATGTCGAATTTTGAATGGATGGAACCTTCGACATTCGATATTCGACATTCAGCATTCGACATTCGACATTCGACATTTGCTTTGGTCTTTTCGGTAGTTCAGGGCTTGCGGCCCGTCAGACCGAAGGCGTGACGGCTCGAAGAGTGCGAGGCAATCGTCTGGCGACACCAGGCCAGACGTTTCACGCCTCACGTCTTCACGATTTAGGTTTTTTCCGCTTTTTTAGCGGCATCGGCAGTTGTGGCCGCGGTGGCGTCGGCAGTGGGGGTGGCGGGTGCGGTTTCGCCGCCTTCGCCGGGGGCTTGGACCGGGGTGCCGGCGGGGGCGCCGTAGCCGTACTGGCCGTACTTGTAGCGGTCATAGTAATTATAGTGGGCGTAATGGCCATACCGTCCCGCGTTGCGGTAATTGAAATAGCCCATTTGTTTGCCGGCGATTTCAATGCCGTTAAGGCAGAAGCCGATCAGGTTGCTGCCTTCCAGACGATGGGTGGCGTGGCGCACCCCGGCAAAGGAACTGAAGTGCTGGCGGGTGATCAGGATAACGCCGTCGCAGGCCCGGGCGAGCAGGGCGCCGTCGACCACCCGGCCGACCGGGGCGGTGTCGAAGATGATGAGGTCATATTCCTTGCCCCATTCATTGATCAGGGCGCGGACGTGGGCGGGGTCCAAGAGCTCCGGCGCCGAATGGTTGTACTTGCCGGAGGGCAACAGGAACAGATTCTCATAGGAGGTGGGAAACACGACCTCGCGCCAGTCGGTGATCCGGCCCAGGAGAATGTCGGTGAACCCGACCTTGCTCTCAATGCCAAAGGGCGAATGGAGCTTGCCGCGGCGCAGGTCGCCATCAACCAGCAGGATCTTGCGGTTGGACCAAGCAAAGGTGACCGCCAGGTTGATGGCGGTGAGGGACTTGCCTTCGTTGGCCTCGGTGGAGGTGACGGCGAGCGCGTAGCCGTGTCGGCCGGCAATGATCTGGTCCAGGACCGTACGCAGACTGCGGTAGACTTCGGAGGGGATGTTGGACTTGTCGCGGCGCACGACCACCTGCGCATTCTTCATGCCGAGATTGGGGATCAGGCGTTCCCAGTTCGGGATGCTGGAGAGATAGTAGAGGCCCAGTTTTTCCTCGATGGCCAGGATGTCGAGCAGGCTGGTGTCGAAGAAATCGATGAGGAACACGAAGCCGACGCCCAGGCAAATGGACGCGATAATGGCCACGAGCATGATATTGAGCGGGTCCGGCCAGACCGCGCCGTTGAGGATGACGGGCTGCTCCAGCATGTAGCTGAAAGTGGCATCGGTGCTTTTGGCTGTGGACTCGATGATGTGGGTGAACACTTGGTCATGGAGCTGGGTGAGGTGCGCCACTTTGGCTTTCAGGCTGTCGTAGGTGGCGCGTTGCGAGACGGACAGGTTCAGTTCACCGCGGAAGGAGCGGGCGGAGTTGTCGAGGGCGCTTTCCTGAATCTTCAGGGCGTCGAAGCGCGAACGCAATTGTTTGAGGGAGGAATCGGCGGCAAAACGCAGGTTGCGTTTAGCAGCCTCGATTTGGCGCTTCATTTCGCGCATGGCCGGATGGCTGGGCTTGTAGGTGGCGAGCAGGTCTTGATATTCGGCTTCAGCGCGGGCGATGTATTCGTCCAAGTTTTGCCAGGCCTGGTTTTCGCCGCCAGCGGCGAAACCGCCACCGACCGGGGTCATGGGAACGGCGCGGGGGCCGGCACCGCTTGCTTGCCCGGTGGTTGGGCCGGCGGTCGGGCTGGGTGCGTAAATGGGCGCCGCGCCGGGGATGCCACTGGTGGCCTGGTGCGTTTCCTGAGTAAGCTGGAGCGCATTCTGGATGGTGTTGGCGCTGGCGTTTTCCAGGGAGGGGAACTGGCTTTCCAGCATGGTGCGTTCCGTGCGCAGGGTGTTTTGCCGCTGCACCAGACCGGTGAGGAACTGCTCATCGAAGACTTGCTTGGCCTCATTGAACTGGATGTTGTTTTCCTTTTGGAACTTGACCAGGGTGTTTTGCGCTTCCTCCTGTTCCTGAGCCAGTTTCTGTTTCTCCAACCACAGGTAACGCAGGGCATTCTCATTGGCTTCCAACGAGCGTGAACGCTGAATTTCCTGGAACTGGCTGAGCATTTCCTTCAGGTAATCCAAGGCGTATTCGCCGCTGACGCCGTCCACGGTGACGTCAAAGATGTTGGGCAGTTCCTTGTCGGGACGGATGGCGACCTTGACGTCCAGGCTGTTGATCACGCCGCTCCATTTCGGCTGGAGTTTGGCCCGGACCAGGCCGCGCAGCCGCGAACTGTTGAGGACCATGCGCTGGCGCGCGGAGGCCTGAGTCAGTCCCTCGGCGTTGAAGCCCTGCTTATCACTAGCACTGCCCCCCAGTTCGATCTCGTAGCGGCAAATGGCGCGGTACATGGGGGTGGCCAAAATGCAGTAGGCGGCGCCGGTGGCGGTGCCGAGCAGGCTGGTGAGCAGGATAACCCACCAGAACGACAGCAGGACGCCGATATACCGCCGGGGATCGTTCTGATCCATGGGCGCCGGCGCGCGGAGCGGTTTGGCGGCTTGGGGCACTTGGGTCATTTGGGGCAGGCGCGGCTGCTGACCGGCGTCTCGGGCCGCCGCGGCGGCGGCGTCAGAGACGGTGGCGGCGGGAGTGTTGGGTTGAATGATGTCCATAGAGTAAGGATATCCTGATGAGAAAAGCTGAAATGGCGAAAGCGGAAAGCTGAAAATATGAGAGCGTGAAACGTGAGGCGTGAAACGTGAGGCGTGACATCAGGGGGTGGCAAAGCGATGTGCCTCGCGCCAGCACGTGGTTGATCTGACGGGCTGCAAGCCCTATGCTACACCGAAGGCAACCTTATTTGCGTCCGAGATGACTCCGTTCTTAACACGCTCCGCCCCGTCGATTATGCACCGCAGCCTCGCTTGATCTTCAATCGGCTCTGGCGGAACACGCTCAACTTTGGTGCGTGCGTTCGAATATGGCAGCTACTCCCGCGTCGCGGAGTCATCAGAAATTGATGATCTTCTGCGGCACAATCATCATGTCGCCGGGCTTTAACTCGACATCTTCATCCAGGAACCCTTCGTCGACCACCCGCGCGGCATTGACAACCTGTTCCGAACGTTCTTTGTTTTTGCCATAGCGGATCAGGCGGACCGACTTGGTCTTGGCAAACTTATTGAAGCCGCCGGACTTGAAAACGGCCCGCATCAAGGTGCGCTGTTCGCCGGGGGAGAAGAAGACGATGCCGGGGGCGTTGACTTCGCCGACCACGATCACCTCGCAGGAATCGACGCTGAATGAGAGGCTGCCGTTGAGGCCGGGCACGCAGAAGACGTCATCGGGCTGCAAGACAATGTCATTCTCGCTCAGCGGGACAAAGTTGGCCATCAACTGGGTCAGGTTGACCGGGATCTTTTCGGGGGGCGAGGCGGCCTTGGTGCGACGCAGGATATAGGATTCCTCGGGGGCGGCCCAACTGGTCAGTCCGTCCACATAGGAGAGCAACTGCATGACGCTGAGGGTGCCGATGGGCGGCATTTGCACGACGCCGGGCTTGCGAACGGCGCCGTAGACATAGACCTTGCCCGGGGCCTTGGTGACCAGGGTGACGGTGACGGAAGCCTTTTGGTAAATCTCCTTGGTCAAGGCATCCGAGATGACCTTGGCCGCTTCGGCCGGCGATTGGGTGGCAACGTAAATTTCGCCGAGGTAGGGGATGGGAATGGTGCCGGCCGCCGAGACCAGACCTTCGAAGCCCACATTCAAGTCTTCTTCCATGCGCACCCGGATGAGGTCGCCGGGGTTCAGGCTTTCGTAATACGGGATGTAAACAGGGGTGGTGGCGCTGGTCGCGGCGGGGGCTTGCTTATCGGCGCTGGCGGGTGCGGCGGTGGTCGCGGTGTCCGCCGCTGCCACTGGCGGTGTCGCGGGGGTGGGGGCGGTCGCGGCCTTGGCGTCGGAGACGGCGGGGGGAGCGTTGGGCGTTGTTGTCGTCACGACCGGCGCCGAAGACGTGGGGGTGGGGGTTACGACGGGCGTTACCGGCGCCAATGCGGGGACGGGCGCCACCGGGGGGGCGTCGGGTGCCGGGGTGGCCGCTCGCGCCGGCCCGGCCGCCGCCACGTGCAGGCCTATGAGGATAATGGCGGCAAGGAAAGCCGGGCGCAGGCGGCCCAGATTGACGAAACGGCAGATCTTCACGCGGAACATCCCTTGGGGCTCAAACTCCCGGACTCAATGTTTAGACTGCGGCGGGAGTTAACATAGCGGATAAGGTTGTCTGCTACAAGCAAAAACCGCCGACACCAGCGGTGATTGCTCATGCGGCGGTTGATGGCAGTGGTGTTTGTTGACTCAGAACTTGTAGGTGATGGTCAATTTGACGAAACTACGGTCGTAACTGTTGTATTCGTCATTGGACACTTTGTCGGTGTATTCATACCGCAGGGACAGGGTGGATTTGGGGCTGAGCACATAGCTGGGCCCGATGCCATAGCGGTAGAGGTTGGCGTTTTCGCCGTAGCTGTTGTCGTCCTGGTAGTTGATCCAGGAAATGTCGCCGCCGAGGGTCAGTTTATCCATCACGCGGACGGCGATGGCGTAGCCCGCCTGCATCTGCAGGGAGGAGTTGGTGTCGACGCTCAGGTTCTGCTGGCTGATGCCATAGGAGGCAAAGAAGGTGTGGCTGGTCAATTCCGAGGAGGCGAAATTGGCCGACAAGCTCATGGACGGTGAGGTCGTGGTGTCACCGCCATTGGCATTGGCCACCGGGTTTTGGTCATTGAACTTGACGAACTGGTAACCGAGCCGGCCATTGAGGGAGAACCCCGAGTCCCGCATGTAGACCCCGGCCAGGCCGCCCTCGTACATCCACGAGTCGTTGTGTTTGGCGTTGAGCGTCTGTTCTTCTTTTTGGAAGCGGGTATTGGTCACGGTGGCATAAGGGCCGAGCTGGAGGTTTTTGTTGATGTCGTGGAGGAAGACCTCATCCAGCATGTCGCTTTCATAGCTCTGGTAGTCTTCCGAGCTCGGGGTGACCCACACGTTGGTGTGCGCGTACTTGACGGTGTTATGCATGACCTCGCTGAGGTCGTTGGCGTATTGGACGCCGGCTTCGTTCTTCAGCTCCGCATAACGATCCCCGTTATCATCATTGTTATTATTGTTGTTTTTGCCGCTGCGCGCATCCATTTGCAGGGAGTCAATGTCGCGGGAGATTTTGTCGTAGACCGTTAGCACGCCAGTCTGGCCGAGCTTAAAATCGGCCTTGATCTGGGTGGAGACGCCGGCCCCGTCGCCGGTGAGGAACCAATCGCTCAGGTCTTCGTGATCGACGTAGTAGCGGTAGCCGGCGCCAATAGATGACGAGATGGACAAGTAGGGACTGACCGGCCAGTTGATGCCCAAGGTGAGCGCCGGCTCAATGAACCAGCCCCGGACCCGCCGATTATTATTGTTGTAATCACTATTGCTGTCATTGTACGTGTCGCCCTGGGTGATATTGTCGTCATACCCCGCACTCATGGCACCGGTGAGGCCCAGGCGGAGATTACCATACTTGAAGTTGTAGTCGCCGCCGTCCTCCTTTTTCCCGCCGGTCGGGTCGAGATCGATGTTGGTGGCGCCGGCCTGGGCGCCGAGGAACCCGAGGGTGGTCAGCGCAATGGCGGACAGGCCGAACCAGCGCTTGCCCAAGCGTACGGGCTGGCTGTTTCGTAGGCACCGAAGAAAATGGCGTCGTTTCATAACGTGGCTACTTTCACCCGTTTTGTGCTGATGTTTAAGCTGAAACCCCTATAAGCGAACACCACACCATAATCGCGCCCATGATAAAAGGCAAATCGGTTTTTTACTTTTTTCCAGTTCCTTGTGCCAGCTGCTCGGCCAAATAGGAACTGCGGGCTAGCGGGCGGGACACCACGGCGGCAAACTCGAACTCCGTACGGGCGACGTGTTCCCAGGTGGCGAACTCCGCGGGCGGCACGTAGCGCGCCAGGGGCCAGTGCTGGCGGCTGGGGGGCAGGTATTGGCCGATGACCAGCAGCTCCACTTCGGCGGCGCGCAGGTCGCCCAGCATCTCCCGAATCTCCTCCGTGGTTTCGCCCAGGCCCAACATAAAGCCGGATTTGATCCGGGCTGGAGCGTGGCCCCGGCCGGGTGGCGGGGCCGGCAGGCGATGGGCGGTGCGCAGGACGGCCAGGCTGCGGTCATACGTGGCCCCGGCCCGGATGGCCGGGGTGAGGCGGCGGCAGGTTTCGAGGTTGTGGTTGAACACCTCGGGCCCCGCCGCCAGGACGGTCGCCAGCTCCGTTTCGCGGCCGCCAAAGTCGGGGGTGAGGACCTCGATGCCGACCCCAGGCAGACGTTCGCGCACCGCCCGCACGGTGGCGGCGAAGTGGGCGGCGCCGCCATCCGGGAGGTCGTCGCGGGTGACGCTGGTGATGACGACATAGCGCAGGCCGAGGCCGGCCGCCGCCTCGGCCAGGCGCCGGGGTTCATCGGGGTCGGACGGGGCGGGGCGGCCGGCCGTCACGGCGCAAAAACGGCACCCGCGGGTGCAGACATTGCCGAGAATGAGGAAGGTGGCCGTGCCGTGCGCCCAGCATTCGCAATGATTCGGGCAGCGCGCGTTTTCGCACACCGTGTGCAGGTTCAGGCCGCGCAGCAGGCGGCGGACATCGTCGCGCACTTCCGCACCGCGGTACGGTACCCGCAACCATTCTGGCAAGCGTGGTCTCTCGGTCATGGTCAATTTGGCCTTGGGGTAAACGTGAAACGTGAAATGTGAAACGTGAGGCGTGAAACGTGATACGTGAAACGTGAGGCGTGAAAAATATTATTGGCACCGTTTTGGAGTGCGGCAATGCCTTTGCCGCTTTTTAATCTCGGCGTTATGTCAAGACCGGGAGCCGCCCGTCCTCGGGCGGAACTCGATGGCGTCACACCAGTTCCGCCCTTATTATTAGGCCACCGTCCGCCAAACCAACGAGGCGCGTCTCCGACGATGACGGGTTCGTCAGATTGAAAATGTGGTTCTCAAAGAGCGCGATACAATCGCTTTGCCACAAGAGTTGGTCTGAATTACATGATCACGTTTGACGCATCACGCTGGGTGTCCGTCACGGAACGGACGATCCGGCGTTTGGCGTCATCCCAGTCGCAAGGTTTCAGCATGTGGGGCATGGGATCGTCCTCCGCGTCATCGAAGTAGGTAAGGCTCTTCATGACCAGGAAAAGTGAAGCCTCGACATATTTGCGCTGATAAAACGACAACAGGTCATTTAGCGAGAACTGATCCAGCAAAAACACCAGGTCGATAAAATCTTTTTTGCTGCCCCGGTTGGTGATCGCGGAGAGTTTCATCGCCGCGATATCCCGGTAAGAGGCCAAGCGCAAGCCGTTACCGGCCACCGGGTCGTCCAGCCACGGGTACGGATACTCCACCAGGTCAACCTTGACGCCCCGCACGGAATAAGCCTGGATCATCCGGCTGCGACTGGTAAGCGAGACCGGGCCATACGCCCGCAGGGTCTGTTCAATCTCAAGCGGTTCGAGGCGTAGAGTGCCGAAAAAATCAAGGTCAACAGACTTGCGATGTCCCATCTGTAGCGCCAGAGCCGTCCCGCCGACCAGCCGGGTGTCCGAAAAAATCGGATCTTGTTGGAGCTGCCTCAGGAGTTCCAGGGTGACGGTGTCGACGGTCGCAAGGTGTAACATCGGAAAGAACTCCGGGGAACGTTGCCGAGAGCGGCAAGGAAGGATAGCGCCTTGGGGTCGAGAGTGCGAAGGGTTTGGGCGGTGACAATGATCGATTCCAAGGTGAAACATCGCAGGAGTAACCGCCAATCCTCAAGGGTGCCGAATTCGAGGACCCGGGCAATCACATATTTCCGGTGTTGTTCCAAATCCAAGGTGGCCGGGTCAACATCCCAAAAAAGATGCCGTGAAAAGTCGGCGGGAACCACGGGGGGCGGGGCGTTGGCGCGGGGGTTCATGTGCTCCCAATATAGCGAACGGCCTTCAAAAATCCCGAAAGGCGTTTTTTTTATCTTCAATTCGACGGCCATCGATGACTGTCGATAACCGTCGATAACCGTCGAAAAAGACAAAAGAACAACGTCGGCCGCTGCCCGTAGCCTTGTCATGTTTCACGCCTCACGCTTTACGCGTCACGCGTCACGCATCACGTTTCACGCCTCACGCAAAGGACTGCATCTGCTGGGTGACGCGGTGGAGCTGCTCTTGGGCGTCGGCGAGCTTGGCGCGTTCTCCGGCGACCACCGCTTCCGGGGCGCGGCTGACGAACCCGGCGTTGCCGAGCTTGCCCTCGATGCCGGCGATGAACTTGCGGAGTTCGCCCGCCTGTTTTTCCAGACGCGCGGTTTCGGCGGCGACGTCGATCAGGCCGGCCAGCGGCACGTAGGCGGTGCCGGCGCCGCCGACCGCCGCGGCGCAGGGGCCGGCGCCGGCGGTGTCAAAATGGTCGCGCACCTCCACGGACTCCGCAAAAGCCAAGGCCTGCAACGAGGCCTGGTCGCGGCGCAGGAAGTCGCAGCGGGCGGCATCCGCCGGCACCAGGACAACCTTGACCCGGGTGGTCAGGGACAGCTTGTAATTGGCCTTGACGTTGCGGATGGCGGACACCAGTTCAAACTTTTCCCGGACCCGGACGGCGGTCTCGGCGGTGGCGCCCAGGCGGTCGAGGCCGCCGGCCGCATCGGGCACGGGCCAGGCGGTGTTGACCAGGAACTCGCCGGTGGCGCCAAAGCCGATCTGGCCCCACAATTCCTCGGTGATGAACGGCATCACCGGATGCAGCAGGCGCAGGACCTGGGACAGGACGTGGTCGAAGACGCGCCGCACGGCGGCCTGGCCGGCCTCATCCCCGGCGTTGAAGACGGCCTTGGCCGATTCCAGGTACCAGTCGCAGAACTCGCTCCACACGAACTCGTAGAGGGTGTGGGTGTATTCATGGAAGTCGAAGCGGTCCAGGGCGCCGGTGAGGGCGCGCACGGTGTCGTCGGCGCGGCGGAGAATCCAGGCGTCATCGGGGCGCAGCGCCGCGGCGTTCAGGCCATCTAGGTTCCGCCAGTCCGGTGACAACGCGCCGAAGCGCTGGCGGAAGCGGGCCACGTTCCACAGCTTGGTGGCGAAATTGCGGCCGATCTCGCACTTCTCGTTGGTGTAGCGGATGTCCTGGCCGACCGGGGCGATGTAAATGATGGTGAAACGCAGGGCGTCGGCGCCGTAGGTGGCGATGACGTCCAAGGGGTCGGGCGAGTTGTTGAGGCTCTTCGATAGCTTGCGCCCCTTGTCGTCGCGGATGATGGAGGTGAAATAAACGTCATGGAACGGCACTTCGCCCCGGAATTCCAGGCCGGACATGATCATGCGGGCGACCCAGAAAAAGATGATGTCCGGGCCGGTGACCAGGGTGTTGGTGGGATAGAACGCCTTGAGATCGGGGTTTTCCT
Organism: uncultured Lentisphaerota bacterium; assembly: GCA_903896595.1. Classification (GTDB taxonomy): domain Bacteria; phylum Verrucomicrobiota; class Lentisphaeria; order Oligosphaerales; family CAITYL01; genus CAITYL01. The sequence continues at coordinate 9,774 of CAITYL010000023.1, forward strand.
GGGGCCAGCCGAAGACCGAGAACGGCCACAGCCAGGAACTGAACCAGGTGTCGAGCACGTCCGCGTCCTGGCGGAAGGCGGCGCCGCCGCACTTGGGACAGGCGGCCGGCGCGGCGTGGTCGACCACGATCTCGCCGCAGGCCTCGCAGTAATAGGCCGGGATGCGGTGCCCCCACCACAGTTGGCGGCTGATGCACCAGTCCTTGATGTTCTCCATCCAATGCCGGTAGGTCTTGACCCAGCGGTCGGGGTGGAAGTGGATGCGGCCGTCGGCCACGGCCTGCAACGCCGGCGCGGCCAGCGGCGCCATCTTGACGAACCACTGTTCGGACAGGCGCGGCTCGACGGGGACATCGCCGCGTTCGGAGTAGCCGACCTGATTCTTGTGTTCCTCAATTTTGTCGAGCAGGCCCAGTTCTTCCATTCGCGCCACCACGGCCTTGCGGCAGGCGTAGCGGTCCTGACCGGCAAAGGCGGCGCCGGCCAGGCCGTTCATGCTGCCGTCGTCGTTCATGATGTTGATCATCGGCAACTGGTGGCGCAGGCCCATCTCATAATCGTTCGGGTCGTGGGCGGGGGTGATTTTGACCGCGCCGGTGCCGAAGGCGGGGTCGACGTAGTCGTCGGCGATGAGCGGGATCTCGCGGCCGACCAGCGGCAGGACAATAATTTTGCCGAGCAGGCCGGCGTAGCGCTCATCCTGCGGATTGACCGCCACCGCGGTGTCGCCCAGCATGGTTTCGGGCCGGGTGGTGGCCACGGTCACCTGGCCGCTGCCATCCTTGAACGGGTACTTGAAGTGCCACAGCTTGCCGTTCTGCTCCTTGAAGATGACTTCCTCGTCGGACAGCGCGGTGCGCGATTTCGGGCACCAGTTGATGATGCGGTGCCCCTTGTAGATCAACCCCTTGCGATATAGGCGGATGAACACCTCCTGCACCGCCGCGGACAGGCCGGCGTCCAGGGTGAAGCGCTCGCGCTCCCAGTCACAGGAGCTGCCCAGGCGGCGGAGCTGCTTGATGATGGTGCCGCCGTACTTTTCCTTCCATTCCCACACCCGTTCCAGAAATTTGTCGCGGCCCAGGTCGTAGCGGGAGAGGTTTTCCTGCTCCTTAAGCATGTGTTCGACCCTGGACTGGGTGGCAATGCCGGCGTGGTCGGTGCCCGGCACCCAGCAGGTTTCGCGGCCGCGCATCCGCTCGAAACGGATGAGGATGTCCTGCAGGGTGTTGTTGAGGACATGCCCCATGGTCAGCACGCCGGTGACATTGGGCGGCGGAATGACGATGGTGTACGGTTTTCGGCCGGAATCGGCGTGGCCGCGGAAACAGCCGGCCGCTTCCCAGGCGGCGTACCAGCGCGCTTCGACTTCGGCGGGGGCGTAAGCGGCGGCGGCGGGTGCGGGCGTGCTGGTGGAGGTGTCGTTGCTCATGGTGGAAAAAGGCGGGCGCCCGGCGGTTTGGGGTTGCGCGGAGGTGCGGCCGGGCGTGGCAAAGCCACCTAATTTAGCGCACTGTGCATTTTAATCCACAACGAAGCGATCATCTGGGTAAGGGGTCACTGATGTAAGGGGTACGGCAAGACGAACCGCAGACTACCGAATATTGAACCGCAGAATGACGAGGTTTTTAGATGCCTTCATGATTCGGAACTCTTCATTCGTCAATCTGCGGTTCGCGTTTCCAGCGCACCCCCCACTCTCTGACCGGTTACTCACCAGGAAACGGGAGAGGATTCATGGTTCCGGGAGAGCATAAAAAATGGAAAGTCACAAGCTTTATAATGACGGGGGGCGGTGGCCGTCGATCGCGCCGGGTGTATGGTCTTTTTTCGGTGATAGACATTTTACTAGGGTTGGCATACACAATGATCGTGTTTTGAAAAGTTTTCCCGGATAAACTCTAAATCTTTCAACCATGCCTCCAATGTTATCATTTCGCTGTCACAAACAATCCCATTTTTTAACAACGAGTGGTATGAATTATATAAATTTGTTTCAATGCTGTCTGCTTTTGAGATAGACGACATGACCAGTTCCACTGTTTTTTCACAATCTTTATACATCGGGATTTCTGATAAAAAATCTTTCATGTAATCATGAGGGTTTCTTTTTTGAATAACCGTTGCATTAACAAATCCAAGCTGGTAATCGTATAACCACATGATCGGCTGTGCTATCAAACCGCGCAAAATATCTGTAAATCGAAACGTTACATAAGTAGGTAAATACATTAAAACAAACAGTTCTTTTCTGATCATCGTATTTTGGGTATTAAACGGACTAAGTGTACCTTTCCCAAGGACGATCGGGTCACGTTCATCGAAGTAACAAGGTTTATCGCTTGTTAAGCGATATATTGCGTCAACGTCAGGGTCTTCATCTGCCAGCCCCTGCCAAATACCAACACGGCAATCTGTTAATGATAAATATTTTTCAAGATGAAACTGTGTGGAGATTAAATTCAACGGTAAGCCACGTGCCCAAATTTTTTGCGTTGTATATAATTGGTATATATTTATAAATCCATCATATCCACAGATACAATTAAATGTTTTGTTAAATTCAGGAAAAGTCCAGTTTTTTTTAGGAATGTTATCGTCATCTGTATCAACAATAATATCGGCGCCACTTTGAATGGCCTTCAGGTAACCAAGCATTTTTCTGCAATAGTGGTTGTACGGCAAAAGGTTTGCCAGCTTAAAATCCATTTTTATTTGCTTGGCGATGGGTATTAAATCAACATTGTCGCAATGCCAGTTGTCTGGCGTTTTCTTATCTCCTACAATAATTAATTTATAATCTTTAATTTTTGAAAATTTAATTACGGCCACCGTTGGGGGGTAATATGGAGGTGATAACTATATATTTTTTCATAACGTAGTATCCCATTTTGATAGTTTTATTGGATGTAGGTAAAGGTTGTTCAATGGAAAATTATCTAAAAGGTTGCGCAACTTCCACTCGTACTTTTCCAATACCTTTAAGTCGTTTTTCCAAAGCGCCTGGCCTTGCAATTTTAAATCTTTTTCGGTGATTATTTTACTCGCAGACAATACCAGTGCGGTAGGTAATCCTATTTCAACAAACAACTTTGTTGCAGCAAGCAAGCCGCAATAATGACAAAATAATTTTATTGTACTTGAGGAAACTATAAATATATCTGAATATGAACCGATAAAAGGATATGGCAAAACATATTTCTTGTTCTTGTTTTTTAAACGTCTTAATTCATAAAATAAATACATGGAAAATTTCTTGAAATATTTATATTTAAACTGGAAATTTTTCGGACATAATTGTTTTTCTGTAACTTGATCAAATGAAAGAGGTTTAACACACAATCCATGTTTACTGAAATATTGCATTGCGGTATCATAATCAGGATACAGATTATTAACTTCAACGCCTCGTACGTGGAGGGTATGGCGATAAGCGTCTCTGATGCGTGCCCACTGGTCGTCGCGTTCATGCAGATTTATAAAACCAGGCAAAAAGCAATCATCCTTTTCAATATTAACATGTTCGGCATAATTTTTTTCATTTATTGCCGGATTTAATAAAACATCATCCCCAATAAAAAAGTAATGAGTGAATTTTTCATGGAAGAATATTTTGACGCCTTGGGATAAATAACCTTGAAAATAATAAGAATTCTCGTAGACGGGGATTACATTAGATTTGCATCCGTCGTAAAAAGGCATCAAATGATAAATATTACTAAATCTACCTCTGTATATTTTTTCTAAAACCTCAATATTTTTATCGTATCGGTGGTTATAAATAATTACAAGCGCTACTTCATTCATATATTGTGTCTTTCTATATTTAATAGAGTGATAGTTCGTATCGCTAACATTGGGCACCATCGGTTGTTTTGTCTCTGGCCTTGACGAACGTGTTCTGCCGCGTTTGTGTGACACCCGGTCTCGGCAGAATGGTAAATCCAGTGGATGACTCCCTATCACCGACGGTGTCCTTAATAACTTAGCGCCGGTTGCGGTTTAGTCCATTGACGCACCATGGGCCACGGGAGGGGGATGACCGTTTTGTCGGACAATGTTGGGAACCCCCTTTTGAGGAAAGGCGGTTCCCAAGCCCTCCGTCAAACCTGTTTGTGCCTTTTGCGGATTCCGCAAAAAGGTCACGATGCGTGGGATCAAAGCTACCCTAATGGGCACCCGTGCGGGGCGTCCTCTCCGTCCTCCTTGTCCTCGGGTGGCGCCGTGGTCCTCAACGTCCTCGCCCCGCCCCCCCGCCAACCACGACCAACCTGTCGCCGCCGAGGACGTGGAGGACCGTGGCCCCGAGAGGACCGTGAGGACAAAGAGGACGCGGCGGCCATCAGGATTCATCCGTCCCTTCGCGCCCTCAAATGCCGCTTTTCATATCGGCGTTATTTCAAGACCGGGAGCCGCCCGTCCTCGGGCGGACAGCGACGGCGTCGTGTTCAGTGTTCGGGAAACCGGTTCACCACTAGTCGATTAACCGCGAAAGAACGCAGAGAGCGCGAAAGAAAAATCCGGACCCGCCCTTGATTTTCCCTCAACCATGACCGCCTGATTATCGTTCATGAATAATTCAGGCTAGTGGTTGGTGTCCTTGGCGACGGTGGTCAGAGGCGCCATACCTTGGGCCTCGACACTGGCTTTGAACGCGGCGGTGGCGCCTTGCCAGTCAACGAGATCGACCCGGAACGGCAACTCGGAATTCTCAAAGGCTTCTCTGAGGTGCAAAAGCTGATCCATGGACAGTGGATTGGCGCCCATGAAGGCCAAATCCACATCCGAGTGTTGTCGCGCGGTACCACGGACACGGGAGCCGAAAACGCGCACTTCATGGTCCGGCGCATAGGTGTGGGCGATGCGGGCAATGATCTGCTCGTATTGGATGGGAATGTCAAGCATTGTGTTCCCGCAACCGCTGGAGCAGCGTGCCGGCGAGGGGCAGGAAACGGCACGCGGCCGCGAAGGACTGTTCGGCGTTTCGGCGGTCGTAGGTGTGGGAGGTCAAGTTACGGGCTTCATGGAACCGCATCCATAACTCCACATCTTCGATCAGATGCTGCTGCGCGGCGAGACGAAAGAGTTCACGGCGGGGGATCCCGTCGGTAATGCCCGGGGAGATGTTTTCGTGGAGCCAGCGGCGCATAAATTTCCAGCTTTGCTCGTAGGCCACTTCAAAATTTTGGATGACGCCGGCCTTGACGGTTTCCTGGTCGTCAGAGGTGAGCATGGGCAATGCGACCACGGCGTGCCACGTGTGAATGGCCCGGTCCAGCGAAGCAATCGCCCGATCCAAATTGTCAAGATCCAGTTTCATGCCGCCGCCCCGTGTTACTTGGAATCCCTTGTCTCGGAATATACTGTGCTTTGCTGTTTTTCCCGGCCGGGCGTTGGCGGAATTCACCGGTATTCACATTCCAGACTTGGGCATGCCGTGCTTCGTTGCGGTGAATCATTCGGCTTGTATTTTTTTGCCGATTGAATATGCTGTTACACTTTATACGGCTGTAGGTTCTGGAAAAAAGTCATATTTTTATGAGGTTTTTGCGGATGCGTAGGTGTGAGGTAGTGCCTGTTCCGATTGCCGGTGGTGTGGCGGCATTATTTGTCGTCTCTCTGCTTTTTTACACCCTGGCGTGGGGCATGCGAGTAGACCATCGGGCCGACTATCCCGGGTATGCCGAAGTGGCGGCGGATCTCACGGATGGTTCATTGGACGCCATGTATTTGCGCTCCCCCGGCTATCCCGTGCTGTTGGCGCTGACCGGGTCTGAGAACGTGCCGTCAAAGACGCTGTTTTTTGTCCAGATGGGCTTGCATTTCGCCACGATTTGGCTGCTGCTGGGGCTGCTTTGGCGTACGGGGCTGGGGGCGGTTGGCCTGCTGGCTTTTGCCGCCCTGCTTTGCCTGCCGCCATTCATGGAGCCGGCGGCGTACGGACTCACCGAGGTTCTGGTCGCGTTTTTGCTGACGTTGGGCCTTTCCCTGTGGGTGTCCGCGTTGTCCCGCAACCGCCTGTTGCTTGCCGTCGGTTCTGGATTGAGTTTTGGCTATTGCGCCATCAGCCATCCGACCTACTGGTTGGTGGCCGCCGTTCCCGTGGTCTGCCTCTGCGGAATGATTGCAGCCGGGTTCACGTCATTCGTCAGTTTTCGAAGATCTGTGGTCATTGGTGGATGTCTGTTGCTGGGCGCTTGTTTTGTTCAGGGCGCCTTGCTCTGCCACAACGGCCTAAAATTCAATTATTGGCGACCCAGCACGTTTGCCGGTTACGGTCTGTGCTTGAAAACCAAGGCGTTTCTGGAACGTTTGCCGGCGTCGGATGGCGCGGTGCGCCAAGTGCTGATCGACGCCAGGAACGCCGATCTGATCCAGGAAAACTCGGCACATACGGCGGGTAGTTACATTTTTCGTTCAGGCACCCTTGAGCGGTTGCAAGAAATTACCGGTCTCGATGAGATGGCCCTTTCCGATTACCTGGCGCGGATCAACCTCAGTTTGATCGGGCGTGCGCCATCCTTTTATCTGTCGGATGTCGCCCGCAGTGCCGCCGCGTTTTGGTTTTCGTCGTGCGGGCTGCAGGCGATGTTCGGCTCGCCCTTCCTGCAGGGTTGCTGGTTCGTTTTGGGGACAGCGCTGGCGGCGGTTTTCTGGTTTCAATTGCCGTTGGCTGTGGCCTTGGCCGCCCTGTCCAAGAATAAGGTGTTTTCAACCGTATTGCGGCCAGTCCTGGCACCGTTTTCATCGCCGGTGCCGGTGGCCGCGGTGGTTTACTGGTCGGCACTGGGAATCGTGCTTTATGCCACTGTCGTGGTGGCGTTCCTAGGTTCCGCGGAACCGCGGATGAGGCGAGCTGTTGAGCCCTTGATTATCCTGGTTTGTTTTATCGCCATCAATGAAATGCGGAAGTGGTGGTGCCTCCGTCCGGCGGTTGACCCTGCCGGGCAGCAGAATCGGGCGGCTTGACGTTGGCCCCCATCGATTTATCTCGGGATATCTCGGGATATGTCGAGATATCCCGACATTTTCCGAGCCGTCCCCAGCTTACCCATTTCTATAAACTTCTAACCCCACTGCATGCCGGAAATTTTGAGCAGCCCCAGAATTCCTGGCCGACATTCTTTCCGGACTTCGCCTTGCGTTTTCGCATGGCGGCCCCGCATTCCGGGCATGCGGGTGCTTGTTCGCGCTTGGCCATGACCTCTTGGCGGATAACCGACAGCTGTTCTCTGAAACCGCCCTCTTCCTGGAATTTTTCCCCTTGTGATTCCATTTGGTGGTTCAGCATGTTGATGACCCGTCCGATGAGGATCAACAAGGCGTTCGCCACGACAACGTCATCTTCCGACCTCAGCCACGGGGCGAATTTCCGTTGCTGCTCCAGGATGTGTACGCCTGCGTCATGGAGCACATCCTCGCCATACGCCGGCCGGTCCAGGCGAAGCGAAAACACCGACTGCGCTTCCGGCGACCGTTGCGGCCATGGAACTTGCTCTTTGTGCAAGAGCCAGTTCAGGTAATCACCTTGAAGCTCGGCCAAGCTCGCACGGGCCACGTCCGTCAGCCGCATCTCGGTTTCTTTTGAGGTTGCGGTTCGGGAAGCGCCCTCTGCATTATTCGCGCATCCTGAACGAGCCGCTTGCGTCATCTGGTCAAACTGCCGGCCGGCGGGATCGTTTGTCCGGTTCAGGAATTGCTGGCAGAACCGCTGTGTCCCAAGCTGGACAAGGTTGCCAGAATCCACGAATCCAGCCAGAAATGCCGCCCGGTTCCACCGAATCTGCCCATGCTGAACGCCTTTCGTAACGACGCCGTAGTTGGAGCGAATTATGTCGGAATATATCGAGATAAATCGAAATATGTCGAGATATTTCGATATTGCCCGGAAAAAAAACAGCGCCCCCGCTGGCGAGAGCGGGGGCGCTGGGGCTTTGTCTACCGCCGCGCGGGGGCGCGGCGGCCAGTTTTTGAAACGGATCAGACCAACTTTTTGAAGCCGTAGACGGCGTCTTCGCCGAGCATCTCTTCGATGCGCAGGAGCTGGTTGTACTTGGCCATGCGGTCGGAACGGCTGGCGGAGCCGGTCTTAATCTGGCCGCAATTGGTGGCGACGGCGATGTCGGCGATGGTGGCGTCCTCGGTCTCGCCGGAGCGGTGGGAGAGGACGGCGGTCAGGCCGTGGCGGTGCGCCATTTCGACGGCGTCCAGGGTCTCGGTCAGGGTGCCGATCTGGTTGACCTTGATCAGGATCGAGTTGCCGGCCTTTTCCTTGATGCCCTTTTCCAGGTACTTGACGTTGGTGACGAACAGGTCGTCGCCGACCAGCTGGCACTTGCCGCCGAGGGCGGCGGTGAGCAGCTTCCAGCCGGCCCAGTCGCACTCGCACATGCCGTCTTCGATGGAGTCAATGGGGTAGTTCTTGAGCAGTTTCTCGTAGAACTTGACCATTTCCGCCGCGGTCTTGCTCTCGGGCTTCTTGCCGGCCTTGGCGGCCTTCTTGAAGACATAGAGTTTCTTCTCGCGGTCGTAGAACTCGGAGGCGGCCACATCGAGGGCGATGGTGACCTGGGTGCCGGCCTTGTACCCGGCCTTGCCGATGGCCTGGACGATGACGTCGAGGGCGTCCTCGACACCGTTCAGGTTGGGGGCGAAGCCGCCCTCGTCGCCGACGGCGGTGCTGAGGCCGCGGTCATGGAGGACTTTTTTCAGGGCGTGGAAGATTTCGCAGCCGGCGCGCAGGCCGTCGCTGAAGGTCGGCAGGCCGACGGGGCGGATCATGAATTCCTGGAAGTCGATGGGGGCGTCGGAGTGGGCGCCGCCGTTGATGATGTTCATCATCGGGACCGGCAAGACCTTGGCGTTGACGCCGCCGAGGTAGCGGAAGAGCGGCAGGCCGAGTTCGTTGGCGGCGGCGTGGGCGCAGGCCAGGGAGACGCCGAGAATGGCGTTGGCGCCGAGCTTGGACTTGGTGGGGGTGCCGTCCATCTCGATCATGGTCTTGTCCAGGCCGACCTGGTCGAACACGCTCAAGCCTTCGAGTTCGGGACAGATGAGCTCGTTGACGTTCCGGACCGCCTTGAGGACGCCCTTGCCCGAGTAGCGTTTCTTGTCCCCGTCACGCAGTTCCAGTGCTTCGTTTTCGCCGGTGGAGGCGCCGGAGGGCACGGCGGCGCGGCCGATGGTGCCGCCTTCCAGTTCCACTTCGACTTCAATGGTGGGGTTGCCGCGGGAGTCCAGGATCTCACGGGCGTGGATGTCGTAAATGGTGCTCATTTTTGCGCCTCAATGGGTTGTGCTGATGGTTGCGGGGTCGCCGGCACGTGGTCGGTCCCGGCGGGCACACAGAAGGTACTATAGCCGGGGTGCCGCCGGTTGGCGAGGCGGGGTGCCTGACCGTTTTGTCGGATGATGTTGGGAACCCCCGTTTTGAGGAAAGGCGGTTCCCAAACCCTCCGTCAAAGTGCGGGGCGTCCTCTCCGTCCTCCTTGTCCTCGGGTGGCGCCGTGGTCCTCAACGTCCTCGCCCCGCCCCCCGCCAACCACGACCAACCTGCCGCCGCCGAGGACGTGGAGGACAGTGGCCCCGAGAGGACCTTGAGGACAATAGAGGACGCGGCGGCCATCAGGATTCACTCGTCCCTACGCGGCCACTACGCGGCCTCTACTCGGAACGCGGCCATGATTTTACCACTTTCATACGCTCGGACGTTGGATTTTGAACAGGAGGCAGCAGAGGCCGCAGAGAAGGTTTTCTCCGTTCTCTCCGGATTTCTCCTGTTCGAAAATGCAAATTGCAAACGGTGCCAGCGGGGCCTAGATTGCATTTGGCGTTGCGAAGACATGGAGGTCGTCCCATGGCTGGTGGTGATTACACGGTGTTTCGGATCGGCGATCTGGCGTTGGCGGTGCCGGTTTCGGTGGTGCGCCGGGTGGTGCTGGCGGTGGAACCGCGGCCGCTCCCGGGCGCGCCGCCCGGGGTGCGGGGGTTCGTGGATGTGGCCGGAAATGCCCTGCCGCTTTACGACTTGCGCCAGCGCTTTGGACTGCCGGCCCGGCGGCTGGCGGTGTCGGATCATTTCCTGGTGGTGACGACGGGGCGGCGCGAAGTGGTGTTGTGGGTGGATGCGGTGGACGGCGCCCGTTCCGTGACCGCCGCCGATGCGGTCAGGCCGCCCCCGGATTTGGGAGCGGGCGTGGCGGCGGGCGATGTCGCGGGCGTGCTGGCCCTGGCCGAAGGGTTGGTGCTCATTCAGGATTTGGAACGGTTGCTGACGGCGGCGGAAGAGGCCCAGGTGACGGCGGCGTTGCGGGCGGCGGCCGGCCTGGCGACCGAGGTTGTTGTGCCCTAATAAACAGAGGATGATAGAAGTATTTCCCGAACTTGGGGCCACCCTTTTGAAAAAGGGTGCTCCCCAAACCCCTTCCTAAAACTTTTGTATCCTAAACCGGAGGGCGCTTTCGCCACAAGCACATGCGCTCTGATGCACCATATTGCCGAGATGGCTTGTGGCGAAAGCGCCCTCCGCGTCAAGGCAACAAAAAGGTTTGACGGAGGGTTTGGGAACCGCCTTTCCTTAAAAGGGGGTTCCCAATATCGTCCGACAAAAGGGTTCTGACCCAAGACCTCAGAAGGGAAGCTGTCATGAGTTCGCCGGCCGCGCCAGTCACGGTTGATCCGTCATCCGCGTGGATGGCGCGCTTTCATGCCGTGGTTGAGACGCGGTTGGGCCTGCATTTTACTCTGGAGCGCGCCCGGCATGTGGAGGCGGCGTTGACGGTGGTGGCGGCGGAGACCGGCCTGCCGTCGGCATCGGCCCTGGCCGACGCGTTTATGGACGGCCGGGAAACCCCCGCGCAACTGGAGGCGCTGATCAGCCAACTTACGGTCGGGGAGACTTATTTTTTTCGGGAAATGCCGGGTTTTGAGCTGGCCGCCGCGCGTATTTTTGAGGAACGGCTGGCGGCGTCTCTGACGGCTGGCGGCGGGCCGGTGCGGGTGTGGTGTGCCGGGTGCTGCACGGGCGAGGAACCGTATTCGGTGGCGATTTTCCTGGCCCGGCTGCTGGGAGCGCGGGCCGCCGGCCGGGTGTCGGTGATCGGCACCGACGTCAATCCCCGCTTCCTGGCCCGGGCGGTGGCCGGGATTTACCGGAACTGGTCGTTCCGCAACACGCCGGAGTGGGTGCGGGCGGGGTATTTTCTGCCGCTGCCTGGCGACCGCTGGGAAATCCGCCCGGAAATTCGGAGTCTGGTGACGTTTCATCCGCATAATTTGATGGATCCGGTGCCGCCGCTGGCGGGCGGTTTTGAGGTTATCTATTGCCGCAATGTGCTGATTTATTTTCGCACGGAAACCGCCCAGGTCGTGTTGGGGCGGTTGCGGGATCTGCTGAATCCTGGCGGCTGGCTGGTGGTGGGGGCCAGCGAAAGTGCCTGGGTGTCGGCGGCGGGGCTGACCGCGGAACTGCTGCCCGGCGTCATCCTGTTCCGACGGACGCCGCCGGGCAGTGACGAGCGCCCCGTTGTTTCCTGGCCGGCGCTGGCGCCTAAAACGACGTTTGTTACGGAGAACAAAGGTTTCACGCCAGGTGGGGCGGCGGGTGGCGTCTCATGGGTGCCGCTACCGGTTCCCGAACCGCCGCCGGCGGTACTTCCGATCTCCCCGACGGTTCCCGCGCCGGCCGTTGCGCCGCTGGCCAGTGTGCCATCTGTGCCCGACCTGGCGCCGGTGCCGCCGCCAGCCCTGGCGCAAGCTTGGACCCTGGCGGATGCCGGGCAGTTGGAGGCGGCCTTGCGGCTGGTCTTGCAGATCGCCGAACGGGACAAGCTGAACCCGGAGGCCCATTTGTTGGCCGGAATCCTTTATGAGGGATTGAACCGTTCCGCGGAGGCCGGGGCGGCATTCAACCGGGTGCTCTATCTGCAGCCGGATTCTCCCCGCGCCCTGCTGGCCTTGGGGGCCTCGGCCCGGCGGCGCGGCGTTCACGGGGAGGCCTGCCGCTGGTTCCAACGGCTGTTACGGCGGCTGGCGGAACGGGCGCCGAACGAAGTGGTGCCGGATTGCGACGGGTTGACGACAGGAGCTTTGCGTGACATGGTTCAGATATGGTTGACGGCGGAGTTGACGGCATAACGGCGGGGGTTGGGAAATTCTCGAAATTATTCTTGAAGAAGCCGTGACGGGGCAGCGTTTGGCGCGGACTCAGTTTAAGGAAGGGACAGACATGTTGCGAAATCTCAAGATCAGAACCAAGGTCGTCGGTTTGGTGGCGGTGGCGGTTCTCGTCATCGGAGTGGTGGTGGGAAATGTTTGGATGGAGGGGCGCCAGGGGAAAGCAGAACTGCGGCAACTCGAGGATCAGGTTCTCCCGTTGTTTGATGCATCCCAGGTGAATGTGGAACATTTGAAGGATCTCTGGGTGGTCTTCGAGCGGGCCGTCCTGCTGGTGGCGGCACCGGAAACGGACACCGTGGCCCGCCGTGAACTGGAGGCGTTGCATGACCGGTTGACGGGGTGGGCCGCTGCCAGCGGGTCCGCCGATGCCCTGAATTTATTGGATCTGGCTATCGCCAAGTCACATAACGAGAAGGAGCGTCAGCAATATGCCCGGATCCGGACCTTGCTGGAACAGCAAAAGGCGTTATGGAGCCGCATGGTGACGACCATGCAGGGGGCGGTGGACGAACGGCTCAAGGGCCGGCCCGAGGGATTCTTGACCAAGCAGGCCGAGTGGCGGCAGGGGTTTGGCGATTTTCGCAAGCTTGATCTCGAGCTGCGTGGCGAGATTTCCCAGACGTTCAAAACATCGTTTTCCGGTTTGGATGACAATCTTGCCCATGGCGCCGAGGTCGGTTTATGGTTGGGGCTCGGCGCCTTGATCTTGATCTTGATCTTGGGCGGGTGGATTGCCCGCGACATTTGGGAACAGGGACGGGGATTGCAGGAGGCGGTATCCGCTTTGGCCACCGCAGCCAGCGAGATCTCGGCTTCCACCACCGAGTTCGCCTCCACCGCCGCGGAAACGGCGGCCTCGATCAATGAAACCACCGCGACGGCCGAAGAGGTGAAGCAGACCGCCCGGGTGTCCCATGAGAAATCGCAGCAGATGGCGGCGCGGGCGCAGACCACGGTGCAGACCGCCCAGGCCGGCAAGAAGGCGGCCGACGAGACCGGCAGCCTGATTGGGCGGCTGAAGGACGAGATGGCGACGGTGGCGGCGACCATGGTCACCCTCAGCGAACAAAGCCAGGCGATCGGCCAGATCATCGCCACCGTCGATGCGTTGGCCGAGCAGTCCAATGTGCTGGCGGTGAATGCCGCCATTGAAGCGGCCCGGGCCGGCGAGCAGGGACGCGGCTTCGCCGTGGTGGCCCAGGAGGTGAAGAGCCTGGCGGAACAGTCCAAGCAGGGCACCAACCAGGTGCGGACGATTCTCAACGACATTCAGAAATCCACCGGGCGCGCGGTGATGGCCACCGAGCATGGCAGCAAGACGGTGGTCCAAGGGGTGAAGCAGGCGCAGGACTCGGGCGAGGCCATTCTCTCGCTGGTGCGGAA
>CAITYL010000024.1 GCA_903896595.1 uncultured Lentisphaerota bacterium
CCGCAGGCAGCTCACGGGCGACTGACTATGATTGGGACTGTGGGGCTGCCTGCGGAATCCGCAAAGGAACAAAAAGGTTTGACGGAGGGTTTGGGAACCGCCTTTCCTCAAAAGGGGGTTCCCAACATCGGTCTACAAATCTGTCTGCACTGTCGTGGTGGTTACCGCGGCAGTGCGGGCAGGGTGAGGTCGCGTGGGCGGGTGCCGATGCGGATGCCGCGCAGTTCGGGCACGAAATGGTGGTGGAAGAAGGTTCGGGCCGGCAATTCGTCGCGGTAGAGTTGCTGCCGTTGCAGGACCTGCCACTCGGCCTCGGCACCTTGGGCGCGCCGGAGCCACACCACATCGATACTGTGAATACAACCGGGAATGACATCACCGCTTTCAGCAAACGCCTGGCCCTGGCGCAACTGCTGGACCAGGACGGCGGTCAGTTCACCATCGGTTTCGAGGCGGTCAAACTGCTTGTGGTCGAAGAAGGCATCCCAGCCGGCGATGCGGCCGGCCGGCCGGTCCAGGGTGGCGCGCACGGTGGCCATGACCGGATCGGTGGCCAGTGCGGAGTCCGCACCGGACTGCATGGCCAGCCCTTCCCACAGTTGCATGGCGGCGGCGTCGAGCACCACCAGATCATAGAAGTCGGGCGGCAGGTGGGGGAAACGGGCCGATTTGCCGTCCGCGGCCACTTGGGCCTTGAACGGCTTGAACCATTCGCGTTCCGCCTCGGTGGTGGCGTCGCGCGATTCGCGGTCCTTGCGATGGTGCCGTCCCCAGGCCACCACCAGTCGTTGCCCGCCCTCGGCAAAATGCACCGTCAGCGCCCCGGTGGCGGCGTCCGCCTGGGCGGGATTGGCGTAAAGATAAGTCCCCACCGGCACCCGGTCGGCGGCATTGGCCGTCCACAACAGCCCCGGCAACAGGACAAAAAACAGGCAACGGAACAACATGCCTCAATCTACATCACGATTTCACAGCCACCCCATGGAAATGCACGGATTAGCGCAAAAGAGGAAAAAATACTCACCACGGAGGTACAGAGGCACGGAGATTTGACGGCGTTGCTTCGCCGCCAAATGGTTTGAATATGGAGTCAGAAATGAGCAAATGGCGGTCACTCATCGATCTCAAATGGAAACATTGCCGGAATCGGTGCCAGCCGGGCAGGCTGGTGCCGATTCCGGCAATGTTTAGTATGGTCTTCTCCGTGCCTCTGTGGCTCTAGCGCAGCGGGTGGTGAATCCGGAGTTTTCCTGAGGCCACCGGCCATAAATGCAACCATGAGTGTAGCAAAGGGCTTGTAGCCCGCCCAATCAGGACGTGGCAACTCGAAGAGCGCGATGCAATCGCTTTGCTACAATGGACATCATCCTATGGACATGAATAATTCAGGCTAAGATGATTGGTGCCAAAATTTCATTCCAAAAAGACGGTTTTTCCTGCCGGGATGGTGACGTTCCAGCTTTCGCCGGAAGGCGTGATTTTTGCCGTGGTGTTTTCCGGCCGGACCACGGTTTTCCCCTTGAACTTGGCGTTGGCAATTTGGATTTCGGCCGTGCAGCCCGGGAACTTGGGATACATGCCGACGGCCAGCGCCAACCGTTTACCGTCATAAGCGGCGGCCAAGCCGTCGGAGCCGGTCAGGGCGAACACCTCCCGGCCATTGACGGACGCCCGGTGGCAGCCCCAGGAAACGAAGGAACCGTCGCGCAGGAGGAGAACCACGGCCTCGGGCACCAGGCCTTCAAGCCGGATCGTGCCGAGAGTGGTGCCTTTGACCTCGAAGACCGGACAGGAATCTTTACCCAAGTTGGCGCAGACGATGGCATCGGCCCATTGCGTGACGCACCGGCCGTCCTGCTCGCTGTAGTCCAAGATGCGCTTGCCCGCGACCTGCTTGGCGATGGCCTGGGTTTCAAAGGTCATCTGCGCAATGGGACTGTACTGGGTTGCCCACTCATAACGGCCATCCAAGCCCAATACGCTGGCGAAGAGCAGGCGGCGGGCGCGCACCAGGTTGCTGTCGCCATTGCCGTCGCCTTCGATACCGGTGATGTTCGCAAAACAGTCGCCGTAAACCATGCCCAGCATGGGGACGCTCTCCAGCGAATCGCCGGCGCCGATCATGAAGGCGTCATAATTGGGAATGCCGCGTTCGGTGCCGCCCTCGGTGCCGCGGAAGACGCCCGGCGCCGCCTGGCGCAAGGCCCGGCAAAGCCCGGTCAAGGCCAGTGTACCCGCATCGCGCCCCTGGTAGGGGTAGCCGGCATGGGGGTTGAAGTCGAGCATGGTGGTGCAGCCGATCACGTCCTCGAAGATGCCGTTCACCCCATAGGATAGGATTTGCTTTTCCGCGGCGACTTCAACGTCCTTTACGAGGTTTGGCGAGCAGAAGTAGAGTTTATTGCGGGCCCAGATCGCGGGGCCGCCGGGCTCGCCGGGGTTGAAATAGGACATCCGCTGCTGGTCAAAGGAAGCATTCTCGCCGTCCCATTGGATCGGGTTGGTGTGCAGGTAGACCAGACGACCGGCTTGGTTGTTGGCGGCGATGAAGGCCTTGAAGTCGCCCAGTTCCCGATCCACGGGGAAGTATTCGGGGTAGCGGCTGTCGAAGCGGCCCCACCAGCCGTCGTAACGGTAGGCGGGTTTGACTTGGTACATCTGTTCAATGCCGTCGGCGACGGCGAGGAACTTGGCGTAATCCATGCTTAGATTTTTGTGGTGTTTCTCTTTGTAGTCACGCGGTGCGAAGACACTGCTGTCCTTGCCGCCCACGCCTTCGTAGCCGACCATTTTGACCACGCCGTTGAGCGCCTTGTCGATGACCGGGGCATTGGCGAGCTTCCGGGTCCAGGGGACAAACCAGGATTGCTTCATGGCCCACGAGCGGTATTGGCCGGCAATGCCTTTCATTCCGGTGTCGCCGAGGCCGTAGAGGCGGAATGGCGTGGTTGAGCGGAATTTCTCGCCGGGCTGAACATAGTCGCGGTTCTGCCAGGTCAGGTTCATGATGCCGTCCGGGCCGCTGTTGTTGTCGTTGGCGATGGCGAATCGCACGCTGCCGGGGGGGTCGTCGGGATAGATCAGCAGGGTGCTGGCGCCGGTCTGGAGCCCCATGAACATCATACTCAGGTGCCCGGGGCCGCCCCAGCACATGTACTGGAATGCGTTCATGGGCATGCGGGTGCCGTTCCAATGGGGTTGCACCACCCAGCCGTCCGCGGATTTGTCAATGCCGGCGAGGGTGGGGAAATAGACGAACTCGACGGGCTTGCCGGAGAAATTGTCGATGCCGTACCGGAAACAGAGCGCGCCGTCGATTTCGGCCCAAACCTCCATCAGAAAGGCGCTCTTGCCGTCGGGAAAGGGGTAGCTCCAAGCCGCGACCTGGCGACCCGTTACGGTTTTCATGGCGAAGGTGGCGGGGCAGGCGCTGGAGTTGAGGCTGCCGCCGGGCAGGGCCGCGGAGGTTACCCCCCAGATATCGCCGCCCGTCCAGCTTTTGTTGAGGAACTTGCCGGCTTTCCGGTCATAGAGGGCGATCGGGGAACCATCCTTGGCGATCTGCAGTTCCAAGGCGGCAGAGCCGACCTGGACGGCCTGGCCGGAGACTTTCACATAGGGCGGTTTTTCAGCGGCCGGGGGGATGCGTTCATCACGGAAGGAGGCGGCGGCAAGTTCCGAATCAGCCAGCTTCACCGTGCGGAGTTCGCCATATCTCAAGGTGCCGCGGAACGACCAGCCCGGGGGGTGGTTGGCGGGACTGCCGAAGGCGGCAAGGTCGGGGAGACTTTGAGGGAGCGTGGGAACCCAAGAATTGAGCTTGCTGCCATTCACAAAGAGCACCGCCTCGTCTTTATCCCAGCCCAGGACCAACCGGGTGAAGGCGTTCCGTTTCAAGCCGGACGCATCGAAACCAAAATAGCTTTTGGCGGTCCCCGCTCCGTTGAGATGAACGACCAGTTGCCCGCTCGGTTCGTGGATGATTGAGATCGTGTTCGGCTCCCAATGCTGCGCCCCCATTTGGAAGAGCAGTTGGGGGTCTTTGGCGGCGGGGGAAAACCACTCTGGCCCGGGCTTGAACTCGAGGATCAGGGTGCCGGTTTTGGCCAGCGCTGCGCCATCGGCCTTTTGGTGGCAGACGGCGGCGCCGTCCATCATCCGCTCGGCATTCAGGATGACGGGCGTGCCCGCGGGTGCCAGCGGAGCCAGCAACAGCAGAGCGGGAACGGTCCAGGTTTTCAGGAACGGCATCATGTGAGGTGAATCCTTGACAAGTGAGGTGCTTTTAGAAATAACAAGGTTTTTCAATACAAGGGAGCCCGTCCTCGGGCGGACGAACCCGTCATCGTCGGAGACGCGTATTATTGGTTTGGCGGACGGTGGCTTAATAAAAAGGGCGGAACTGGTATGACGCCGTCGCTGTCCGCCCGAGGACGGGCGGCTCCCGGTCTTGGAATAACGCCGATCTTAAAAAGCGGCAACGCGATTGTATCGCGCCAGCGACGTTCCAACGGACGACGAGCCCTTTGCCACATCGGTTGCGCCGGAAAGTCACGAAATGTGGAATGGTCATGGCGTTTTCATGTCGAAGCGTTCAACGTGCAAATCGCCGGCGAACAGCACGCCCATGGACGCCTGGTGCATGTCGTCGTAAGGGTGCCATTCATTGAGGACAATCCGGTTCTGGAGGTTGGGCAGGGCGGAGGCTTTGCGGGGGGTGCCGCCTTCGCCCGGCACCGACCAGACCCAGCCGTAGTAGCGATTTTTGAGCAGGTCGGCGGACGAATATTGGCACCAACCGAAGGAGGCGGTGTGCTCCCAGTCGTTGCGGTTGTTGGCGAACAGGTCGGTGGGGCACCACAGCACTTTCATCTTGCCCTGCCAGGCCGTGCCCCAATCGCCGCCGAGATAGGAGGCGATCACCTGGGTCCAGTACCAGGAATAATAGGGCGACACGGCGGCGGGGGTCTGCGGATTGTAGGGCGGAAAATACTCGTCGTAGTCGCCCAGGTACAAGGCGAAACCGGTGCCGATCTGCTTGAGGTTGGAGGTGCAGACGGTCTTTTGGGCGCTGCCCTTGGCGTTCTGCAGCGACGGCAACAGCATCGCCGCCAAGATCGCTATGATAGCGATCACGACCAGCAGTTCAATGAGCGTAAAGCGCTTCATGGGAATAATCTGCATGGTTAAAAAGGCCGGTTTCTGTGGACCCTGTGGACCTCGGTGGACCTAGTAGACCCGGTGGACCCCGTCCGCCGTGTCCACCGGGTCTACGGTGTCCACCGTGTCCACACCGTGTTTGCCGCGTCAACCCGGAGCGGTCAGCGGCGCCGGCGGGCGGCGGCCAGGCCGGCACCGAGGGCGAGCAGGCCAAGGGCGGCCGGCTCGGGAATGGGCGAGGGCGTATTGGCGGCGGCGGCGGCCATGACATCGGCAACATTGGTCACGTCATTGTAGACGGTGAAGTCATAGATCATGCCGTCGACGGGCCAATTTTGCACACTCGCATTTTTTCCGACATAAAGCGTCTTTTGCTCCGTGGTCGTCCAGTTCATGACTTCATAGCAGGCAACGGAGGCGATAAATGCACCGTCTAGATAGATGGTTTGTTGTTCGCCCAGTTGCCAGCTAATGCCAATGTTGTGCCACTCACCTGCCTTCCAAGTTGAAGGAATGCCGACCACGGTCTGGCCCGGGCCGCCGGCACCCCAACGCCGGAAATACAGCGCGCCGTTATACTCGTCAACATCGCGAAACAAGGTGAAACTATTCGTCCCATAATGAGCGCCGCCTCCCGCGAGTAAAAACCGCGCCTGGCTCGGATTGATGCCGCCGCGCCAGTCCTGACCGGTGTAAAGCCACAGGTTGATCATGCCTTGGGACTGATCGATTAAGGCGTTGCCGGAACTGGCGTCATAGAAGCTCAAGGTACTGTTGTTTTGGGTATAATTTGCGGCGCTGGTGCCGTTGGCCAAGCCTTGGGCGGAAACATTGAGGTTAGTGGTGGGGGCCAAAGTGCTGGAACTGGTGCTGCTGTAGACGGTCAGGGTGGCGGGATTGCTGGTGCTCTGTTCCGCCACCAGACTGCCCCAGGCCACTGCCGAAGAGAGGGTCAACGCCGTTCCCATGATGCCGCTCGTCATCCAGTGCTTCGTGTTCATGTCCTGTTGCTCCTTGTTGTTGGGGTTCGGGGGAATTCCCGGATCACTAAACTTTTGCTGTTATGATACAAAAGATACAGAAAGATAGTGCAGGTGTTAAAAAAAGCAAATTTCTGTTACAATGGAGGCGGCACGTGACCGGCGCGGGCGGCCTGGGGCGGCGCTCCAACCCGTCAGAACATCGAACATTCAACGTTCAACATCCAATGTGGTTTTATCCGCGTTAATCCGCGTAATCCGCGGTCAAGAAATGCTTCAGCCTAACCCGGCGGCGCGGCGGTGGAGGCGCGGACGAGCAGGTCCGGGGGGACGTAGGCGTGGATGGCGGTTGGCGGCCGGCCGGTGGCCGGTGCGGTTAGGCGGCGGCGCAGCAGGCGCACCGCTTCCTGCGCCCACTGTTTCTGATCCTGGTGGATGGTGGTGATGGGCGGTGAGAAGAATTCGCCGTCGGGAATGCCGTCATGGCTGATGACGGAGATGTCTCGTGGCACAGACAGTCCATTCTCCTGCAAAGCCTTGTAGACGCCGTTGATGTTCCAGTCGGTGTCCACGAACAGGCCGGTGAAATCCGGCCGGCCCGCCCGCAACCGGGCGCGCAGGGCGGCATGCGCCTTGGCGGTGCCATTGTCGCCCCAGCGGGTGCCGGCCTGGATCACTTCAGCGGGTACATCCATGAGCCTGGCCATCTTGAGAAAACCGGCGGTGCGGGCGAGAATGGTGGGATGGTCGGTCAGGCTGGTGACCAGCATGGCCAGCCGGCGGTGCCCCAGGTCAATCAGGTGTTTGGCAGCCATGCAGCCGCCCAGGTCATCGTCACCGCAGAGGGAATCCAGGCTCAGGCTGTGGGTCGGCAGATTGAGCATGATCACGTGCCGCGCCATGCCGCCCAAAAACGCGATGTCCTCGGAGGAGAGGGTGGCCTGGTTGGGCCAGACCATGGCGATTTCGCGGTCCGGGTCACGGCCGATTTGGGAGAGCGGCCGGTCGTAGCGGTAGTAATGGATGACGACGGTGAATTCGGATTCGGCAAAGCCGGCCAGCAGGCTTTGTCGGAACCAGTCAACGGTATGCGAGGGATGGTTGGAGAGGAACAGGTCCACCCGGATTTTGTTGCCGGTGGCGGGTGCGGCGGCGAACAGTCCCTCCCGCGGCCGGGCTTCCACGATGCCCTGCCCGATTAGCCGTTCCAATGCCCGGTCCACCGACCCCTGACTGACCCCGTACTCTTTCATGATGGCACGGACGGTCGGCAGCCGGGCGCCCGGCGCGGCTTGGCCATAGGCTTCGCGGAGTTGTTGATAGAGAGATTCGGATTTGCTGGCCCGGTTGCCCATGGTCTGCTGGCTCGCTTGTGGGTCTGTATCAGGTATTGCGGTTGGATTAATGATACAATGTAACCCAAAAACCGATACACGCAACCCCATCGGCTGGCGGCGGGAAGCCGGGGTGTTATACGCGAATGGAGGCCGAGTGGTTTTTGAGCCCCAACGGGGCGGTAGTAAAATAGCCCAGGGCAACGCCCTGGGGCTGGAAAATTAAGATGGTTTGCGCCCTGTAGGGGCAATGGAGATGCCCATTACTTTGCC
>CAITYL010000025.1 GCA_903896595.1 uncultured Lentisphaerota bacterium
ACCGGCGTGAACCCGAACAAATCTGGAGTATTTTGCTTCATGCGAAGTCCTTGCCTTTCGTCCTGGCGGGTGAAAGAAGATAACATATTGCTGTTCAATATGTTAGCAAGTACTTCGCTTTTTTATTGTGAATAATCCAGGCTAAGAGTCCTAGTTTTCGCCGGCACCGCGTATGGCATTGGCGCTAAAAAGTCACATTTTGGTTATTAATGTCATATCCGAAGTATGGCGGGTGCCTTATTTTGGGGGTATGCTTTTTAGGTAAGAGTCTCACTGAGGTATTTTTTACTTTCACCGTCGAAGGAAAACCGCTCATGGCCGCCTGGGGCTATTTTGAAGAACTGAATCCGCGGTCGCTGGGCGTGATTCTGAAACGGGCGCCGGTTGCTTACATCCCGGTTGGCGCCTACGAGTGGCATGCCGGTGCCCTGCCGTTTGGGACGGACACCTACCGGGTCCGGCACGTGGCCGCCGCGGTCGCCCGGAAGATGGGTGGCGTGGTGCTGCCATCGATTTGGGGAACGGATATCGTCCGGGAAAGCCAGGGACGAACCTGGTGGGGGATGGAGACCTTTGTCGAAACCCCGCTGTCCGGCAATGCCTGTATGCTGTCCGCCGCGACCTTCCGGCGGGTGCTGGATGACATGATTCGGTCCTGCATTCACCTGGGATTTCATCAGGTCCTGCTGCTGACCGGGCACGGCGCCAAGAACCAGATTGCGCTGATGCGACAGGCGGCCAAACGCGCCAACCGGTGCGGGGAGATTCATGCGCATTATGTCGATTTCTGGAAGAGTTATCATGCCGGTCCGGACACCGAGCAGCACGGCGGCGCCGCGGAGATCGCGGAGATGCTGGTCCTGCAACCGCACCTGGTGGATGTGCGCCGGTTTGCCGCGACCGCCGTTGAGCAGGCCACCGGCCTGGACAAGCGGCAGTTGCGCCTAGCCGACCCCGCCTTCGGGCGGCAGTTGCTGAGCGGACAGGTGCGGGATATCATTGCCGAAATGAAGGCGGTCTGGGGCGGCTGACCGCCGGCGAAAAAGTGTTTTTTTAGGACCATTACGACTCTTGGGACCATTGGGACTCTTGGGACCGGTAGTGGGTGGTTTTCGCCGGCATCCTAATGGTCTTAAGTGTCCTAATGGTCCCAATGGTCCTAGTTTTTTAGCCGGCATTTTTTATACTACAAAATATTTTTCACTTTCGTGCGTTTATTCTTGCAGGTAGGGTAACCAACCGCAACCCAAAACGCACGGAGGCGATCATGTCTGGCAGTGTGTCCATCCAAAGTCATGACGGCGGTCATGGCGGGTATCGGCAGCTCAAGGCCTATCAAAATGCCGAGATCATCGCCGATGCCACGTTTGAATTCTGCAACCGGCACCTTGACCGCCGGTCACGCACCCATGACCAAATGGTCCAAGCGGCTCGCAGCGGCAAGCAGAACATTGGTGAAGGCAGCATGGCCTCCGCCACCTCGGCAAAAACCGAACTGCACCTGACCAACGTGGCGCTGGGCAGCCTGGAGGAACTCCGGCTTGATTATGAAGATTACCTGCGTCAACACGGGCTGGCAGTTTGGCTCAAGGATTCTCCGTGCGCTTTGGCCGTGCGAGCGCTGGCTTATGTCTGTGACCGCAGTTTCGCCACCTATCGGCCGTATTTTGACGCCTCGGCTGAGAGTGCGGCCGATGCCCTGCTTTGCCTGATTATCAGACCACCTACCTGCTCGTTCATTTGTTGGACAAGCAGTTGGCGCAGTTCAAAGACAACGGCGGCTTTGCGGAACAGCTATATCGCTTGCGGCAACAGGCGCGAATGGACCACCGGGCGGATGCCGGCAACGGGTGATGCCCGTAGGACCATTGGGACTCTTGGGACCATTGGGACAATTAGGACTGGCAGCGGGGAGGTTCTGCCGGTGTCCTAATGGTCCCAAGAGTCTTAATGGTCCCAATGGTCCTAGTATTTTTACCGGCACCGCGTATGAAATTGGTGGAAAAAAGTCACTTTTTGGTTATTAATGTCATATCCAAAGTATTGTTTATGTCTTGCGTCGGGGGTATACTTTTTCAGCCAAGTCACAAGAAAATACCATAACTTATGAACGATGCATTGGTGAAACAACTGGGCGCGTTGGCTCAGGAAGAACTGACCCGGGATGCCGGCATGGCCCTACGGGTAGATTTCGGCGATGCGTTTTGGAACGCGCTATTCTATGGCACGTTGAAAAGCTTTGTCGACCGGGTGGATTCGTCGGGGTTCTGCCAGACCAGCTACGGCGAGGAAAATAACGTCAAGTCCTACGGCCGCACGCATTATCCGCGGGACACCGCCGAGGCGGCCCGGGCGCTGGCGGACTGCGGCTTTGTCGAACTAGCCCAACGCATTCTTGAATTTTCGTTGGGACACCTTCCGGCCGGCCAGTATTATGTGCCGCATGTCTACAACGCGGACGGCTCGGTTCACGCCAACACGATTCAGGTCGATACGCCGGCTCATCTGGCCCACGCCCTCAAGCGCTGCCTGGAAGTGGCGGGGCCCACGGAAGCGCTCCACGGCTTGTGGCGCCGGCTTGATCGTATCATGGCGGAAACCTGGGCGCACCATTTCCAACCGGAACTGAATCTGCTGGATGCGGGAAATTATAACGAGCAGGGGTTTGGGGGCAGTTCGGAACCCATTTGTGATTTGTTCACCAATGCGTCCATGCTCTCCGCCATGCGGGCGATGGCTGGGATGGCTGGAAAGCTGGGTGAAAGCGGGAAAGTCGAAACTTATCAGGAGCATGCGGACTGTCTGGCCAAGGGCCTGGGCGGCACGCTGTATGATGCGGAACGAAAAACCTATTACGTCAAGCACGACCTGAACAGCGGCCAAAAGACCCGCGAAACCCATTGGATGAGCCTGTACGCCGCGCGGTGGTGCGCGGATGATCCGGCGGCCTGGGAACAGGCGTTTGAAACCCTCCAGGAGCAGACGACGCTCACCTGGGACCGCTGGAACGTCATCACCAGCGATGCCGGTAAACAGGTCATTTTTGGCAAAACTTTTGCCTGGACCCTGGCATACTTGGCCCGGACGGGACGGTTTGCGGCGTTGTCGGAGCATTTGGATTTTTGCCGGGGGACGATCCGCCGGCCGGTGAATATCTATCCCGAACAATGGTTATATGCCTATCCCCAGCCAATGGTGGAATACCACCAATGGTTCTTCTCCCATTACAAGGATGTGTGGACGCCCTACAGCGAGAATCCCGCCGGTGACTACACCATTGACAGTGGCAACTGCGAGCAGGCCGCCGTGTTTTTGATTCATCTGGTGGAAGATCTGCTCGGCGTCAAATGGGACGGGGCGCAGCTCCAGTTGTGGCCCAAGCTGCCGTTCGATTTTCCGTCGGTACAGGTGGCGAAAATGCCGGTGGCCAATGCCGGGGCGGGGGCGGTGATGGTCTCGTATCATCTGGAGCGCAAAGCCGGCATGCTTGACTTGCGGGTGCGCCTGGAGGGACCGGCATGTCCGCTGACGGTCACCCTGCCCATGCCCGCGGCGGCGGCCAACCTGCAGGTCAAGGTAAACGGCTTGGTGGTGCCGGCCGGACTTAAACCATGTCACGATGTGACCTGGGTGTCGCTGGCGGCGGCCCACTGTCAGGCGGATGCCGCCGGCGACTGTCGGATCGAGATCATGGCATTTTAAGTAACCCGTCATCAGAGAAACGGAAATCACATGGATTCTTTGTGGAACCTGACCGAGGGGCGATGGAACCTTCCCTGGCCCCAGCGCGTCTCGCAGCATGACGTGGTCTATTTGTCGCCACCGGATGATCCCATGCAGGGGCTGCCGGTTGGCAATGGCGACCTGGGGGCATTGGTCTGGACGGAGGGGCGCCGGGTTCATTTGGCGGTCAACAAGGTTGACACCTGGGATGACGGGTTGGAAGGCTCCGTCGAGAGTTGGGACGCCAAAACGGAAGAGAAGCAGACATCCCTGCGTGCCTGCGGCAGAATCACCCTGGATTTCGGGCTCCCGATGTGGGACGCCTTGTTTCTTGCGGATTTTACCGGCAGGATCGGGCTTGCCGATGCAACGGCGACCCTGCGGGCGGAGTCACCCTTTGGCACGGCCGAAATTCGCACCTATGTCAGTCGTCCGCACAACGTCCTGGTGCTGCATGCACAGACGGAGACGGCAGAAGCGGTCGGGCAGCGGGTGGTCCTGGAACGTATTGGCAGCCGTACGTTTGCCCACTGGTACAGCCAAGTCAATCGTGATCCCGCCATTGGCCTGGGGGGGACCACGACGGCCATTGAAAACGGCCGGCTTATTCTGCGGCAGCAGCTTAACGCCATCAACTTTGTGGTTGCCATGGCCTTGGTGGCGGAAACCCCATCACCGCCCGTGGTGGAGCGCCTGCACAACCGGGCGGGCCAATATGCCGTGCCGCCAGCGCGGACGATTTGTTATACTCTCTATCTGAGTGTGGTGACCAGCGAAAATGCCACTGATCCCTTGGCAGAGGCCAATGCCCGGCTGGATCGGGCGATCACGGACGGCGAAGCGGTGGTTCATCAACAGCATGCCGCCGATTGGCAGGCGTTTTGGCTGCGCTCGCACGTCCACCTTTCAGATCCCTACGTCACTGCCATCTGGCATACGACGTTGTACTTGGCGGCCTCCTGTTCCCGCGGCGCATCGCCGCCGCATTTCTGCAACGGGTTGTGGAACCCGACGCATGATTTCGTGCCATGGAATTTCTATCTTGAATGGAATATTCAATGGCTGGTCTGGATGCTGCATCCGGCCGGCGCCGCCGACCTGGCGGCCCCGTACTTGGACTACCGGTTCAAGCAACTGGCCCGTGCCAAGCTGGACGCCCGCAGTGAATTCAAGGCGGACGGGGCCTTTTATTCCGATATTTCCAATGGCCGCGGCCATCAGCAGACCGGCGCCCATGTGCGTGCGGTGGGATTGATGATTGCGCTGAACTTTTGGCGCCACTACCAGTTTACCGGCGATCTTGCCTTCTTGAAAAACCGCGGTTATCCCGTCATGCGGGACGTGACGATTTTTATGTTGACCCAGATGACCTTGGGCGCCGATGGCAAGTATCACCCCGCGCCCGATACGGCCTACGAGGGCAGCGCGATTCTCGAAGACGTGATTACCAGTCTCGCCCTGATCCGCGCCCTCTTTCCCGTCGTCATTGAAGCGGCGAAGCTGGTCGGCGCCGATGATCTTCCACGCGAACGCCTGGGCGAGGTTCTCCGGCATCTTGCCGATTATCACTTTGAAGCCTTGCCGGCGAATGAATACGCCGCAACCGATGCCGGTAAACGTCATGTCTGCGGTGTTGGCAAAGGCCAGCCCGTTCTTTCCGACCACGTGCCAGCGGCGGGTTTCTACACCGGACAGGGGCGGTGGCTGCGGAGCCGTCACGGCGACGGCAGTGCTGACGGCTACGGCATCCCCGACGCCGAATTATGCCCCGTCTTTCCCGCCGGCGTCATCGGGATCAAAGACAAGGGCTCCGATCTTTACAACGCCCTGGTCACCTTCGCCAGGTTCCACCCGGTTTTGGAATCCCGGACAACACCCGCGGCGGGCGCGGCCCCGGATGTTGGCGACGGCCTGTGCATGGGCTGGTGCCCGGCCGCCATCGCCTGTGCGCGTCTCGGGCTCAAGGATGAGACCCTTGCCATGATCCGCGACCAGATCAAAGCCTGGCAATTATACCCGCAGGGGCTGGGGCATTATGGTCCTCACGGCATCAATACCGAAGACCAGCACGATTATTATCGCACGAATACGGTACGTGACGCGGCAGACATGGAGAAGACGTTTCCCTTCCGGACCTGGCCGTTCCGCCATTTTGACCACGAGGCGATGCCGATCGTCACCACGGCGGTCAATGAAATGCTTTTGCAGTGCCATGAGGGGATCGTGCGCGTCTGTCCCGCCGTGCCGGATGACCTGGAGGTGGCTTTCACCCTGTTGGCTCGCGGCGGGTTCGCCATTAGCACGGAAAAGTGCCAGGGCAAACTTCACTGGATTCATGTCGAAAGCCGGCTTGGCCAAACGCTGGTGTTGGAAAACCCCTGGCCTGGCGCCACCACCCTTTACCTTTGGTCGGATACCGAAACACAACCGCGGAAACTTGCCCCGAGTGACACCGGAACGGTGGTGCTTGAAACCCGGCAGGGCGGTCGCTATCTGATTGGCACGGACGAGCGGCTGGTGGCCAACTGGCGGGAAATCACCAGCACTGCGCAGCGGAATGAACTGCCGATGCAACTTGGCCCGGCCTGGCTTGGCAAACCCCGGATGTTCTAAGTTACGTAAGGGAATCAAAGATGGCCAAAGCCGCAATCTCATTTCGTGTCGGTGTGCCGCACTGGTTGTCGGAGGTGCGGTTCGGCGAATTGCTGGCGCTCTTTGCACGGCATCCGGGGGTGACGGATGAAGTCACGTTCTTTACCTCGGAAACGCATGCGCCGCTGCCGCTGGCGGAAATGCGCCGCCGGGCGGAGATCCTCAAGGAGCGCATGTGCGAAGTCCGCAAGGGTGGCTGGCGCACGGGAATCAATATTTTGGCGACCATGGGGCATCACGGGGAAAACCTGGGCAACAGCCTCACTGGCGATTATGCCAGGATGACCGACCTGGCTGGCGTGGTGTGCCCCGGTTCTTGTTGTCCCAATGACCGGCGTTTCCAAGAGGGGTATGTCGCGCCCTTGTATGAGGCGATGACCCTGGCGGAGCCGGATTACCTGTGGGTTGACGATGATGTGCGGCTGGCCTGTCACATGCCGATCGCCCATGCCTGTTTTTGCGATCACTGCCTGGAGCTCTTTCGCGCCGAATGCGGCACGGCCTACACCCGCGACACGCTCAAGGCGGCGTTCAACAGGGGGGCCGTGTCGGATAAGCTCAAGGTCCGCCGGACCTGGCTTCAACACAATCGGAATACGATCACGAATCTGTTGGGGCTGATTGAGCGCACCGTTCATGCCGTCCGGCCGCGGCTGCCGCTGGGGTTCATGGACGGCTCGCGGTTTTACGAGGGGTTTGACCTGGACAGCTGGGCGGCGGCACTGGCCGGACCGGATGCCGCGGATGTGTACTGGCGGCCGGGTGGCGGGTGTTACGAGGAAAACACACCCGATGATTTCATTCACAAGGCACACGAAATGGGGCGCGATGCCGCCGTGCTTCCGGACACGGTCCGGTCCATCCAGTCGGAGATCGAATGTTTCCCGTATGAACGGCTGGCGAAAAGCACGCAGTCCGTGGCTTTCGAGGCGGCAACCTATGTCGCCGCCGGTTGCACGGGCGCGGCGTACAACGTGTTGAGCATGTATGATGAGCCGCTGACGGAGTACGATTCGCTGGTGGCCCGGCTGGCGGCAACCCGGCCCTTCCTCGACCGTCTGGCTGATCTCTTTGGCCGGACCGGTCCCAAGGGGATTTTTACCGGCTGGAACAAGGACAGTTTTGCGGCGCGGAACGTGCGGCAGGGCGAATGGCTTGGCGATCCGCCGGCCCCAACCCCGGCTCTCAGCCATGCGGATGCGCTGTTCCATGTGGGGTTGCCGGTGGCGTACCGGGCCGATCTGGCACCGGTGGTCGCCTTGAGCGGCGACAGCGTTCGCGTCTTGCCAGACGACATGATCCGGGATCTCTTTTCCCGTGGCGTGTTTTTGGATGCCCGTGCCTTGGAGACGCTGAACGCAATGGGTTACGGCGACCTCACCGGGTTCGAAATTGCCGGCCAGCGTGAAGCCGACACCCTGGAACGGTTGTTGCCGCATCCGCTGAACGGCGCTTATGCCGGGCGTTACCGGGATTGCCGCCAGTCGTTCATGCCGCGGAACCAGGCGGCGTATGACCTGCGCCCCCGGCCGGGCGCCGAACCGCTGGCCGAGCTGGTGGACTACCGGTATCAGACCGTCGGCGCGTGCGGCATGGGCGTGTTCGAGAACCGCGCCGGCGGCCGGATTTGCGTTAGCGGCTATTTCCCGTGGCAAGGGGTGCAAAACCTGGCCAAGGCGACCCAGATGAAAATGGTGTTTCGCTGGCTGTCCCGCGACACGCTGGGAGCGTATGTCCACTCCTATCACCGGATCAGTGTGTGGGACCGGACTTTGACCGACGGCCGGCATGCGGTGGCGTTGGCCAACTGCTATCTCGATCCGGCCGAACAGGTTGAATTGATGCTGCTGACGAACTCCGTCACCGTACGGCTGGTCGATATGGCGAACCGTGAAACCACGGTTCGCGCCGCCGGCGTGGATGGAGCGTATCAACGCTTTGTCCTGCCGCGCCTGGCCCCCTGGCAGCTCTATCTCGCCGTGACCGCTTAGCCTGAATTATTCATGGCAATCAGGACGAGGTCCACTGTAGCAAAGCGATTGCATCGCGCTCTTCGAACTGCCACGTCCCGATTGGGCGGGCTGCAAGCCCTTTGCTACACTTCAGAACTCCGCACCTATCGGAAATTGACTGGTTCCGGCCGCCG
>CAITYL010000026.1 GCA_903896595.1 uncultured Lentisphaerota bacterium
GCACCGGCAACCGCGCTGCCGCCGAGGACGGAAGAGGACGGTACTCACCAAACCGGAGGACATTGAGGACTTGGAGGACGCGGCGGCACCCCTCTTTTGGGACGGGCCCCAAGCATCCGGAATTTGCTCTCGCCAAGATCGCCAAGAAACCAGCCGCATGGCCGTGGATTTCCTCTGCGTTCTTGGCGCGCTTGGCGAGAGAATATACGGCAACGTTTTTCAGTGCCTGCGCACTATGGAACGTCTCTCCACAGGCACGATTGCCTGTGCCACGTTCCTTCAGCACCAGGGCGTTGCGGAACGCCGCGCACAGGCAGGATTGCCTGTGTCACGTTCCTTCGGCACCAGGGCGTTGCGGAACGCCGCGCACAGGCAGGATTGCCTGTGTCACGCTTTGGCGGAAATGCCGGTGTCACGTTCAGGACTGGCGCATCACCAGCACGCTGGGGTCGTAGTCCTGGGGGGCCTGGTAACCGAGCAGGTTCAGGCAGGTGGCGGCCACGCTGCTGATGCCGAGCCCGGCGCGCAGCTCCGGGGCGTAGTCGCCGGCGTACTTCGGGTCGTAGATGATGCACGGCACGGGGTTGAGCGAGTGGGCGGTCTTGACCTTGAGGATGCCGTTCTCGGTCAGCACGGAACCGTCTTTCTTATGCTCGTACATGTCGTCGGCATTGCCATGGTCGGCAGTGATGACCATGGTGCCGCCGGCCTTCTCCACGGCGGCCTTGAGGCGGCCGAGGCACAGGTCCACGGTCTCGACGGCGATCTGCGCCGCCTGGTAGACGCCGGTGTGACCGACCATGTCGCCGTTGGGAAAGTTGAGGCGGATGAAGTCGTACTTGCCGGCGGCGATGGCGGTCAGGATATAATCGGTGATCTCGGCCGCTTTCATCCATGGGCGCTGTTCGAACGGCAGGCGGTCGGAGGGGATTTCCACATAATCCTCCAAGGTCTCGCTGATCTTGCCGGACTTGTTGCCGTTGTAGAAATAGGTGACGTGCCCGAACTTCTGGGTCTCGCTGATGGCCAGGCTATGCACCCCGGCGGCGCAGAGGAACTCGCCCATGGTGCGGTCAATGACCGGCGGCGAGACCAGATAGCGCTTCGGCACGTGCAGGTCGCCGTCGTACTCCATCATGCCGGCGTAACAGACCTGGGGCCGGTGGCCGCGGTCGAACTTGTCGAACACGTCTTCCTCAAAGGCGGCGGTGATCTCGATGGCGCGGTCGCCGCGGAAATTGAAGTAACAGACCGAATCCCCATCGACAATGGGGCCGACCGGCTGGCCGTGCTCGGCGATGACGAAGGCGCCCAAGTCCTGATCGATGGCCTTGGTCTCGCGGCGCAGGGTTTCAATGGCCTCATGGGCGGAGGCGAACTGCCGGCCCTCGGCCAGCACATGGGTTTTCCAGCCGCGCTCGACCATGCTCCAGTCCGCCCCGTAGCGGTCCATGGTGATGAACATGCGGCCGCCGCCGGAGGCGATCCGAGCGTCAAACCCGTTGGTGTTCAGTTCCTTAAGGAAAGTTTCAAAGGGGTCCACGTATTGCAGGGCGGAGGTTTCGCCGACATCGCGGCCGTCCAGCAGGATGTGCACGCGCACCTTCTTGACCCCGTCCTGTTTCGCCCGGACGATCATCGCCTTGAGGTGGTCGATATGGCTGTGCACATTGCCGTCGGAGAACAGGCCGATAAAGTGCAGCGTCGAGCCATTTTTGACCGCGTTGCCGGACAGTTCCTGCCAGGCATGCCCCTGGAACATGGCCCCGGTTTCGAGGGCGGCGCAGACCAGCTTGGCGCCCTGCTCAAAGACCCGGCCGGCGCCAATAGCGTTGTGGCCAACCTCGGAATTGCCCATGTCGGCGTCACTGGGCAGGCCGACGGCGGTGCCGTGGGCCTTGAGTTTGGTGTTGGGACAGTGCGCGGTCAGCCAGTCCAGGTTCGGCTTCAGGGCGGAACGCACCGCGTCGCCCTCGGCGTACTTGCCGTAGCCCACGCCGTCCATGATCACCAGCACCAGCGGCCCGGGACGCTTGGCGAAGCCGGCCAGTTTTGCCAACGGTTCCAACATCGTATGATCTCCCTCAACGTATGTTACGAGTGAATTCTACACACCAAACGCAGATCATTTCACCACAGAGGGCACAGAGAACACAGAGGAAAACATAAAAGCCGACTCAGTCCTTCAACACAACTCTCGTGTTGTATCTCTGTGCTCTCTGTGGTGAAATCCATGGTGTTCCAGCAGCGCCGGGTGGAAGGTTGTCGAACCGCCGACCCTCCCGCCGCTCAGGAAGGGGCATAATGTATCCCCTGGCGCGGCAAAACCGCATGGGTTTGGCGCGCCGGACTTGCCCGCTTACATTCCCAGCGTCCCTGATTCTACATTTGTTAGCTTGAAAATCGTTGTCGTTCTCGTGCTCGTTATCATGATCGAATCGAGTACGATGGACGACAACGATAACGACAACGGGCACACGAATTCGGGAATGTAACAAAGCGGGAGGCGCACTCATGAAACACGTTCTCATCCCCACCAAGCTGGAAAAAGTCGCCAAGGAACTCTTGACGGCCAAAGGCTTTACCGTCAACCAGGACGCCGATGCCCCCTTGGCCGACTTGGCCAAGAAATACCCGGACACCGAGGCGCTGATCGTGCGCAGCGAGAAGGTCACCCCGGCGGTCATGGACGCCCTGCCCAAACTCAAGGTGGTCATCCGGGCCGGCGCCGGTTATGACAACATCGACACCAAGTATGCCCGGAAACGCGGCATTGACGTCATGAATACCCCCGGCGCCAACGCCAACGGCGTGGCCGAGGAAGTGATTGCCATGGTGCTGGCTCATTACCGCCACATCCTCGCCGCCGACGCCACCACCCGCCAGGGGCTGTGGGAAAAGAAGAATTACATGGGGCGCGAACTCGCGCAGAAAACCATCGGCATCGTCGGTCTGGGCAACATCGGCCGGCTGGTGGCCAAGCGTCTGGAAGGGTTCGAAGTCAAAGTGCTCGGCTATGATCCCGTGATCTCCGAGGCCCGCGCCAAGGACATGGGCGCCGAACTGTGCACGCTCGAAAAGATTTTCAGTGAAGCCGACATCATCACCCTGCACGTGCCGGCCACGCCCGAGACCAAGGGCATGGTCAATGCCGCCCTGCTCAAGCTGGCCAAGCCCGGCGTGGTGATCGTTAACTGCGCCCGCGCCGAGATCGTCAACGAGGCCGATCTGCGCGCCCTGAAGGCGGAGAAAAAGATCGGCTTCCTCAATGACGTCTATCCCGAGGACGCCGCCGGCCCGAAAAGCGTGACCGATATCGCCGACCTCATGTTGCCGCACTTGGGCGCCAGCACGCACGAGGCCAACTGGACGGCCGCCAAGCGTTCCGCCGAGCAGCTCACCGCCTATGTCGAGCGTGGCGTCACCACCTACGTGGTCAACAAAGGGGTGCCGGACGGGCTGGATGAGAAATTCCAGCAACTCGCCTACCACATCGCCTGTGTCGGCAAGAGCCTGCTGGGGCCCGGCGCCCCGGTGACGCGCATCGAGTGCAGCTTTTATGGCAACCTCCACCAGTTCGGCAAATGGTTCCTCTCGCCGGTGGTCGCCGCCATCGCCCCGGATTTCGACCGCACCGAAGCGCCCGAGGCCGCCACCGCCTACCTCTCCAGCAAGGGGATCACCGCCGAGATCCGCGAGGTGAATGAGAACAAAAAGTATGGCAACTCGATGACCATTGATTTCGTCGGCGGCGCCGGTGGCAAACTCCAGCAGGTCAGCATCCGCGGCACCATTGCCGAGGACAACTTGATGATCTCGCGCATCAACGACTTCGACAAGCTCTATTTCATGCCGGAAGGCCACAGTCTGATGGTCACCTACCAGGACCGGCCGGGCGTGCTGGCCAAAATCACCGCCGCCGTGGCGGCGGCCAACATCAACATCGACGACATCCGCTCGCCCCACGACCTCAAGGGTGAAATGTCCCTGGCGGTGCTCAAGACCAACCAGGCTGTGCCGGCTGCGGTCTTGGAGCGCATCCGCCGGGAACTGGAGCCCGGCGACAGCGTCGCCGCCTTGTCGGTGGTCTGAATAATGCGAACGTCCAACATTCAACACTCAACATTCAACGTCCAAGTAAGATTGTCCTCGGTTGAAACGCGGGAAACGAATGACCGGCGTCCCGGTTTTACTTCTGCGTTGAATGTTCGATGTTGAATGTTGGACGTTTTGGTTTCCGGCCAGCGCGCCGGCGACCGACCAGAGCCTCTGCCCCTAAGCCGCCACATCAAGTCCTTCCGCCATGAACCACCCATCCGCCATCCCGCAAGCAGGTTCCGCCCCGTGGTGCCGCCGGGCCGTGGTGCTGGCGCTGGCGCTGGTGGTGGCGTGGGCGGCCACCGCCGGCCTGGCGGCGGCCGACGACCCGTTTGCCGCTTATCTGGACCGGGACAAGGGCCGGCGCGCCGAAGCCGATGCCCTGTATGACGTCGCAGTGCGCTTCTTCCGCGACTACCGCGACGCCAGCCAGTACCAGGAGCCAGCCTTTTCCGATGCCACCGTGCTGCTGGTCCGCGCCGAACTGCGCCGGGGCCGCACCGCCGCCGCCAGCGAAGCCTTGCGTTACCACGCTGAACACGCCAACCCTGCGGCAATCACCGGTTATTATGCCGACGCCCTGGCGTATTGGACCGCCGCCACCCGGATCACGGCCGGTGACTGGGCCGCCGCTGAAGTCGCCTTGCGCCCCCTGGTGGCCCCCGACCGCACCCCCGAATTCCGCGAACTGGCCCTGGAAGCCCTCGGCGTTCTCTGCCTGCGCCAAGGCAAATGGACAGACGCGGAAGCCGCCTATAACGCCATTCTCCGCGACTTTCCCGCCGCCGCCCATTTCCGCGCCCGCCTCGGCCTGGTTCAGGTCGCCCTAGCCGCCGGCGACACGACCCGGGCTCGCCAACTCCTGGACACCTTGGAACGGGAGACCCCACCCAGTCCCGGCACCACCGCCCGTCTCGGCCTGGCCCGGGTCTGCCTGCTGCTGACCGAAAACCAGGTCACGGCCGCCTGGACGGCCTATCAGGTCCTGGTCGCCCAAACCCCGCCCAGCCCCGGCCAGGACGCCTTCTTTACCGCCTTCCAACTCGCCGAAGCGCTCGCCGCCCGAGATCGCAAGTCCGAGGCGGCCGGCCTGTTCCAAAGTGCCATCGAACTCGCCGACTGCGACATGGACCGCATCCGCGCCCGCCTGCGCCACGCCGAATTGCTGATCGAGCTCAAACGCGTGGACGCCGCCATCGCCGCTCTCGAAACCTTTCGCAAAGAATTCCCGGATGTCCAGATGTATGCCGTGGACATCCAATTGGCCGACCTGCTCCGTACCGTCAACAACCCGCTCACCGCCAGCGAATATTATCAATTGGTGGCGGAAAACCCCGCCGCCCCTGTCGAGCTTCGCTTCCGCGCCGCCTTCAGCCGCGGCGCCGCATTAAACGAAGCCGGCCAGCCGGCCAACGCCAGCGTCGCATTTTCCCGGGCCGCCAAACTCGCCCCCACCCCGGAGCAACAGGCCGAAGCGCTCTTCCTCGCCGCCGATGCCGCGTTCCGCCAGGGCAACTTCAATAGCGCCGCCCTGCTTTTCCAAAACGTCGCCGACGCCTTTCCCACGGCCAGATGGGCCGAGTCCGCGCGGTTCCAGCAGGGGGTCTGCCGGTCCAAAGACCGCCAGTACGCCTCCGCCGCCCTCATTTTTCGCCAGTTTCTCGACACCTTTCCCGCCAGTTCGCTGGCACCCCAGGCCGCCATTGAGCGCGCCGTCGCCTTGCGCGAGGCCGGCGACACCGCCACCGCCCTGGCCGAGCTCGACGCCTTTGTTCGCCGCCAGCCTGCCAACCCGCTGGCGCCCCAGGCCCTGCTGGAAGCTTACTACGCGGCGTTCGCCGACGGCAATGCGTCCGCCGCCATGACCGCCCTCAGCCGGCTGATGCAAAATTACCCCGATTCCCCCCTCGT
This sequence comes from uncultured Lentisphaerota bacterium, assembly GCA_903896595.1. Classification (GTDB taxonomy): domain Bacteria; phylum Verrucomicrobiota; class Lentisphaeria; order Oligosphaerales; family CAITYL01; genus CAITYL01. The sequence continues at coordinate 6,010 of CAITYL010000026.1, forward strand.
CCCCCGCGCCCGTTATCTGCGCGCCCATCTCCAGTTCCTGCTGCTCAACACCGTCGAAGCCATCGCCGATGCGGAACGTTTCCTCCAAGATTATCCCACCCTGCCGCTGGCCGCTGATGTCCGGCTGTGGCTGGCCGACGCCTGCCTTAACCAGGGGGATCCGGAGCGCGCCGAACAACACTACCTGCGCATGGTCGCCGATTTTCCTTCCAGCCCCCTGGCGCCACGGGCCATGCTGGACGCCGCCCGGATCCGCTTCAACCGCCAGGACTACACGGGGGCGCTCGCCCTCCTGGAACAGATTAATGCCACGGCCCCCGCCCCGGCGCCGGCCGTGCGCGCCCAAGCCGGTATCCTGCGCGGCGACATCCTCGCCGCCCAAGGCAAGCTGGCCGAGGCCGCCACCGCCTTCGCTGCCGCCGCCCGCGCCGCCCCCGCCACCCCAGAAGCCGCCGCCGCCACCGGCCGGCAGGCCGACACCCTCCTCGCGCTCGGCACCACGGACCCCGAACGCCTGGAAGAAGCACGCCTCCTCTATGCCGGCCTCCTGCACAACCCCGCCCTGCCGTCCGGCAACCGCGACGCCACCCGCTACCGCCTCGCCAAAGTCCTGGAACGGCAAAAGAACAACCCGGACGCCCTCAAGGAATATCTCGACATCGTCTACAGTTACGACCTTGACCTCCAGGCCAACCGGGTCCGCGACTGGTATTACCTCGCCCGCGCCGGCTTCGACGCCGCCAATCTCCTGGTCGGCGCCGAACGCTATCTTGAGGCCGGCCGCCTTTACGACCGCCTGGCCGCCGCCGGCCTGCCCACTTCGGCCGAAGCCGCCGCCAAAGCCCGCGAACTCCGCGCCGCCCACAACCTCGACAAGTAGCGCGCGTGATGTGTGATGTGTGATGCGTGATGCGTGATGCGTGAGGCGTAAAAGCCGGCACATGCGAAATGCCTGCGCCCCTTAACCAATGGGGACAGACAGACGGTTCCAAGCGTGGGGCAGGCATTGTTGCCTGCTCAGGGACACGCCGCAACGCCGTTGCGTTTAGGCCCAACGCGGGTCGGCGAGCAACTTGTCGAGATCGGCCTGGCTGCCGACATTGAACACCGGCACGGTCTTGTCGATGCGCTTCATGAAGCCGGCCAGGACCTGACCGGGGCCGAACTCAATGACGGCATCGGCGCCGAGGGCCAGGATGGTCCGCACACAGCTCTCCCAGCGGACGCTGCCGGTGATCTGGGCCGCCAGGTTGGCGCGGATCGCCGCGGCGTCCGTCACCAGCGTGCCCGTCACATTCTGGGCCACCGGACAGGCCGGGGCGTGAATGGTCGCCCCGGCCAGCACGGCGCCGAACGCCGTGGCAGCGGGCGCCATCAGCCGGGAATGAAAAGCGCCATCCACGGTCAGCGGAATCACCCGGCTGACCCCGGCGGCCTTGAGGGCGTCAATGGCCTGGGCCACGCCGTCCTTGGTGCCGCTGATGACGATCTGTCCCGGACAGTTGAAATTGGCCACGTCAATGCCGGCTTCGGCGCAGATTTTGGCCACCAGATCGGGGTCGCCGTTAAGCACGGCGGCCATGGTTCCGGCCGAGGCGCGGCAGGCGGCATCCATCAATTTGCCCCGTTCCGCCACCAAGCGCACCGCGGTGTCCGCGTCCATGGCCCCGGCGGCCACCAGGGCGGCGTATTCGCCCAGGCTCAGGCCGGCACAGGCCACGGGCGTGAGCGGCCGCTTGGCCAGGAACGCCGCCAAACAGGCCAGGCTGGTCACGGTGATCGCCGGCTGGCAGTTGCTGCTGGCCGTAAGCGTCTCAAGCGGGCCGGTGAAGCAAATTTCGGAGATGGCACGGCCCAACGCGGCATCGGCGTTGGCGAAGACCGCCCGGGCGCCGGCGTCAGCCGCCGCCAAATCCTGGCCCATTCCCACCGTCTGGGCACCCTGCCCGGCAAACAAAAAAACTACGCGTTGAAACATCGTATTGCACTCCTTGTGAACCGGTTGACAGTAGCGGCTATTCAAGTTCCCTGTGGTCAGGATTCGGGATTCAAGCGGATTGAGTTCGGAGTTCCGCCTTCAGGCGGTGCTTGGGAGTGACGGTGTAACCGACACCCAATACAGTATTAAAGCGGTGTCGAGCCACCGCACTCTAGGGATTCCGGCCGCGGCCGGAATCGGTCAACTCAATTTCCATGGAGGAATGAATCCCGAACGCTGAACACTACCTCCATCGAACCGCTCACCACCGCACCACGGCGGCACCCCAGGTGAGGCCGCCACCAAACGCGGTGAGTAGCAACAGGTCGCCGGACTGCACCTGACCAGACCGGACCAGCTCGTCCAAGGCCAACGGAATGCTCGCCGCCGAGGTGTTCCCGAAACGGTTGATGTTGACATACACCTTTTCCTCGGGCACCCCCAAATACTTGCCGACACTGGAAATGATGCGTAGGTTGGCCTGATGCGGGATCACCCAGCGAATCTGGTCGGCGGTGACGCCGGCCTGTTCCAGGGCGGTGCGCGAAGCATCGCACATGGCATTCACGGCCAGCTTAAAAATTTCGCGCCCTTCCATCTTGATGCAGTTGGCGCGTTGCGCCACCAGTTCGGCGGTAAGCGGCTGAAGAGAACCGCCGGCCGGAGTTTGCAGCAACTCCGTATACCGTCCATCCGCCCCCAGCTTCACGGCCAGCAGGCAATCCTGCCCGAGGGGGGCGCGCTGGAGCACCACGGCACCGGCGCCATCGCCAAACAGGACACAGGTATTGCGGTCGGTCCAGTCCACGACCGACGAGATCTTTTCCGCCCCCACCACCAACACCCGGCGGTAGCCGCCGCTGCGCACCATATTGGCGCCCACCTCCAAGCCGTAGATAAATCCGGAACAGGCGGCCTCCATCGAGAAGCTGGCAGCATTCACGGCCCCCAGACGGTGCTGCAGATAGCAGCCGGTATTGGGGAGCGTTTTATCGCCCGTGAACGTGGCCACCAAGATCAGGTCAATCTCTTCTGGCTTGAGGTTGGCGGCGGCCAAGGCGCGCTTGGCCGCCTCGCAGGCGATGGCCGAACACGGCTCGTCCGGGCGGGCGATGTGCCGTTCCTCAATCCCCGTGCGAGTGCGAATCCACTCATCGGTGGTTTCGACCATGGTTTCAAGCTCGGCGTTGGTCAACACCCGTTCCGGCACATACGAACCGATGCCGGCAATAGTAACCCCGTAGCTGCTCATGCTGTGCCCCGAACTTAGTTGGCCGCCCACGATTCCGGTGTGACCGAAACCACGCGCGTCATTAATGAGGGAAGGAATGCACGGCGAAACGACGATCAAACCGCGGCAGGGCCAGCCACCGGCAACCCCTGGATCTCCCGGATGATCTTGGCGTTGACGTCGTGCTGAATGAATTCACGCGCCACCCGGATGGCGTTGCGCACCGCCTTGGGCGAGGACGACCCATGCCCGATCACCACCACGCCGTTAACCCCCAACAGCAGGGCGCCGCCTTGCTCCTCATGATCGCCAAGTTGCTTCAATTCACGGAAGGCGCCGTAACTCAGCAGAGCCCCGAACTTGCGCATCAGGTTCTGATTTAACTTTTCCTTCAGGATGTGGACGATCGCCTTGGCCAAACTTTCGCAGGATTTCAGCACCACATTCCCCACAAACCCGTCGCAGATCACCACGTCCACCTTGCCTTCAAACAGGTCGTGCCCCTCGACGTTGCCGAGAAAATGGAGGTGAGGCGCGGTCTGCAGCAACTTAAACGCGGCCTTGGTCAGTTCGTTGCCTTTTTCATTCTCCGTACCCACACTGAGCAGGCCCACCCGGGGGTGCGCCACCCCCAACAGGTGACGGGAATACATATTGCCCATGACCGCGTAATGCAGCAAATGCTCCGGCTTGGCATCCACATTGGCGCCGGCATCCAGCAAGAGGAAACGCCCCATCGGCGTGGGGAGAGCCGCGGCAATGCCCGGCCGGTCAATGCCCGGCAGCATGCGCAATTTGATCACAGACGCCGCCACCGACGCGCCGGTATGCCCGGCGCTGAACACGGCCGCCGCCTGCCCCTTCTTCACCAAATCAACGGCCACGGTGATGGAGGCCCCGGCCTTGCCGCGCAGGGCGGACGTGGCCGGATCGTCCATGGCCACCACCGAGTCGGCGTGGACCAGCGTTAACCGGGGATCATTCTCCTTGCCCAGGCGCGCCAATTCATGGCGGACCACGGTCTCGTCCCCGACCAGCAACAACGGCCCGGCGTCGGGCAACAGGTCCAAGGCCTGGCCGACACCTTCAACAAGCGGGCGGGGGCCGAAGTCCCCGCCCATGACATCCACCGCGATTGGCAACATCACAGGGCGGTGCTTATTCTGCGGTGTTGGTCACAATTTGGCGACCCTTGTAAACCCCGCAGGTGGGGCACACGCGATGCGGCAGACGGGCCGCACCGCAGGCGGGGCAGCTGGCCGTCGCCACACCTTTGTAACGGCGCGGTGCCAACCGCATGCGCTTCTTCATCTTCGACACTTTGCTCTGCTGGAGGGCCATGGATCGTCTCCTAATAAACCGTTATGTAAAAAGCCTCTTGCAAAACCCACCGTTGCCTGGAATTCAGAATTCAGAAGCCAGAATTAAGAATGAAATGCGATTTTACTTTTCGCACGGTTTTAAACATTCTGGCTACTGGCTACTAAATTCCGGCTACTTTTGCAATTCCCTCATCCATACATCGCCAAACCACGCTCGCGTCCCGCCGCGCCCAACCTCAACTCCGCCGACGCACCGGACCCTTGCGCCGCCGGCCACTGGCCGTCGGCACCGGCTTGCCTTCGGCTTCCGGAAGCTGCAGGGCATCCAAGGCGCCCCAAACCGGGCTCCCGGTGTCCCCGCCGCCACAAGCACACTCCCGCACGTTCAGATTCTGTCCGCAGTCCGGACATAACCCGCGGCATTCGGGTGAACAAAGCAGGCGTTGCGGAAAAGCGAGTAAAATATCATCCCGAACGCCCTCGGTCAAGTCCACCGTCTCGCCAAGGGGTGGCGGGTAATCATGGCACACCGGAATGGCCGCACACTCCTGGGTGTAATACTGGAGGCAGCGGTCGCACCGGCACCGCATCTGTCCGGACACCGTCCCCTGCAGCAAGACCCCCTCGCTGACCAAGCTGGCCCGCGCCTCGAGCCGAAACGGCTCCGGACACGACTGGCGCTCGTCACTGGGAAGATCCAGGTCGGCCGCCGTCAACTCGCCCACTACCGGCAAGCCTTCGAACGACACATTCCGGACCAAGAGCTGTAACAACGGGGGTGTTTTCTTCATGACCGTGCAAACCGTTCCGCCAACGCCCGCCCCACCGGTGCCGGCACAAAGGCCGAAATATCACCGTGCAAGCGGGCGATGTCCTTGATGATCGTGGAACTGACAAATGAATATTCCGGGCTCGGCATCAGAAAAATGGTTTCGCAGGTGGCGGACAATTCACGGTTCATCAGGGCCATTTGAAATTCCCATTCAAAATCGGACACCGCCCGCAAGCCGCGGACCACCGCCACCGCCCCCAGTTCGCGAACCTCCTCGGCCAGCAGTCCGGCAAACGAGGTCACCCGCACCGTGGGCAAACCGGCGCACACTTCACGCAAGTGCGCGATCCGCTCCTCAACGGTAAAAATCGGCTCCTTCAGGCTGTTCCGCCCGACCGCCACCACCAGTTCGTCAAACAGCCGGACGGCGCGCCGGATCACATCCACGTGACCATTGGTCACCGGATCGAACGACCCTGGATAAAGCCCGATGCGGCGCATGTACGTAAGCCTCGTCAACATGCCGTGTTACAAGCGGAGGTGCCAGGGTTCAAGTGTCAGGAAACAACCCATACACGTCACGCATTCCTGAAACCCGAACACTGGCACTCGTCCCCCAGACTCTTGCGGCACTTCAACAAGAGCCCCGGCCCGGTAATATATACCGCGTTAGGGTGAAATCTTAATTGCCTTCAGCCTACAGCCTCAAAAACCTCAGCCTAAAACAGTATAAACCCCGGTCGCCACGTCACCAAATCCGCCTCACATCCATTGACAAACCAACTTTGACATGCTATATTGAACGCTGTCACGGCGTTAATAACTGTGATATACGCTTTCCCTGATAGATTTCGCACTGGAACCCGCTGGAGAATCACGTTGATGCAGAAGAACTGGATGATGATCGCGATCAGCGGTCTGGTCTTGATTTCCACCCTGGCACAAGCGGCGGAGCCCCCGACCGTTGCCGCGCCCGTTGCGGCCAAAGCCGCCCCCGCGGCCGCCGTCAAAATCAAGAAACCCTTGGACAAGGCGGACGCCCTCGCCATCATGAACCTGCAATACACCGTGATGCTGGCGGAACTTCGCCTGGTCAACACGGTTCAGCGGCGCAACGACCTGATCGAGCTGCTGCGCCTCAAATACTTGAAGGAAGACGAACGCAACGTGTTCCTGTTCGACGTCGGCACGCTCAAGTTCTTCCCCAGGGCCGACATCGAAAAAGCCCAAAAGGATGCCGTGGACAGCAAGACCGAGTTCAAGATGCCCCCCGGCATCAAGATCATTGATGTCAGCAAAGACGATGCGCTGGCCTTTGCCAACATGGCGCTGGCGATTGAGGCCGGCCGCAACGACCTGAACCAGCTTTACGCCCGCCGCAACGACCTGGTCAAGTCGCTGCTCGAAAAATACGGTTTCCGCTCTGAAGATACCGACCTTGACGTGTTGAACGGCACGCTCATCGAAAAAGCCAAGGCCGACGACAAGAAGTAACGGGAACCGCACCGAACCGAAGACACCGCCTGAGGGCGGAACTCCGAACTGAAATCCAGACCTCTCCCTAGATCCCAGCCCGCCGGAAACCTACTCGTTATGGCAAAACTTTTTGGGCTTTTTACCCTGCTGCTCGGAGGCATGGCGTGGTCCGCTGGCGCGGCGACCATGGACTGGAGTGGCACGGCCGGCGGCAACGCCTGGGGAACCAGCTCGAACTGGACCGGCGGCACGGCGCCGACGAGTACGGACCTGGCCCGTTTTGACCAGACATCATACACCAACCAACCAACGGTCAATTCCACCAGCTCAAGCCAAGGTCTCCTCATCGGTGACGGCACCACGACGACCGCGGCGTTGACCGTGACCGCCGCTGATGCGTTGATAATTGGGGCGAGCGGCATCACGATGTTCGCCAATGCGGGAACGGCGACCCTCACCGGCGCGGGTGGGATTGCTTTGGGCGCCTCGCAAACCTGGACCAACAACTCCGCCAATCTGCTGACCGTCAGCGCGCCGATTAGCGGTTCCGGCAACTTGACCAAAGCCGGCACCGGCACCCTGGTCCTCTCCGGCGCCAACAGCTACACGGGAACGACCACGGTTTCCCCCGGCGGCACCCTGTCCATCAGTGCCGACACGAACCTGGGCGCGGCGCCCGCGACACCCACGGCGGGCAGCCTGGTGATTGATTCCACCGGCGTGCTGGCGACCACGGCGAGCTTCACCCTCAATGCCAACCGCGGCATCAAGATCGGGCCGACCAGCGGTTCGGGGTCCGGCATCCTTGACGTGGCCGCCGGCACCACCCTAACCTACGACGGCATCATCACCAGCAATGGCGACAGCGGCACGGGCGGCCTGACCAAGGATGGCGCGGGCGTCCTGATCCTTTCCGGCGTCAATAGCTACACCGGCAACAGCTGGGTCAAGACGGGCACCCTGACCCTGGGCAACGCCGCGGCCATCCCCTCCGGTGCCGGCAAAGGCAACCTCGCCGTTGACGGCACTCTGGACCTGAACGGCAACAGCATCACCGTCAACGGCCTGTCCGGCACCGGCACGGCGAAAAGCGGCATTACCGGCCCGGTCACGCTGACGGCCGGCGGCAATAACGCCACCAGCACTTTTAACGGCCGCCTCCAGGACGGCAGCGACACCTTGGCGCTGACCAAGATCGGCACCGGCACCCTGACCCTGAGCGGCACCAACAGCTTCACCGGCGGCGTGATCATCAACGGCGGCGCCTTGCAGCTCAGCAGCACGGGCGCGCTCAACAGCGCGGCGCCCAACAGCGTCACCTTTGGCGCCAACGTGCTGACGGGAACCAAACTGCAACTCAACGGCAATAGCGTGACCCTCAGCGGCCTGACGACCAATGCGGCGCCGGGCTCGGCCGTGGTGGAAAACGCCAATGCCGCGGCGGCGACACTGACCCTCAACAACGCCGGCGCCAACACCTTTGCCGGCGTTCTGCAAGACGGAACGGGCGGCGGGGCGCTGGCGCTCACCAAAACCGGCGCCGGCACCTTGACGCTGTCCGGAGCCAATACCTATAGTGGGAATACCACGATCTCAGCCGGCACCTTGCAGATCGGCAACCTCCTGGCCATGCCGTCCGGCACCGGCAAGGGCAATCTCGCCATTGCCGCCGGCAGCTTCCTCGACCTGAACAAGAACAATGTCACGGTCAACGGCTTGTCGGGCGCGGGAACGGTGACCAGCGGCGTGGCCGGAGCGGCAACCTTGACCGTTGGCGGCAATGACCAGACCAGCAGCTTTGGCGGTGTGATCCAGAACGGCAGCGGCACCGTGTCACTGGCCAAGACCGGCACGGGCACCCTGACGCTCACCGCCGTCAGCACCTATACCGGCGCCACAGCCATTAAGAACGGCACGCTGACGCTGGGGATCGCCAATGCTCTGCCCACCGCCACCACGCTGACGCTGGGCGATGGCACCACCAATAGCAGCGGCGTCTTGCAACTCAATGGCTTCACCCAAACCCTGGCCGGATTGACCACCGCCGGCAGCGGCACGGCCAACCGCATTATCAACGGCAGCGCCACCACCGTCAATTTGACCCTCAGTTCAACCGCCAACAGCTCTTTCGGCGGCATTCTCGGCGGACCGGGAAGCAATGAAGACAATTTCAACCTCATCAAGAGCGGAGCGGGTACCCTGACCCTGTCCGGCAGCAACCGCTACACCGGCACCACCACCATTAATCAGGGCGCGCTGAGTGTTGCGAACCTCGCCTCGGGCGGCAACCTGGGCACCGCTTTGTCGGCCGTGATTTTGGGCGATGCCTCCAATACCGGCACGCTGTCCTACACCGGAAACGGCGACACCTTCACCCGCGGCCTGACCGTCAGCGCCGGCGGTGGCGGGCTTGACACCGCCACGGCGGGCGGCACGCTGACCATCGGCACCGGCAACGTCGCCACGGCGGGAGCCTTCACGGTTGGCGGCGCCGGCAACACCGCGATCACCAGCGCCATCACCGGCACCGGCAGTTTGAACAAGACCGGCACCGGCACCTTGACCCTGTCCGGCGTCAACACCTACAGCGGGGTCACCACGATTAAAAACGGCACGGTCGCGCTGGGCATCAACGACACCGGCTTGAAGTCCACCACCACCCTGACCTTGGGTGACGCCGCCGCCAGTACCAACGGCGTGCTGAAGCTCAACGGCTACACCCAGACCCTGGCCGGCCTCCTGACCGCCGGCAACGGCACCGGCAACCGCGTGGTCGGCGGCAGCGCCGCCCTCTCCACCCTGACCCTCAACAACAGTGGTGCGAACAGCTTCGCGGGCATCCTCGGCGGTACGGGCGGCAACGAAAACAATCTGGCGCTGGTCAAGACCGGCGCGGGCGTTCTGACGCTTTCCGGGGCCAACACCTACCTCGGCGGCACGACCATTTCCGCCGGCACGCTCGCCGTCAGCGCCGCCAATAACCTGGGCGCCACCTCCGGCGCGCTGAGCTTGGGCGCCGGCACCCTGCAGGTGACCACCAGCCTCACCTCCGCCCGCGCCATCACCCTGACCGACACCGCCTCCGCCATCTCGGTGAGTTCAGGTGTGATCTACACCAACTCCGGGGCTCTCACCGGCACCGGCGCGCTCAACCTCACCGCGCCCGGAACCCTGCTGGTGTCCGGCGCCGCCAACAATTATTCGGGTGGCACCTATGTCAAGAATGGCGTGCTCATGCTGGGCCGGGCCAACGCCCTGCCAACCGCCACGGCGGTCACGCTGGGCAGCGGCAGCACCGGCGCCACGTTGGCGCTCAATGGCAACAGCCAGACCGTAGCCGACCTCATCCGTTCCGGGACGGGCACCAGCCGGGTGGTCAATGGCAAATCAACCTCGGCCATCCTCACGATCACCAATACGGGCGATGCGGCGTTTACGGGTATTCTCGGCGGTTCCGGATCCAATGAAAACGTTTTTGGCCTGACCAAATCCGGCGCCGGCACCCTCACCCTTTCCGGCGTCAACACGTACACCGGGGCCACCGCCATTGCCGCCGGCACACTGGCGCTCTCCGGCGGTTCGGCCATCGCGGACACCAGCGCGGTGTCGCTGGCCAACGACGCCACGGCGATTTTACTCTTGAATGCCAATGAAACCATCGGCTCGCTCGCCGGCGGCGGCGCCACCGGCGGCAATGTCACCCTGCAAAGTTTCACCCTCACCGCCGGCGGCGACAACTCCACCACCTCCTATGGCGGCGTCATGTCGGGCGCCGGCGCCTTCACCAAGGCCGGCACCGGCACCCTAACGCTCACGGGCGCCAACAGCTACACCGGCACGACCACGATTAACGGCGGCACCCTGGCCGTTTCCGGCGGCACCGCCATCGCCGACACCAGTGCCCTCTCCCTGGCCAACACGAGCGGCGTCGCCTTGCTACTGAATGCCAACGAAACCATCGGCTCGCTCGCCGGCGGCGGCACCACCGGCGGCAATGTCAACGTCCAGAGCTACACCCTCTCCGCGGGTGCGAACAACGCGGACACCTCCTATGGCGGCGTCATTTCCGGCACCGGCGCGTTCACCAAAACCGGCACCGGCGCCCTCACTCTGACCCGCGCCAGCAGCTACTCCGGCGACACCACGATTGCCAACGGAACGATTATTTTGGGGACAAATAACGCCTTGCCCTCGGGCACCGACAAGGGCAACGTCATCGTCAACGGCGCCCTCGACCTCAACGGACGCACGGGATCCAACGCCACCCTCAACGGCCTTACGGGCAGCGGCATCGTCACCAACAACAACGCCACCACGGCCATCCTCACGCTGGGCGGCAATAATACCACCAGCACCTTCACTGGCGCCATTCAGGATGGCACCGGGCTTGTAACCCTGGTCAAGACCGGCACCGGCACCCTCACGCTGACGCCCGGAACCAACAACGCCTTCACCGGCGGGGTGACCATCAATAACGGAGTCGTCCAGGCGGGAAACAACAACGCCCTGAATTCAGCTGGCACCAACGTCGTCACCTTCGCCTCCAGTGCGGCCGTCGGCACCAAACTTCAAGTGAACGGCAACGCGATTACCATTGGCGGCCTCGCCAGCGGCACCACCACGGGCTCGCCCGTCGTGGAAAACGCCAATGCCACCGCGGGAACCCTGACCCTCAACAACTCCGCCGCCTACACGTATGCCGGCGTCATTCAGGATGGAACGGGCGGGGGTGCCTTATCACTCATCAAAAGCGGCGCCAGCACCCAAACGCTCTCCGGAACCAACACCTACAACGGTTCCACCACCATTACGGCCGGGACGCTGTCCATCCGTGCCGATGCCAACCTCGGCGCCGCTCCGGCCACCGCCACCGCCGGCCAACTGATCGTGAATGGCGGCACCTTGCAATCCACCACCAACAGTTACTCGCTTAGCGCGAACCGTGGCATTGCCCTGGGGCCCGCCAGCGGCAGCGGTTCCGGCACGTTCGAGATCGTTTCTTCAGCGGGGGCCATTCTGACCACCACCTATGGCGGCATCATCGCCAATAACGGTTCGGGCACGGGCGGCCTGGTCAAGACCGGCCTCGGCAACCTCGCCCTGGCCGGCACCGCGAACAGCTATGCCGGCGGCACCACCATCAATGCCGGCTTGCTTAGCGTCACCACCACCGCCGCCGGCACGCCACTCGGCGCCAATGTCAACACCAACACCATCACCGTCAACGCCGGGGGCAATCTGTCCCTCAGCGCCACCAGCAACAGGGGTTCCAACCAAACCATTACGGTCACCAGCGATGCCAGCGGCCGCGGCGGCATCGGTTTTTCAAACACCGCCTTGTCTCAGGAGGATTTGAACTCGGCTGCCACGTTCACCAACAACACCGGAACCTACGGCGGCGTACTGGGCATCAACAGCGGCATCACCTATGCCACGGCCCTGAACCTCAACACGTTTGGCAGTGGCGATAACCAGGGCAAGTGGTTCCTCGGCAGCGCCAGCTCGGGCACTTATTCCCCGACCACGCTCACGGTGGGCGCGGACAACCTCTACCGCCTCGGGGGCGGCGGGGGGGCGTTGACGATATCAGGAGCCAACGCACTCACCGGAAACACCAGTCTCCAGGTCGGCTTCTCCGGCAACAACGGCAATGGCATGCTGACCCTCAGCAGCTCCCAAAGCTACACGGGCATCACCACCGTGACCGGCGGGGCGGTGCTCGCGGTCAGCGCGGACAACCGGCTCGGAACCGGGTCCGGCGCGGGAAATATCGTCCTGGATGGCGGCACCCTGCGCGCGGCCTCAACGTTCACCCTGGACAGTGCTCGTGGCATTGCCGTGGGTTCCGCCACCGGTTCCGCCACCGGCTCCATTGACACCAACAATACCGCCGTCCTCACCTACGGCGGCGTCATGACGGACAACGGGAGCGGCGCCGACAGCCTGACCAAACTCGGTTCGGGAACGCTCATTCTCACGTCCTCAAGCATCAACACCTTCACCGGGGCGGCCAACCTCAACGCCGGCACCCTGAATTTCGCCCGCCTTGAGAATCTTGGCAATGGCTCCGCCATCAACTTCAACGGCGGCACCCTGCAATACTCGGCCAGTGATGTGGCGGACATTACGGCGCGCACGGTCACCACCACCGGTTCAACCGGGGCGATCATCGACACCAATGGCTACAACGTCACGTTCGCCGCCGGCGCCATCACGGGGACCGGCGCCTTGGCCAAGACCGGCGCCGGCACCCTGACCCTGGCCGTCACCAACAGCTACAGCGGCAACACCACCATCACGGCCGGCACGGTGAAACTGGGCACCGCGACGGCAATCCCTTCCGGCACCGGCAACGGCGCCACCACTGTCACCGGCACTCTGGACCTGAACAATTTCAGCCCCACCCTCAACCTGCTCACCGGCGCCGGCACGGTGACCAATACTGGGACGGGCGCGGTGACGCTCACCGTGGACACTGCCAACAGCAGCAACGGCAGCACCTTCAGCGGCGCCCTCAACAACGGCAGCGGCACCGTGAGCCTGAATAAAATCGGCGCCAATACGTTGATCCTCTCCGGCACCAGCACCTACTCCGGCGCCAGCACCTACTCCGGCGGCACCACCATTAGCGCCGGCGGCATTACCGTTGCCAGTGACGCCGTTCTCGGCGCCGTTCCGGGGACGGCGGCAGCGGGCAATATCGTCATCACCGGTGGCGCGACGTTAGGCGCCAGTGCAACCATGACGCTCAACGCCAACCGCGGCTTGGCCATTGGCCCCAGTGGCACGGCCGCGGCCACCATCGCTCCGGCAACGGGCACCACCCTGACCTACAAAGGCATCATCGCCAACAGCGGCACGGCCACTGGCGGCCTGACCAAGAGCAACACCACCGGCACGCTGGTGCTTGGCGGCGCCAACACCTATGCCGGCAACACCACCATCTCCGGCGGCACGCTGCAAGTCGCCGATGCCGCCGCCATCCCCTCCGGCCCCGGCAAGGGCAATGTGAGCGTGGCGGCCACCAACAGCGGCCGGCTTGACCTCAATGGTTATGCCATCACCGTCAACGGCCTCACCGGCGCCGGCACCATCACCAGCGGCGTGGCGGGCGCGGCGGCAATCACGGCCGGCGGAAACGACCAAACCAGTTCTTTCACCGGCGTGATCCAGAATGGCAGCGGCACGGTGAGCCTCGGCAAGACCGGCAGCGGCACCCTGACCCTCGCCGGCGCCAACACCTACACGGGCGGGACCACCATCTCCCAAGGCACGCTTTCCATCAGTTCGGACGGCAACCTCGGCGCCGTGCCGGCCAGCGCCACCCCGGGCAATCTCGTCATCAACGGCGGCACCCTGTCCACCAGCGCGACCCTGACCATCAACTCCAAACGGGGCATTGCCGTCGGCCCGGCGTCGGGAAGCGGCACAGGCACGATTGATGCCGCGGCCGGCACCACGCTCACCTATGGCGGCATCATTGCCGACAACGGTTCCGGCACCGGCGGCCTGACCAAGAGCAATACCACCGGCACCCTGGTGCTGGGCGGCGCCAACACCTACTCCGGCGACACCACCGTCTCAGGCGGCACGCTCCAGCTCGGCAACGTGGCAGCCATCCCCTCAGGCACCGGCAAGGGCAACCTGGCGTTGGCCGCCGGCAGCACCCTGGACCTAAACAACCTCAGCCCCACCGTCAACGGCCTGTCCGGCGCAGGTACGGTCACCAACGGCCTGACCGGTTCGGTGACCTTCACCGCCGGCGCCTACAGCCAGACCGGCACCTTCGGCGGCCTCATCCAGGACGGCAACGGCACCGTCGCCTTCACCAAGACCGGTTCCGGCACACTGACGCTGACCAGCTCCAACAGCTACTCCGGCAACACCACGATTGACGCCGGCGGCACCCTGGAAATCGCCAACGCCGCCGCCCTGCCCAGCGGTGTGGGCAAGGGCAATGTCATCGTCAACGGCGCCTTGGATTTGGACGCCAGCCTCACCATTAACGGCTTGTCGGGTTCCGGCGCCGTCTCCACCGACACCGCCGGATCCGTCACCCTGACCGCCGGCGGCAACGATCAGAGCAGCACCTTTGATGGCAGCCTCCGCAATGGTGCGGGCACGGTGGGCTTGACCAAGACCGGCACCGGCACCCTGACCCTGTCCGGTTCCAATACCTATTCCGGCGCGACCACCATCAACGCCGGCACCCTGGCCATGGGCAGCGCCACCGGCCTCTCCGCCAACAGCACCCTCACCATCAACGCCACCGGCACGCTGGACGTCAACGGCTTCAACGTCACCATGGACGGCCTGCTCGGCACCGGCACCATTAACAATAACGGCACCGCCAATGCCACCCTGACCGCGGGCGCAGCCGGCAATTCAACCTCCTTTGGCGGTGTCATCGCCGATGGCAGCAAGACCCTTTCCCTGACCAAGAGCGGTTCCGGAACGTTGACCCTCACCGGCATCAACAGCTACAGCGGCACCACCACCATCGCCGACGGCACCCTCAGCGTGGCCAATCCCGGGACGGGCGGCAACCTGGGCACCGCCAGCACCCCCATCGTCCTTGGCGACGCCACCCACAAGGGCACACTGGTTTACACCAGCAGCGCGGACCTGAGCTACACCCGCGGCTTCACGGTCAACGCCGGCGGCGGCGAAATGGACGTGACGGCCGCCGGCAAGACCCTGACGCTCCAAACCGGCGAAATCGTCACCGCCGGCACCTTCACGGTGGGCGGCGCGGGCAACGCGATCGTGCAGAGTTTGATCTCCGGCAGCGGCGGCCTGACCAAAACAAACACCGGCTCCATGGTGCTCGTCGCCGCCAACACCTATGCCGGCGACACGACCATCGCCGTCGGCACCCTGCAACTGGGTAACGTGGCGGCGATTCCCTCCGGCACGGGCAAGGGCAATCTGGCGATCGCCAGTGGCGCCACGCTGGATGTCTACAACTTGTCCCCAACGGTCAACGGCCTGTCCGGCGCCGGCACGGTCACCAACAGCCTGGGCTCGCCAGTCACCTTCACCGTCGGTGACAACGACGCCTCCAGCGACTTTGGCGGCGTCTTGCAGGACGGCAGCGGAACGTTGTCACTGACCAAGATCGGGTCGGGCACGCAGACCCTGAGCGGCGCGAACACCTATTCCGGCGACACCACCGTGAGCACGGGCACGCTGCGAATTGGCCATGCCGCCGCCCTCCCGTCGGGCGTGGGCAAGGGCAATGTCGCCGTGGCCGGGGCCGGGATTCTGGACCTGAATGATTTCGATATCACCCTCAACGGGCTGTCCGGCGCGGGCTTGATCACCAACCACGCGGGCGCCTCAATGCTGACCGCCGGCGCCAACAACCAGACCAGCGCCTTTGCCGGTAATATTCAGGACGGCACGGGCACCATCGGCTTGACCAAGACCGGCGCCGGCACGTTGACATTGTCCGGCTCTAACACCTTCTCCGGGGCCACCACCATCGCCCAAGGCACGCTTTCCATGGGCAGCGACACCGGCCTGTCCCCCCACAGCACCCTGACCGTCGACAATGCCGGGGCGCTGGACCTCAACGGCCACACCATCGCCATTGACGGCCTGGCCGGCACCGGCTCCATCACCAACAACAGTGCCACCCCGGTCACCCTCACCACCGGCGCCAGCGGCGGCTCCGGCACCTTCGGCGGCACCCTTGACGACGGCACGGGCGTCATCGCCCTGGTCAAGACCGGCGCGGGCACAGTGACCCTGACCCACGTCAACAGCTACTCCGGCGGCACCACCGTCACCGGTGGCCTGCTGGCCATCACCTCCTACGGCGCCCTGGGCGCCATTCCCGCCGCGCCGACCCCGGGCAACCTCGTGATCAACGGCGGCGGCATCTCCGCCACCAACACCTTTGAGATCAACGCCAACCGCGGCATCGCCGTCGGCCCGGCCGCAGGTAGCGGTTCCGGCATCCTGGACGCCGCCCTGAACCAGACCCTGACCTATAATGGCATCATCGCCAACAACGGTTCCGGCACCGGCGGTTTGGAAAAAACCGGCCTGGGCACCGTAACCCTGGGTGGCATCAACACCTACTCGGGCGACACGACCATTTCCGCGGGCGCCATGCAGATCGGCAACGCCCTGGCCGTCCCCTCCGGCGCCGGCAAGGGCAACTTGATCCTGGCGGCCGGTGGCACCGTGGACCTTAACAACACCAGCATCACCGTCAACGGCCTGTCCGGCACGGGCACGGTGAGCAACACCAAGACCGGCTTGGCCACCTTGACCGCCGGCGCCAACCACCAGAGCAGCACCTTTGACGGCCTCCTGGAGGACGGCAACGGCACCACCGCCCTGCTCAAAACCGGCACCGGCATTCTGACCCTCACTGGCACCAACACCTACACCGGTACGACCACCATTGAGCAAGGCACGCTGTCCATCAGCCAGGACGTCAATTTGGGCACCGCCCTTCTCACCGCCACCCCGGGAAGCCTGGTCATCAACGCCGACGCCACCCTGGCCGCCACCGACACCTTCACCTTGAATGCTAACCGCGGCATCGCCGTCGGCCCGGCCGGCGCGGGTATCATTGACGTCGCCCCCACCAAGACGCTGACCTACGGTGGCAGCATCGCCAACAATGGCGGCGCCGGCGGCTTCACCAAGACCGGCACCGGCACCCTGGTCCTCTCGGGCACCAGCAGCTATACCGGCACCACCACGGTGGAAGCGGGCGTGCTGACCGTAAACGGCTCTATCGCCGGCTCCGGCGCCACGGTCGTGAAAACCGGCGCCACCCTCACCGGCATCGGCACCACCGGGGCCATGACGGTGGACAGCAACGGCACCCTCTCCCCCGGCAACAACGGCATCGGCACCCTTGGCGTGTCCGGGTTGCTGACACTGACCGGCAATGCGGACTTCGCCCTGGGCACCCCGGGCGCCAACCATGCCAATCCCGGCATTAGCGACCGCGTGGAGGTCACCGGTGACATCCTGCTCGGCGGCAACCTGAACGTGTCGGACAATGCCGGCCTCAACGGCCAGGGCAGTGTCGGGGCGGGTTCGTACAAACTCTTCACCTATACCGGCTCCACCTCCGGACAGTTCGACACGGTCAGCGGCCTGCCCTCCTATCACTGGGCGCTCCACGATGTCACGGCCGACAAAGCCATCTACGTGGACATGTACAACTACGCGGTCGCCACGGTCACCCCCGCCGTTGACCTGGGCCGGATCCACGCCGGCGGCGACTTCGGAACGCAGGCGCTCACCGTCGGCAACACCGCCCCCGCCGATGCCAGCTTCACCGAAACGCTGGCCGGCGTCTTCGGCACCCCGACCACGGGCATCACCGCGACCGGCTCGGTCACCGGCATCGCCGGCCAGGGCAGCAACAGCAGCGGCATGATCGTCGGGATTTCCGACAACACGGCCGGACAGAAAACCGGCTCGGTCACCGTCGGCTTCACTTCCCAGGCGGTCAGCGGCAGCGGCCTGAGCGACACGGCGCTGGCGGCGCAGAGCGTGGGGGTCACCGGCTTCGCCTACACCGGACAAAGCAGCTGGATCAACACCGGCAGCGGCAGTTGGGGCAATAACGTGAATGCCTTCGGCAACTGGGACCTGGCCGGCGGCGTTCCGGGGCTGGACGGCGCCTTGAGCATCAACGACACCGCGACCTTTGGCGATGCGATCTCCGCACCCGCCACCGTCCGCCTGGACGGCGCCAGCCCGAGCCTGAGCGCGGTCACCTTCAACCATGCCAGCCAAGCCTACACCCTGGCCCAGGGATCAGGTGGCACCCTGATCCTCAAAGGCAACGGCGGCCCGGCCACCGTCACGGTGGCCAATGGCAGCCATACCATGTCGACTCCGCTGAATTTGGCGACCAACGCCGCGGTCACCGTGGCCAACGCCGGTGACACCCTCACCGTCTCCGGCCCCGTGGCCGGCAGCGGTTATGGCATTACCAAGGACGGCGAAGGCACCCTGGCGCTCACCGGCGACAGCTCCTATACCGGCCGCACCGACGTGACCCTGGGCACCCTGAAGGTCAACGGCAGCATCGCCAGCGCGGTCAAGGTCGACAGCCGAGGCATTCTCGCCGGCACCGGCGCGACAGGGGCGGTGACGCTGGAGAATGGCGGTACGCTGGCGCCGGGCGACAGCACGGTCAACTATGGGATTGGCATTATCACGGCCACCGGCAATAGCGCGTGGAAAACCGGCGCCGTCTACGAGTGGCAGCTTGGCCAGGTCGATCCGTTGCTGGTTCTGCAACCGGTCGGCACGAATCCCACGGCCAATTACGACCAGTTCAACCTGGCCAGCGGCGTGTTGGCCATTTCCGACGGCTTCGAGTTTAAGATTGCCTCTGGCGACACGACGCCAACGGGCTGGGATCCGTCAAAGGATTATGAATGGATCGTGGCCAAGACCGGCGGCACCATCACCAATGCCGCGGGCGGCGCTCTGAACCCGGGCGCCATTGCCTTGGACGCCAGCGGCGTCAAGTGGGGAGACCCCGCCAACTTCTACTTCACCCTGGGCGGCGCCAACAACTCGGAACTGGTGCTCAACTACCGGAGCGTCATCCCCGAGCCCGGCATGCTGGGCCTGCTGGCGCTCGCCGCAGCCGCCCTCGCCACCCGCCGCCGCAACTAACCGCCCTCCAAGCGCGCCAACACCGCGATTAGCGTCTAACAGTGAAATCAGTTGCAAGATGCGCAAGATTTTACCACAGAGGTCACAGAGAAACACAGAGGAAAAAACCTGAGCATAATATCACCATCCCCACATTTTCCAGTTTCGCTTCTCTGTGCCCTCTGTGTCCTCTGTGGTGAAATGAAGTTAGTTTGGTTCCGGCTATGCCGGGTTGGGGTTGGCGTGACAACGGTCCAAAGCAAAGAGTGGACGAGTGATCTCCCGCAGAGGCGCAGAGGCGCGGAGAAAAATAAGTCAGGCTTCATTGCACTATTTTGACTTGGCGGTTTCTCTGCGCCTCCGCGCCTCTGCGGGAAAATAAAAATCATGCCCTTTTTGCGATCTCTGCGTTCTTTCGCGGTTAATCGAATGATGGTGAATCATTCAGGCTAGCGGCGCGCGCAGCGGCGCGTTAGGCGGCGCCGGGTCATGGCGGCCGCACCGAGGGTGAGGGCCAGAAACAGGCCGGTGGCGGGTTCGGGAACCGGGGTCACGGAGGCATAAGTCGTGCCGAAACGGAACTCGTCCACATCATAGGTTTCCGTCCCGCCGGACTGAACCCGGATCTGGTCAAAGGAAAAGTCATAGCCGGTAAAACTGAACGTGGCGCTGGGAGTGACGGGGGCGCTACCGCCAAGAGCGGCGGGGTTCACATAGAGATTCGCCACCTTGTTGACGCCATCCAGTTGCAGAACCACGAACGCCGGCGCCGTACTCGCTGCCGAGGACTGACCCCGGCGAGTAAGGGCGCTGAGTTCCATGCTCCATAACTTGCTGCCACTAGTTTGGCCAAAGAAAAATTTTTCCGTTTTCACGGGGTCATTCTGCAGGAACAGGGAAATCCCCGCGTAACTGCTCCCCGGGAGATTGTCCACCTCCATCAGCGCGCTGAACCAGTAATTGTTTCCCGCCGTGCTGTAGGTCAGCCCCAAGGCGCGGTAGACCCCTTGGTTATTCGCGGCGACATGCAACATGTCGCCCGAGGTCGTCAGATTCTGATAGGTCAATTCCGCCTTTTCGACATAGGCGCTGGTGGCGCCCGTCCAAAGTTGACCGGCCGTCGGCCAGCCGGCATTAGTCCCCTGTCCCACAATCTGGGCGCCGGTAGGCGTATAAACGAAGCTTTCCGAGGCGATCAGACCCGCCAAGGAAGACGGGGCGACAAAAGCGAGCAGTCCCATTGCGGCCAGCCCTAACGCTAGGGGTCTACCAAACTGGATGAGGTTTAACATGTTTTCTCCCGCTTTCCAACATGATGCTTTATCGAGCCACATACCGTCAGCGTCGCATAAATTTAGCATGCTGAAATCCGGCTAGCAAGCTCTTCCATCGTGTATTGGCAAGCGTTTCAATGGTATAGATGAGTCTGACCCATTATATTGAAAGACGATAAAGAACGTCGTTGTTTATGCAAAAAATTTTCATTATTTTCAGCCTACTGACCGGGGTCCTGGGCTGGTCCGCGGCGGCGGCGACCATGGACTGGAGCGGCGCGGCCGGCGGCACGGCCTGGAGCACCGGATCGAACTGGAACGGCGGCGTGGCGCCGGCCAGCACGGACAGCGCCCGTTTTAACCAGACGTCGTATACCCGCCAGCCGGCGGTTAATGTCGCGAGCGCCATTGAGGGCCTCCAGATCGGTGACGGCACCACCGCGACGGCGGCGGTGACGGTGACCGCCACCAACACCTTGACCTTGGGCGCGGGCGGCATCACCCTGTCCGCCAATGCGGGCGCGGCGACCCTGACGGGCACGGCGGCCGGGGTGATCCTGGGCGCCGCGCAAGCCTGGACCAACAATGCCGCCACCACGCTGACGATCAGCGCCAAGGTCACCAACGGCGCCAACCTGCTAACCGTGGACGGCTCCGGCAGTACCGTGGTTTCCGGCGTCATCGGCGAGGGTTCCGGCGGCGTGGCCAAGAGCGGCGGCGGTACGCTGACGTTGTCCGGCGCGAACAGCTACAGCGGCGGCACGACGCTCAGCGCCGGCACACTCCTGGTAGGCGATGATAGCGCGCTGGGAACGGGCGCGTTGAGCTTGAATGACGGCGCCACCTTGGCGGCGATGTCATCAGCAACCCGCACCCTGGCCAATAATGGCGTGGCGGGCGGGGATTTCACGCTGGGCCAGGCGACGGGTGGCACGGGCCAGCTCGTATTAGCCGGAACGCTGGACCTGGGCGGGGCCAGGCGTCAGATCACGGTGAACAACGAGAAAGACACCATTTCAGGCGTGATCTCCGGCGCCGGCGGAATCACCAAGGCGGGTGCCGGCGCCTTGGCGCTGGCCGGCGCGAACAGTTACAGCGGCGGCACCACGCTCGCCACCGGCACCCTGAACCTCAACCACGCCCAAGCCCTCGGCACGGGTACGTTCACCATCACTGGCGGGACGATTGGCAACACCTCGGGCGCCCCGGTCTCGAACGCCAACCACAACGCGCAAAACTGGAACGGCGATTTCGCCTTTGACGGCCCAAACAACGTGAACCTCGGCGCCGGCGCCGTGACGCTTGGCGGAAACCGGACGGTCAGCATCAACCGAACCTACAATACCTTGACGGTGGGCGGCGTCATTGACGATGGCGTCAACAGTTACAGCCTGACCAAGACCGGGTCGGGCGAATTGACGCTGGCCGGCGCGAACAGCTACGACGGCGGCACCATTCTCAACGAGGGCAAGCTGAGTATTAACCACGCCCAAGCCCTCGGCACGGGGGCGCTCACCATCAACGGCGGCACGCTTGACAACAGCACGGCCGTCGCGATTGTGAACACCAACAACAACGCGCAAAACTGGAACGGCGACTTCACCTTTCACGGCACCCGCGGCCTGGACCTCGGTACCGGCGACGTGACCCTGGGGGGCAATCGGACGGTCACCAGCCTGTACAATACGCTCACCGTGAGCGGGATCATTGATGATGGCGTCAACAGTTATAGCCTGACCAAAGCCGGGGCTGGCTCATTTACGCTGGCGGGCGCGAACCGCTACGACGGCGGCACCATGCTCAACGAGGGCACACTTTACCTCAACCACGCCCAAGCCCTCGGCTCGGGCATGCTCACGATCAACGGCGGCAACCTCGGCAACAACACGGCCGGCCCGGTGGTGAACACCAACCACAACGCGCAAAACTGGAACGGCGACTTCAGCTTTATCGGCCCCAAAAACTTGGACCTCGGCACCGGCGCGGTGACCCTGGGGAAAACACTGACGGTCACCACTAAGTACGGCATTCTGACCGTGGGCGGGGACCTGGCCGATGGCGGCCTAAATTACGGGCTGACCAAGGCGGGCGCCGCCACTCTGGCGCTTTCTGGCGCGAACGGCTACACGGGCGTCACCACGGTGCAAGAGGGCACTCTGAGCCTGTTCAACGGCGCGGCCATCAGCGACGCCGGAGCGGTGGTGTTGGCCAACGCCGGCACGGCGCTGCTGAAACTTAACGCTCATGAAACCATCGGCTCGCTGGCCGGCGGCGGGAGCGCTGGCGGCAATGTCAACCTGCAGGGCTACACCCTCACCACCGGCGATGCCGGCAACACCAGCTACGCCGGCAGTCTCAGCGGCGCGGGCGGACACTTGACCAAGACCGGCGCCGGCACCCTGACCCTGAGCGGCGTCAACAGCTACACCGGGGGCACCACCATCACGGCCGGCACCTTGAGCGTGGCCGCCTCCGCCGCCCTGGGCCCGGAGAGCAATCCGCTCACCATTGGCGGTGACGGCACCCTCAAGGCCACCGGCTCCTTCAACAGCTCACGCGCCACCACGCTGGGCGGCACCGGCGCCGGCCAGGGCGGAACCTTTGAAGTGGACGCCGGCGCGACCCTGAACTATGCGGCCAGCTCGGTCATCAGCGGCACCGGCAGCCTGATCAAGACCGGCGCGGGCACCCTGAGTCTCGGCGGAGTCAACACCTACACCGGCGGCACCTATATCAAGGCCGGCACCCTGGTGGTCACCAGCGGTCAAGCCGCTGGGCCGCAACCGCCGGCGGGCAGCAACCTCTATGCCCACCATATCTATGACGGCGCCACCTTGCAGATCGCGGTCGGCTCCTGGGCCACCGAGCGGCAAGTCGAGTTGGTGGGCGATCAAGTCGGTACCGGCGGCGTGGCAAAAATTGACATCACCAATGGGTTCACCCAGCAGCGGAACGGCTTGATCTATGGGGACGGCAAGCTGGATTTGGTCGGTGCCGGCCGCATGACCGTCACCACTGCCAATACCTATACGGGTGGAACCCTCGTTGAAACCGGCACCTTGCAGGTCAACAACCGTACGGGCAGCGCCACCGGCACCGGTGCGGTGACGGTGACCAACGGCGGCACCTTGAGCGGCTTGCCAACGGCGACCGGCACCGCCTTCGCCGGCGTTACCGGCGCGATCGCTGGCACCGTGAACATCCTGGACACGGGAAAGTTATTGGCCGCTAGCGGCGGCACGCTGACACTGGGCGGCCTCACCCTGGATACGGGGGCGCTCAGCACGTTCCAGCTCGGCGCCCTGACGACCACGCCGCTGATCACAATCACCGGGGACAATTTGTTTACGCTTTCCGGCAACTCGACGATTGATATCATCAATACCGGCCTGATGGCCGCCGGGACCTACCACCTTTTTGACTACACCGGAACCACCCCCGATTTCGCGAAGCTGGCGCTGGCCGAACCGCATAGCGGTTTGTTCAATCTCAGCTTGTTGAATAATACCAGCAACAGCTCGTTCGACCTCTACGTCACCGCCTTTGAGCAGCAGTGGAAAAAGGGCGGAACGGACACCAATTGGAGCACGACGGGCAACTGGTGGACCGGCGTGGCGCCCAATGGGGCCGGGGCGGCGGCGTTGTTCCTTAACAACAATGGCTATACTCCCTTTGGCGCCACCGAAACCGCCACCCTGGATACCAGTAAAACGGTGGGCTCGGTCGCGTTTAACAACCCCAACACGGCTTTCACGATTGAAGCCGCATCCGGAACAACCTTGACCTTGGCGATGGGCGGGGGCGGCCAGGCCGAGATCCAGGTGTTCAATGCCCCGGCCACCGCCAATCACGTCATTAGCGCCCCGATGATCCTGGCCGATAACCTGATAATTGACATTGCCGCCGGCAGCTACGGCCTGGAGCTCAGCGGCGCGATCAGCGGTGACGGAAAAACCTTGACCAAAACCGGTTCCGGCCCGCTGACCCTGAGCGGCGCCACGGCCAATAGCTATACCGGCGTGACGGACGTGACCGGCGGGACGTTGACGCTGAACAAAACGGCCGGCGTTGACGCCATCGGCAGCGGCGGCCTGCAAATCGCCCCCGGCACGACGGTGGCGCTCCTGGCGTCCAACCAGATTGCGGACAGCGCAACCGTGACCCTCAACGGCACCCTCGCCCTCGGCGCCCAGGCCGAGACCGTCGCCGCCCTGACTGGCGGCGGGGCGGTGACGATGACAACCGGGGGCCGGCTGACGGTGGACGGGAATGCGGACTCAAGCTTTATCGGCGTGATTTCCGGCGACGGCGGCTTGACCAAGGCCGGGGCCGGCGCCATGACCTTGGCTGCGGCCAACAGCTACAGCGGCGGCACCATGATCGCCGGCGGCGCCCTGAAGGTTAGTTCCGATGGCAATCTGGGTGACCTGGCCGGCGGCCTGACGTTCGACGGCGGCACCCTCGCGTTTCTAGGCGGCTTCACCACCGCCCGCACCGTAACCCTGGACGCGGGCGGCGGCACCTTCGACACCAACAACAACCGCGTCGTCCTGACCGGCCCGGTCAGCGGCAGCGGTAGCTTGATCAAGACCGGCCTGGGCACCCTGGAACTCCGCGGTGACAACCCGTATACCGGAACCACCATCGTCAACCAGGGTGTGCTACGCATCAGCACGGCCAACGCGCTTGGCATGACGGGAACCACGGTCAATGGGGCGGAAGCCGAAATCGAGATCAATGGCGGCATCACACTCAGTTGCCCGCTGACACTTAACGGTGGCGTTCTCTGCAATCTGACCGGCACCAACACCCATAGCGGTCCCATCACCCTGACCGCCAACTCCGAGCTGGAAGCAGATAGCGGCACACTGGTGGTCACCGGTGCAATCAGCGGCGCCTTCGGGCTCACAAAGTCTGGCCCGGGCACCGTCACGCTTACGGCTAACCACAGCTATACCGGCCCGACCTCGGTGACCTTGGGCACATTGAAGGTCAACGGCGCCATCGCCAGCACGGTTACAGTCGACAGCCGAGGCATCCTCGCCGGCTCTGGCACGGTGGGGGCGGTGATCCTTGACGGCACGCTGGCGCCGGGCGACGGCGACCTCAACAGCGGCATCGGCATCCTCACGGCCGCCGGCAATGCCGCATGGACAGGCGATGCCGCCTACCAGTGGGAGCTTGGCAACCTCGACCCCGCGCAGGTCCGGCAGCCCGTCGGCACGAACCCGGCGGCCAATTACGACCAGTTCAACCAAACCAACGGCACCCTGGCCATATCTAGCGGGTTCACCCTGAACGTTGCCTCCGTCGGCGATGCCGAAACGGCCCACTGGAACCCGTCGCAAAGTTATGAATGGGTGGTGGCCAAGTCCAGCAACACCATCACCAGCGCGGCGGGTGGCGCCCTGGATCCCGCCACCATCCTGCTGAACACCGCCGAGTTCGCGTGGGCCAGAGACGTGGCCTTTAACTTCTACCTCACTATCGGCGGCGCCGGCAACACCGAACTGGTGCTCAACTACAAGTCGGTCGTTCCCGAGCCCGGCATGCTGGGCCTGTTGGCGCTCGGTGCCGCCGCCCTCGCCGCCCGCCGCCGCCGCACCAACTAACCGCCCGCCAAGCCATGGGCGGTTATATTACCCGCTTTGCCAAAACGCTGCGGGAGATTTTGAGTGTGCGGATAACATGCAGGATTGGATTCGGGGCATGGATCGTCGCCATGGGACTGCTGGCCACTGGTTGCGGCACGGTGAACCGCATGGTTGCCAGTTCGATGGGCGGCATGCTCGGGTCGTTGCGCGAACAGCCGGACCCGCAATTGGTGCGGGACGGCGCGCCGGCCTATCTGCTGGCCATTGACGGCCTGATCACCAACGACCCCGAAAATCCCGATCTGCTGCGGGACGGCTGCACCGCCTACGCGACCTATGCCTCCGCCTTCCTGTCAGGCGAGGCCGACGCCGAGCGCGCCGGCCGGTTGCAGGGACGCGCCAGGGAGTATGGCCAGCGCCTCCTGCGGTTGCATGCCGGCTATGCCCGGGCCGAAGCGGCCCCCATGCCGGAGTTCGAGGCGGCCCTGGCCCAGCTCGGCCGCGCCGATGTTCCCGATTTGTACGCCGCCGGCAACGCCTGGCTGGGGTGGATCATCGCCAAAAACGAGTCCATGGCGGCCATGGCGGAACTGCCGCGGGCGCTGGCGGTCATGCAGCGGTCCCTGGCCCTGGATGAGGGCTATGCGGAGGGCGGCGCCCATCTGGTCTTCGCCGTGTATTACACCCTTCAGCCGCCCGGCGCCGGCCAGGACCTGGCCAAAAGCCGCCAGCATTTCGAGCGCGCCATGGCACTTGGCGGTCCCCAAAGCCTCATGCCCAAGGTTCTATTTGCCGAGTTTTACGCCCGGGCGGCGGTTGACCCGGATCTTTTCACCCGCACCCTGCGGGCGGTGCTCGAGGCCCCGGAAACCGCCCCGCCGCCCTTGCGGTTGATGAACGCCATTGCCCGTGAACGGGCGACCCGGCTGCTGCAACAAAAGGATGAGTTATTTTGAAACCGCGCACCCACCTGCCCCGCCCCCGCTGGGCCATCCCCCTGAAGCTGGCCCTGGCCGCCCTGGCCGTGGCCGTGACGACGACGGAGGCCCAGGTGATCAATCTGGCCACCGTCGCCCCCGACCGCAGCGTGTGGGTCAAAACCCTGCGCGCCGCCGCCGCCGAAGCCACCACGGCCACCGAAGGGCGCCTGAAATTCAAGGTCTATCCCGGCGGCGTCCAGGGCGATGAACAAACCGTGCTGCGCAAAATGCGCGTCGGCCAGTTGCAGGGCGCGGCGTTCATGGGGCAGGGCGTGCGTCTGATCTGCCCGGACGCGACCGTGCTCCAACTGCCACTCATGTTCCGTTCGGAAGCGGAGGTTGGCCAATCCTTGGCCGACCTGGATGCCGACCTGCGCGCCGCGGCCCGCCAAAACCGGGTGGAATTAATCGCCTGGACCCGCCAGGGGTTTGCCTATCTCTACAGCCGCCCGGCGGTGACCGATCTGGACAGCTTGCGCAAGGCCAAGCCGTGGCTCGTCCCGGAAGACCAGTTCGCCGAAACCCTGTTCCGCGCCGCCGCCGTGTCAGGCATTTCCGTGCCCGTCAGCGACGTGCTCACCGGCCTCCAGTCCGGCCTGATCGACACCATCTACTCGCCCCCTTTGGTGATGGTCACCATGCAGTGGCACACCCGGGTCGTCAACAAACTCGACATCGGCCTGGCCTATTCCATCGGCGCGCTGGTGCTGACGGACGTGGCATGGAACCGGCTGAACGAGGGCGACCGCGCCACCGTCAAGGCCATCTTTGCGCGGCGGCTCAATGAGCTGAACCTCCTGGTCCGCAAGCAGAACGAAGACGCGGACGCGGTGATGGCCAAACAGGTGCAGACCCTGACCCCGACCTCGGCCACGCTCGCCGAGTTCCGCCAGCTCAACGACACCGTTACCAAGCAACTGATCGGCAAGGCCTATTCCGCGGCCATTGAACGCAAGCTTCAGGAATCGCTGGCACGGCAGCGGGAGCGGAAATGACCGGCGCGCCAACGACCGCCCCGGAAACGACGGCGCCGCCGACCTGGCGGCGCCGGCTGGAGGACGCCTTCTGCGGCGCCCTGATGATCGTGCTGATCGGTGCCGGACTGCTGGCGGTGTTGCGGCGTTTCGCCGTTCGCCTGCCGGTGGTCGGCGACTGGGTGATGGGAATCGGCCTGGGCTGGCCGGAGCCGCTGTCACGGCACCTGGTGCTGTGGGTGGCGCTGTTCGGGGCGGGGGCCGCCGCCGCCGACCGCGGTCATATCGCCATTGACGTCCTCAGCTACGTGCTGTCGCCGCGCGCCCGCCGCGTGGCGGGGGTGCTCACCAATCTGACAACCATGGTGCTATGCGCCATCTTCGCCTGGCTGGCGGTCGGCTTTGTCGTCAGCGAGTTCCAGAACAATCCCACGGATCTGACGTTCTTCGGCCTGCATACCTGCTGGTTGACCCTGGTGCTGCCGGTCGGCTTCGCGCTGCTGGCGCTGCGCAGTTTGTGGACCCTGGCCGGCGACGCCTGGGCCCTGCTGCGGATGCGGGCGGGAAAGGGACCGGCCACATGACGATCCTGATCAGCCTTGCCGTGCTGCTGATCTGCCTGGCCGGGGTGCCGCTGTTCACCGTCATGGGGATTTCCTCGCTGCTGAATTACTGGCACGGCGGAATCGCTTTCCAGTCGGCCATCATCGAGTTCTACCAGCTCGGGTCGTTGCCGATGTTGCAGACCCTGCCGTTGTTCACCTTCGCCGGCTGCCTGCTGGCACGCAGCCAGGCTCCGGCACGGGTGTTGCGGCTGACCAATGCCGCGATCGGCTGGATGCCGGGCGGCCTAGCCATGATCACGGTGGCCAGTTGTGCGCTGTTGACAGCCTTCACCGGGGCGTCGGGCATCACCATTTTCGCCTTGGGCGGCCTGTTGCTCCCGGCCATGCTGGCCAACGGCTACAACGAACGGTTCGGCCTGGGGCTGATCACCGCCAGCGGCTGCCTGGGGCTGCTCTTCCCGCCCAGCCTGCCGGCCATCCTCTACGGGGTGGTCAGCGGGGTCAGCATCGACCAACTGTTCCGCGCCGGCCTGTTGCCGGGGCTGCTCACCCTGGCCGCCCTGGGCGGCTACGGGGCGTGGTACGCGTGCCGGCATGACGTGCCCCGGCACGCCTTTTCGTGGCGCGAACTCCGCGCCGCCCTGTGGGTCGCCCGCTACGAGCTGCCGCTGCCGGTGCTGGTGATCGGCGGCATTTACAGCGGCATCTTCGCGATCAGCGAGGCCGCCGTGGTTGCCGCCGCCTACGCGCTGCTGGCGGAGATGCTGCTCAACCGCGACGTCAGCCGGCGCCAGTTCACCTCCGTCGCCCGCGAAAGCATGGTGTTGTCCGGCGGCATCCTGATCATTCTGGGCATGGCCATGGCGGTCACCAACTACCTGGTCACCGAGGACGTGCCCGGACAGGTCTTTGCCATGGCCGAGAAATACATGAGCGGCCGAGTGGCCTTCCTGCTGACCCTGAACGTCTTCCTGCTGTTCGTCGGCAGTGTGCTGGAAGTCTACGCCGCCACCATGGTGGTGATGCCGTTGCTGCTGCCGATCGCCGCCCAATTCGGCGTGCATCCGATCCATCTCGGCGTTATCTTCCTCACCAATCTGGCCATCGGCTACATCATTCCCCCCGTCGGCATGAATCTGTTCATCTCGGCCATGCGCTTTAAAAAACCGGTGCTGGAACTGGCGCGGGCAACCATACCGTTCGCGATCATCCTGCTGATCGTGCTGGCGGTGATCACCTTCGTGCCGTGGTTGAGCTTGGTTTTCGTGCCGGAGGCGGCCGGTGTGCCGCCGCCGTGAGCGGAATCCGAGAGCTTAATTTTTGCACTAGTACCTTGTAATACTTAAACTTTCGGATTCACCACGAAGCCACGAAGAGCACGAAGATAGATCGAAGGTGTTTTCAAAAGTCCAGATCCGATTGGCACCGTTTTGGAGTGCGGCAATTCCTTTGCCGCTTTTTTATATCGGCGTTATGTCAAGTTCGTCCGCCCGAGGACGGGCGGCTCCCGGTTATGGACAAACCTCGTTACTTTGGAATAAGAAGGTGACTGGACATGGTCAAGCTTAAACCGGAAATCGGGCTGATCCTGATCGTGACTTTGGGCGTGCTGGTGCTGTCGGCGGCCAGTTTCTGGAACGCCCGCGGCAAACTGCGCCGATTTGAGGCGGCCGCGGACCGGCAGGCCACCCTGCTGGACGCCGCGGTCACCCGGCAGTTGACCCTGGCGGCAACCCTGCGCACAAGCAATGTCGGCAAGCTGGACGCCAGCGACGGCACGCACGACGCCCTAAACACCGCCGCCGACCTGGCCGCCACCGCCACCGGCATGGCCGCCCGCGCCGCCGCCTATGCGCGGTGCCGCGATGCCGCCACCGCCTGCCTTGCCCGCGCCGAAGCCCGGCCCGACCTGGGCTTGGACGCCGCGCCGGCCAAGGCGTTCCTCGCCGCCGACCCCGAACTGCAAAAACTGGCCACCGCCTACAACCGCGCCGCCAAAGCCTACAACATTCAAATCCGCAAAAATCCCGACACCCGTGTCGCCGAAGGACTGAAACTGAAGCCGCGCGATTTTTTCGGCGCCCCGCCGTGAAATCAGACTGAAGACTGAAGGCTGTTAGGCTGAAGGAAATAAACTTGCGGCGCCACTCCCAGGCGCGGGTCATTCACGGTTCACGCATCACGTTTTTTCTTTCCCCCCACGAATGAAGTAGGACCATTGGGACCTGTAAGACCATTAAGACTCTTGGGACGACCGGCCGGCCAGCCACCCTGAACATCACCGGAGGTTTTTGCCGCCACTTCCGCCGCCCTACGTTGTCCTACACGTCCAATAGGTCTCATAATCGGTTTCAGTGGCGCCAACGACAAAGCCTTTTTTTTCACGGCGTCACCCAAGGTTGTCGCCGGCAAGGGGCGAATCTATAGTGCGGGTATCATGACTAACGCCTTTATCCTGCGCGGCGGCCGGGTGGTCGATCCGGCGAGCAACGAAGACCTAATCCGCGATGTAGCGGTGGCGAACGGCGTGTTTGTGCCACCAGCCAGCGTGCCGGACGCGCCCGTCTTGAATGCCGCCGGCCTGGTGGTCGCTCCCGGCTTCCTCGACGTGCATGTGCATCTGCGCGACCCCGGCCAAACCGCCAAGGAAGATGTGGTGAGCGGTACCCGCGCCGCCGCCGCGGGCGGCTTTGCCACCGTCGTCGCCATGCCCAACACCCTGCCCCCGCTGGACACCCCTGCACGGGTGGCGGCATTCGTGGCGGACTGCCACGCCCGCGCGGTTGTCCGGGTGTTGCCCAGCGCCACCTTGACCCTCGGCCGCGAAGGCCGGGAACCAACGGACGCAATCGCCTTGAAGGCCGCCGGCGCCGTGGCCCTGACCGATGACGGGGCCTGCGTCCAGGATGCCGCCGTCATGCGCCGCTGCCTGCTCGCCGCCCGCGCCGCCGGCCTGCTGGTGACGGATCACTGCGAAGATTTCGCCCTGGCCCAGGGCGGCGCCATCCGCGCCGGCCCGGTGGCCGACGCCCTCGGCGTCCGCGGCATCCCCGCCCAGGCCGAAGAAGTGATCGCCGCCCGCAACCTGCTGCTGGCGCGGGAGACCGGCCAGCCGGTGCATCTCCAGCACATCAGCACCGCCGGCACCGTGGACATTCTGCGCCGCGCCCGCGCCCTGGGCGTGCCATTGACCGCCGAAATCACGCCGCACCACCTGGCGCTGACCGTCGAGGCCTGCCGCACCTTGGGCAGCCAGGCCAAAATGAATCCGCCGCTGGGCACGGAAGCGGACCGTCAGGCGCTGCTGGCCGCGCTGGCCGAGGGGCTGGTCACGGTCATCGCCACCGACCACGCGCCGCATACCGCCGAGGAAAAAGCGCGCGGCCTGGCCGCGGCACCGTTCGGTATCATCGGCCTGGAAAGCGCCGTTCCGGTCTGCCTGGAACTGCTGGTACATGGCGGTGTGCTCAGCCTCAGGCAACTGGTAGCCGCCTTCACCACCGGTCCCGCCACCCTCTTCGGCCTGCCCTACGGCACCCTGGCCATGGGCGCGCCAGCGGACCTGACCCTGTTCGATCCGGACGCCGAAGTGGAAATCCGTCCCGAGACCTTTGCGTCCAAGGCGCGCAACTGCCCCTTCGCCGGCTGGCGCTGCCGCGGCCGCGTCATGGCCACCCTGGTCGCCGGCCGCTGGGCCTTCGGCCAGTTGAAGGAATGGCGGAAATAACCAGGCCTTCCCGCCCAAACCGAAGTTGGGACCCCCTAGGATATAGAGGATAGCCGCCGCGTCCTCTTCGTCCTCAATGTCCTCTACGTCCTCAACGGCTGCAGGTTGGCCGTTTTTGGCGGGGCGAGGCGAGGACGTTGAGGACACCGGCGCCACACGAGGACAAAGAGGACGGAGAGGACGCCCCGCCCACAGCGATTATAAGGCCGGGTGAATTGGGATTCGCCATCCATGAGGAAAACATGTGGGGGCGGCGCCCCCACATCATGGCCATCATTGATCATGAACGGCGAGAATCAGGGCTTCGACATTGGGCCAGGGCGCGTCGTTTTCTATTTCAATGTAAAAGGCCGCGCCGCCGCCGCGGGCCAGGTGCAGGTCGGCATAGCGCCGGACGGTGTCCCGGATCTCCTGGGGCGTGCCCAGGGGCACTAGGCGTTGCCGGTCCAGGTGCAGGAACAGGAAGAGGCGGCGGCGGGCGCATTCATCGGCAAACGCCTCGGCGTCGTAAAGACCGAGCTGGTGCCAGAGCCCGTTGCTGCCGCAGGCAACGAGATCGGGCACCAAGGCATGCACCGCGCCGCAGGAATGGTACAGCACCCGGGCGCCGGCGGCATGCACCCGGTCCATCAAGGCCCGCAACCGGGGCCGGAACAGGCGGCGGAACAGTGCCGGCGGCAGAATCAGGCTCTGCT
The DNA here is from genome assembly GCA_903896595.1 of uncultured Lentisphaerota bacterium. Classification (GTDB taxonomy): domain Bacteria; phylum Verrucomicrobiota; class Lentisphaeria; order Oligosphaerales; family CAITYL01; genus CAITYL01. Next base: position 39,241 of record CAITYL010000026.1, read on the forward strand.
GGGTCCCCCAATCGTCTCCGAACAGGATGACCTCCTGCCCCGCGGCCAGACAGAAATCGATCTGCCGCGCCTGATACTCCTGCAAGCGGTCGAGCATGCGCAACACCCCCGGCGTTTCTTCCATCAGATCCATCAGCACCTCATCAAATGGCCGCATCGCGCAGAGGCGTTCGAACAGGCTGATCCCGCCGCCAAAGATCAGGTAATCCTGGCGGCGGCGGGCGTTCGCCGCCGCCAGTTGGCGGCATTCCAGAGAGCCGGACGCGGGAACGGCGGGAAATTCATAAGGCGCGCTCCAGTCCGGAATCGGATACGCATGCGGATGTCCCTGGATGCCAAAGATGCGGTGTTCCCAGACCGTGCCAAAGGCGTCCCGCTTGAACTCATGATAGGCGCCATCGGCATCCACGGTGGCCGGGTCCGGCTGCGGCAGGCCGTCGAACTCGAGATCGTTGTCGGACGGGCAGGCGCGGAACAGGTCCAGCAATTTCTGCCCGTGGACATGCAGGCCGGCCGGGGAGGGATGATAATAGACCGGCAGCCGGTCGGGATTGGCGAAGTCAAAGGCGCGCAACATGCGTTCGCGATGGGATACAGTGGTCATGGGGGATAGCTCCTGAATGATTAGGCTGAAGCTGTTTAGGCTGTAGGCTGAAGGTAATTAAGATTCTGAATTTTGAACAGGAGGCCGCAGAGGCCACGATGTTGGGGCCACCCTTTTGGAAAAGGGTGATCCCCCCGCGCTCCGCGCTTCGCAGTCCCGGCTCTGCCGGGTCGTTCACATGTTCACTCTGCATCCCCCTTCCTAAAACTTTTGTTCCATTTTGCGGATTCCGCAGGCAGCCCGCGTACTACAGGCCACGACTGGGACAGAAGAGACTGCCTGCGGAATCCGCAAAAAGGCACAAAAAGGTTTGACGGAGGGTTTGGGAACCGCCTTTCCTTAAAAGGGGGTTCCCAAGAAGAAAACCCACACCATAACCGGAACGAGCGGGAATGGCGTCCGGAATGTTGTGTCATCATATTGCGTACATGACCAAGCACGCTGACACGCCCTGGATGCAAGCAGCGGCCACCCCGGTGACGGAGTTGCCCGAATTGGGGTACATCGGTCATGCCGTCTTTTCCTGCGCCTGCCACGGCTTGGACGAGCACGACCACGGCCCCGCCCTGGAGGTTTTGGTGTACCGGCGCGGCCGGCAGGTTTTCGGGGTGGAGAAGCAACGCCTGGTGGTGGAGGGCGACGAACTGGTGCTCTTCCCGCCGGGAATCCGGCATTCAAGCGCACACCAGCCCCAAGCACGGGCGGAAGTTTATTGGCTCCAGATCCGGCTGGACCTGAAACGTCCATTCCTGGGCAACCGGGTTCACGAACCGCTGCGCCGGCAACTCCTTGCCCTGGCCCGGCCCGAAGTCCGTTGCGCCCCGGCCGGCCTGCGCGACAACCTGGCCCGCCTCCACGAACTCGCCACCTGCCCCCTTTCGCCGGCCGCAGTTTCGGAACTCGGCTGCCGGCTCGGCCTGTTCGGCCACCAGTTGCTGGCGGCGCCCCCCAAAAGCGCCCGCCGCCGCCCCTCCCCCGCCCTGCAGCGCGCCCTCCGCCACATGGAGGAAAAGGTGACGGAACCGCTGGGGTTGGCGGAGATGACCCGGATTGCGGGCTATGCCGCGGAGTCCGCCTTCCTGGCGGCCTTCCGCGACACCCTGGGCATGACGCCCGTACACTGGTTCCGGCAACGCAAGCTTGAACGGGCCGCGGAACTGCTGCGGGACGGCACCCAGAGCATCACCGCGATCAGCCTGGCGCTGGGCTTCTGTTCCACCCAGCACTTCGCCACCGCCTTCAAACGGCAACACCTGCTCTCACCGTCACAATACCGGAACGCTCATATTGGGGCTCTGCCCCAAGCCCCGCTCAAGGAACTCCGTCCCTTGAGAATCCCGACACCATTTTCATGCAGAAGGGCCGGTACTGGGCGCCGCTGAAGGCCAAAACACCAGAGCATTGTCGCAAATGGCGGCGCACAGCATCGGCCCTTCTGCATGAATGTCTCGGGGATTCCAAAGGGACAGGTCCCTTTGGCAGGGGTCTGGGGGCGGCGCCCCCACATTATGGCCATTCCACGGCACAAAAAAAGGCCGGACCGGGAATGTTGCCATTCCGGTCCGGCCTGAAGCACTGCCAACATCACTCGTTGACGGCGGGTTTCATGCCTTCTTCATCCAGCATCTGGTGCAGTTTTTCCAGCGCCTGGTTTTGGATCTGGCGGACGCGTTCCCGCGTGCGGCCAATGGTCTGACTGACCTCTTCCAGGGTGCGCGGGCGTTCGCCGTTGAGGCCGAAACGCAATTTGAGGATGGCCTGCTCCCGGTCATCCAAGCGGTCAATCAGGCGCATCATGAAATGCAGAATTTCCTCGTCCTGCACGATTTCGTCGGGCGACACCGTCTTGTCATCGGGAATGATGTCGCGGAATTCGCCATCTTCGCCGTGCTGGATCGGGTCATTGAGGGAGATGGTGCTGGTCTTGCCCAGGCGCAGGCCGGTGACCGTGCGCTCGGTCAGGTGGACTTCACCGGCGATCTCCGCATCCGTCGGGTCGCGGCCAAAGGAGTCCGACAGCTTGACGCGGGCCGCCTGGATCTTGCTGATCTTGCTGGCCGACTGCACGGGAATACGGATGGTGCGGGCCTGATTGGCCAGGGCACGGCGCATGGACTGCTTGATCCACCAGGCGGCATAGCTGCTCAGCTTGGCGCCCTTGGTCGGGTCAAACTTTTCCACCGCCCGCATCAGGCCGATATTGCCCTCGGAAATGAGGTCCAGCAGCGGCAGGCCAAGCCCCTTGAAATCATGGGCGATCTTGACCACCAGACGCAGGTTGCTGCGGATCAGTTTGGCCCGCGCCCCTTCAGAACCACCGGCGATCTCCTTGGCGAGGTCGACTTCCTCGCGCGGAGTGACCAGTTGGTACTGGCCGATGTTCTGCATATACAATTTCATGGTGTCATTATCGGATAACACGGCACCACTCTCCTTGTCGCCACCGGCGACATTGGGGTTAACGTCAGCGTATTTTTACCGGCACAAAAACCCCCTAATCTAACCCCAATCCTGTGAAAAAGCAAACAGGGCAGTGATTTATTTTACCGCGTTGCTCATACCAAGCCATCTCTTGTTCGTTTTTGTCATGGCAAAAACACACCGGTGAATGGTCCATCAAAACACCAGAACGCGCACGCCAGACAGGCGTTAACCTGGATAACTCCTGAATGTTGCGCTTCCCCCTCGTCTCGTCCCCAATTTTCAAAAGTGATGAGGTTTTTCCATCCCCGGGAGCCGCCCGTCCTCGGGCGGACGAACCCGTCATCGTCGGAGACGCGCATCATTGGTTTGGCGAATGGTGGCCCAATAATAAGGACGGAACTGGTGTGACGCCATCGATGTCCGCCCGAGGACGGGCGGCTCCCGGCCTTGAAAGAACGCCGATTTTTCCTAGCGGTTAAAAGCGGCAAAGGAATTGCCGCACTCCAAAACGGTGCCAAGTTGATCGGGACTTTTGAAAACACCTCAGTTGTGCAGGCTATGAATGGGTGCTGGAATACGGCCGCCAAAGCGGATAAAGCGGGCCGACTTGCCGGAATTGCGCACCGGCAGGATCACGCTTTCACCGAACAGGCCGCCGAAGACCACCTTGTCGCCAGCCTGCTTGCCCGGCACGGGAATCAGGCGCACGGCGGTGGTCTTTTTGTTGATCACACCAATCGCCATTTCGTCGGCAATGATGGCGGCGAGCGTTTCGGCCGGCGTGTCGCCGGGCACCAGCACCATGTCGAGGCCGACCGAGCAGACACTGGTCATGGCCTCGAGTTTTTCCAGGCTCAGTTCGCCGCGGGCGGCGGCGGCGGAAAGAATGGCGTCCTCCGCCACCGGAATGAAGGCGCCGCTGAGGCCGCCGACGCTCTGCGAGGCGAACGCCCCGCCTTTCTTGACCGCATCGTTGAGCATGGCCAGCAGTGCCGTTGAACCGGGCGCGCCCACCGCGTCCACGCCCAAAATCTGCAGGATTTCGCCGATACTATCACCGACCTTGGGGGTGGGCGCCAGGGACAGGTCCACGACCCCAAACGGAAGGCCCAGACGCCGGGCCACTTCACGACCGAGAATCTCGCCGCAGCGGGTCACCCGGAAACTGGTTTGCTTGATCTCTTCGGCCAGGTCGTCCAGCCCCAAACGGTCCGCGCCCGCCCGGGCAATCCGCCGCTCCAGGGCGCGCGCCACCACGCCGGGCCCGCTGACCCCGACATTGATCACCGCCTCCGGCTCGCCGGACCCGTGGTAGGCGCCGGCCATGAACGGGTTGTCTTCCGGCTGATTGGCAAACACCACCAGCTTGGCGCAGGCAAAGCCGTTGCGGTCGGCGGACAGCCGGGCCATTTCCAGCAGAGTGCCGCCAAGAAACCCAACAGCGTCCATATTGATCCCCGCCTGGGTGGTCGCCACGTTGACCGAGGCGCAGACCTTGTCCGTGCCGCACATCGCCTCCGGCAGGCTTTCCATCAGGAGCTGGTCGGCCACCGAGGCGCCCTTTTGCACCTGGGCGTTATAGCCGCCGACAAAATCCACGCCGACCGAGCGCGCCGCCCGGTCCAGGGCTTTCGCCACCAAGACAAACGTGTCACGCCCGTGGCCGGCGCACAGATCGCTCACCGGGCTCACCGCCAGCCGCTTATTGACCACCGGCACTCCGAACTCGGTGCTCACCGCCTCGCACGCCGCCACCAGATTGCCGGCCACCCGTTCGATCTTGGCCACCACCCGCCGGCACAACGCCTCGGCGTCCGGGTGCTGGCAGTCCTGGAGATTGAGCCCCAGCGTCACCGCGCGGACGTCCAGATTCTCGTTCTGGATCATTGCCACGGTATTGAGAATCTGGTCGGAACGAATCATGGTCGGTTTTCCTTGGGGCGCGGCGCACGGGGAGTCATATGCCCATACTATAGACAGGAAAAACTCCCGGTCGCCCAAGTCCTCAAAGTCCTCTCCGTCCTCAAGGTCCTCCCAAGGGAATTGAGGACGGGGAGGACAGCGATGTGACGCTCCGTTGCGCACCGAAAACCATGTGGGGCTCTGCCCCAGGCCCCGCTCAAGGAACTCCGTCCCTTGAGAATCCCGACACCATTTTCGTCAAGAAGGGCCGGTGCTGTGCGCCGCCGCCCAGCGACAAAGGCAGTGCGTTCTGGTGCTCAGCGGCGCCCAGTACCGGCCCTTCTTGACGAATGTTTCGGGGATTCCATAAGGGACTGGTCCCTTTGGCAGGGGCCTGGGGGCGGCACCCCCACATGGCGTTCATGATTGTTTAAGGCGCACATTCCAAATTGCCGCCTGATCTCTTCGTGCCCCCGTGTCTTCGTGTGAATTCTTGCATATTTTGCGTCACATGGTGGTGGGATCGAGAATGACAAGCCCCTTGAAATGACTGCGGTAGAAACCGCGGTCGCGGGTCAGCAGCCGGTCGGCCTGACGCATGGCGTGAGCCGCCACCAGAAAATCGGTAAGAACGCGATGCCGCGGACCGCCATGGGCACGATACGACCGCCACACGAGACCCGCGGCCTCGGCCGTGCCCGCCTCCAGTCCGGAAAACACCACCCCCAACGTTTGCATGGCCCGCCGCCACGCCGCCGGATCGGGAAACAGGGCCGCCGTTTCCGCCCAGACCACATCGCACGCCACCAGAGTCCCTTCCCGCAGGCATTGGCCAAGCAACCGCCCGGAAGCCCGGCCAAAAACGGGATCGTCTCGAAAGACATCCACCAAGACATTCGTGTCTACAGCCGTGATCATCCGTCGCCCCGCATTTCGGCGATCAACCCATCCGTTGGCCGCGTCAATTTAAGACATCCCCGCACGGCATCGACCGGATCGCGCCGCACCACCTTGACCGCCACCAGCATACCGCGGTCGGCGCGAAACTCCAGCACCGTCTTGGGCGTAATCCCCAACCGGTCCCGGACGGCCTTGGGAATGGTCACCTGCCCGCGTTCCGCGACAATCGCCTGCATGGGGTCACCTAAATCCATACTTTTATTCCATGAATCCATACTTTCTCACTATAGTCCGCCCCGGTGCTTTTGCCATGATTGAAAGCGCCACCGCCTGCACGTGACGCCCTGCCGCGTCCCAGAAAGCCATGTGGGGGCGCCGCCCCCAGGCCCCTGCCAAAGGGACCTGTCCCTTTGGAATCCCCGAGACGTTCCATTTTGCGCAGGCCGGTACTGAGCGCCGCTGAGGGTCACGACGTTTGGTTTTGTCGCTGACGGCGGCGCCCAGTACCGGCCTTCGCAAAATCGGTTGTCGGGATGGCCGCTGCGCTGGCAACCAGGAGGTTGCCCAGTCTCGCGAGGCTCGGCTCTCAAGGGACGGAGTTCCTTGAGTGGGGCTTGGGGCAAAGCCCCACATGGATTTCATAAAATATTTTCCCAAAAACCGCGGGGCGGCATTTGCATGCTTAAACAGTTAAGCTATGGTATGTGCATGAAGTGAAGACAGACACCGGAGACGCGGAACGATGTCGGTTACGATCAAGGAAATCGCCAAGCAGCTGGGGGTGACCCCGGCCTCGGTGTCCATGGCGCTAAAGGATCATCCGCGCGTCTCGGTGGCCCGGAAGAACCAGATTCGCAAACTGGCCGACCAACTGGGCTATCGTCCTTCCATGCATGCTCAGATCATGCAGGGCGGCGGCCGGTCGAAGACCCTCGGCGTCTGCGTTCCCATGCTGGGCGCCACCGTCTATTCCGACCTGGTCCAGGGCATCGAAGACTGCACCTCCCGGCAGGGGTACAACCTTATCCTGTGCACCTCCCGGCTGGATGCCGCTCGCGACTCCCGCAATATCGAACTGCTGATCCGTCGGCGGGTGGATGGCGTCATCTACCATTTCATGCCGGATCCGCATTGCCGGGTTGGCGATGATGAACTTCTCAACCTGCACAAAAACGACATCCCCGTGGTCGTGACCGGCGGGGTCCTCCAACCCGAAATTTTTTCAAGCATTCTCTCATGCGACGCCGAGGGCGGGCGGTTGCTGGCCAGCCATCTGATCCAAGGCGGGCGGCGCCGGATTTTCTTCCTCTTCCCCACGGCAACGCTGGCCGACGACGAAGTGGCACGCCAGCGTGCGTCCGGCTGCGCCGAGGCTTGCCGCAAGGCAAAAATCAGCTTTGGCAAGCATCAGATTATCGGCGCCGGCCATTTCGTCATGGACGAGACGTCGAACTATTCGCCGGAAAAAGTGGCGGCCCTTCTGGCGCTTCCGAAAAACCGCCGTCCGGACGCCATCATCGCCTCCACCGACATGCTGGCGCTGAGGGTCATGCGAACGCTTAAGCGGCTTGGCGCGCGGATTCCCGACGACCTTGCCGTGGTCGGCTTCGACGACCTGCTCTTTGCCGCCAACGTCGACCCGGCCCTGACCACCGTCAACATGGGAGATGACACCATGGGACGGCTGGCCGCGCAATTCCTTCTCGACCGCATCGCCTCCGGCAACCACTCAACCCCATGGCCGGTGACGGAGAGTGTTCCCTGCCGCCTCGTCGTCCGCGAATCCTGCGGTGCGCGTCAACTCGGCACAGAGCAACGGGAACCATAGGGAGCCCCCCGTGAAGAAATCAAACACGCCACAACGCCTGCTCCGCTTCCTGTCGTCTGGCAGTCGTTTCACCCTGATTGAGCTACTGGTGGTGATCGCGATCATCGCCATCCTGGCGTCCATGCTGCTGCCGTCGCTGGCGCAGGCAAGAGGGGCGGCCAAGAAGATCACCTGCGCCAACAACCTCAAACAGACGGGCCTGGGCATGGCCATGTACGCTTCCGACTATAACGACTACCTGCCGATCGGGTTTTCCAGCGACCTCTATTCGGCTGGCCTTCAATATCACTGGCCCTTTAGGATACTGCCCTACATTCAGAAAGATCCTAACGAATCCACCGGCCCAGTCCGCTGCCCGGCCAAAATCAACCATCTTCCGCTGGGCGGCTCCCTTCCCGCCGACTACACCTTCAATGGACAGGTGCTGGGGATTGACGCCTGGGGTGTCGCCCAACGCCGGCAGGCCAGCATCCGCTCCCCGAGCGCCGTCCTGCTCCTCGCGGATGCCTTCGACAGCGACAGTGCGATCGGTACTTCGTCGATTCTTTGGGATGCCGCCAGCGAGTTGATCGCCACCTCGGCCTTTCTCGGTTATACACAGCACAACGGCTGGATGGTCAATGTGCTTTACGTGGACTCCCATGTTTCCTCCAGCCGCTTCCCGACCGAAACCGCACTGTTGCAATTGGATCCCGACTTGTGAGTGAGTGAGCATCCATCCGTCCTAAGGAGGCGTCAATAACATGGTCATTGTGTCGTTGCTACGGATGGGATTATTCATGAATTTTTGTCGCCAACGGCGACGCACATGTCCAGCCCAGGGTTGGCAACCCTGGGGTACGAAACAATTCCAACCCGAGTCGCACCCTGTAGGGGTGCTACATGCAACATGCAACCGTTCACGAATAACGCAGGCCGATCAACCGGAGTGAGTAAGATGCACTTTCAAAGTTTAAAGATTCCGATTCTCGCCATCTGCGCACTGGCATGGAACGCCGGGGCGGCGGAGTTCGCCATCACCGCCAACCAGACCACGATTTCCTTTACGGAGCGGGACCACCAGGTGGCCCTCCGCGGCATCACAGATCGCAACGGCAAAACCAACTACCTCCTCGCCAACGCACCCGGGACGGCCCTGTGGAAGCTGGAGTTCCGCCCGCCCGGCGGCGATGAGAAACAGGCGGTCTTTTTGTCGCCTGACGCCCTGGCCGCGTCCCCGGAAATCGCCTATGACTCGGGAGCGCGTCTGACGCTGGTCTGGCGGAATCTTGCCCTGGGCAGTACCGGAACGTCCTCATCCCTGGCGGAAAGGAACGCGGTCGACGTGACAATCTGTGTCTCCAAGACCGGCCATTCCTCCCTCACGGATTGGCGAATCAACGTGGAGAACCGGTCCAAGCGTCTCGGACTTTGGACCGTAACCTTCCCCAATGTGGAGGGCCTGAGCGTCGGCCCGAAAGGCATGCTGGCCACTCCCCTCGCCACCGGGCAGATTTTCGAAGACCCCGTCATGAGCAACGGTTATGCGGGAAGCTATCCCCATGCCTTGTGTTCGATGCAGTTCATGAGTCTTTTCGAGAACGGCTCCTGCCTCTATCTCGCCACCCATGACCCGCACGCCTATGTGAAAGGCATGGAAGTGGCGTCCGTAAAAGACCGAGCAAAGGGGTTGACCTACCGGCTGACCCAGTATCCGGAGAACATGGGCGTGCCGGGCACAGGCTACAACCAGCCCTATCCATGCCTGATTGGAACGCTCGACGGCGACTGGGTTGACGCCGCCAAGCTATATCGCAAGTGGGTGTTGGCCGAGTCCGACTGGATGAAGGGCAAAGCATCCATCGCCAAACGCCAGGACTGGCCGGACTGGTTCAAACGCCTTCCCTTCTGGTTCGGCTTTCATGGCATGACCGACGAGAACATGGAAAAGACCAAAGCGCTGGTCACCTACCTGGATGTACCCGTGGCCGCCCATCTCTACCACTGGCACCAGATCCCGTACGACACGAAATATCCGGATTTCTGGCCTCCCCACGACTCCACTTTCACCTATGCCAAGGACTTGCAATCGCTCGGCGTGAAGGTCATGCCCTACATCAATTGCCGCCTGATCGACCAGGGAAGCGACTCATGGAAAAATGACGGCGCCGGAAAATACGTCGCGCTGCTCCCCGGCCACCAGACCAGCGATGAACTGTGGTCGGCTGGCGGCGACGTCAAGCTGTCCGTCGTCTGCCCGGCCACCGCGTATTGGCAGGAGAAATACCTGCCGCTGACGCGACGCCTGGTCGATGAGCTGAAGGTCGATGGCATTTACTGTGACCAGGTCGCCTGCGTCGATCCGGTGCTCTGCTTCGATCCGCGGCACGGACACCCCTTGGGCGGCGGAGACCACTGGGTGGCCGGCTACGCCAAGATGATCGCGAACATCCGAACGGAGGCGGAAAAGAAAGGTAAGTTCGTGTTCCTGACCACTGAAAGCGCGGCGGAACCCTACGACTTCGACATCTTCCTGCGCTGCAACGAGGGCGCGCCATTTCTCTCCCCGATCTGGATGACCGTCTATGCCGGCTACCGCGCCAGCTTCGGCTTCTACTTCTACACTCCGGAGGAATGGGTCCCTAAACTGGCGACGCAATATCTGTGGGGCATTCAGATCGGCTGGGCGGGGGCGCATGCGCCCGCCGAGAATCCAGGCAACGCCGCCTTCGAACGTGAAGTGGCCAGAGCCCGATATGCCGGCAGCGCCTACCTAGCGATGGGCGAGATGCTCAGGGAGCCGAAGCTTGAGGGCGACTTTGAACGGCTCAAGGCCACCTGGCAGAACTTCGGGACGAAGATTCCCATCGACTGGCCGGCGGTCAAAGGAAGCCTGTGGCGGGCCGAGGACGGGTCGCTGGGCCTCGCCTTGGTGAATATGTGCGGCAAACCACAAACCGTCACGGTCACCCTCTCCCGCCACCAGGCCGGCTTTGACGGCGGCCCCGTGACGGTAAAATCCATCTATCCGGCAAATCTGCTTGGGACGACCGTTCTGACGGGCAATGACTTGCGGTGTAAAATCACGCTTCCGCCCATGAGCGCCAGCATCGTGTCGCTTACGCCGGCCGCCGGCAAGGAGGCCAGAACCGATCTGAAATGATTTCACGGACAAGCACGACAGGCGCTTGACGAACGCTTCGGCAAGCGCGGCAACCATCCTCCCAGGAGATCAAGCTGATGCCACACCCAAACCCCATGCACGTTAGTCAACCAACCGACAAACCAGGAGTATTCCGTATGTACCTCAACAAGAGAATGATCCAACTGATGGCGCTGGCCGTCATGATGCTGGCCAAGATGGCGGACGCGGCGCCCCTTCAGCTATCCTGCGTGGACAACGTCCGCGTCGGTGGTGGCTGGTCGACCGATCTGTACATGCAGGATTTTACCTGGGGATCGTATTATTCGCTTTTCAAGTACGATCTGTCAGCGCTCCCAACCAATGCCGTCATCACCTCGGCTAAGGCCTATACCTACATGGACTGGGGCGGGAACTGGTTCAGTTCCGCGTGGGAATACCAAGCCCGGCAGATCCTCATTGACTGGAGCGAAAGCAACGCTACTTATCCGAGCGTCTCAGGCGACAGTATCAGCGCGACCGCCCTTGGCGCCAGCGCCACGGTCACGGGCCCCAACCAATGGATCGTCAACGACATTTCGACCACGCTCGTGCAGGCGTGGGTGGCCGGAACCACGTCCAACTACGGGGTGAGCATTTCCAAGGCGACAGCGGGCGGCGAGTACATCCATGTGGTCAATCGCGCCGATCCCACCTACGCGCCTTACCTGCTGGTGGACTACACGGTGCCTGAGCCGGGCGCCTTTCTTGCCATGGCGGCCGGCTTGGCCGGGCTCAGCGGGATGCGGTCCCGTCGCAGGGGTTGATTTTCAGCTCAACCCCATGAGATTCCAACCTGGTGGCGCCGGCCCGTCAGCCGCACGGGCCGGCGCCGGCAATGGCGTGTTTTAGTTAGGCCGCCGGAGAAGACGATGCGCACGATAATCTTCAATCGCGATCAGCTCAGAGACAAAATTTACGGATGCTGGCTCGGCAAGTCCATCGGCGGCACGTTGGGCATGCCGTACGAGGGGCTTCAGCAGGTCCAGGACTCGAACGGTTACCTCCATCCCACCGGTGAGCCGGCGCCAAATGATGACCTGGACCTGCAAATTGTCTGGTTGTGGGCTCTTCAGGATCGCGGCCCGTTGGGCGTCAACGCGGCGGTGCTCGGGGAATATTGGTTGAACTATATCGTCGCGCAGTGGTCCGAGTATGCCAACTGCAAGGCCAATCAGCGTCTGGGACTGACACCCCCGTTCTCGGGCAGTTACAACAATTATTTTGCCGATTCCAATGGCGCCTGGATACGCACGGAAATCTGGGCCTGCCTGGCGCCTGGCTGTCCGGATGTGGCGACCAGGTACGCCTGCGAGGATGCGTCCGTGGATCACGGTTTCGGCGAAGGGACGATCGCCACGATTTTTACCGCCGCCGTGCAGAGCGCCGCCTTTGTCATCAGTGACCGGGAAGAACTCATCAACATCGGCCTGTCGAGGATCCCCGCGGCGTCACGGGTTGCCAAAAGTATCAAAATGGCGCTCGCCGGCTACCAATCTGGCCGTTCGTGGCGGGAGACCCGGGACCTTTTGTATCAGGACGCACAGGACCAGTGCTGGTTCGCCGCCTGCGGAAATCTCGGCTTCATCGTGCTGGCCTGGATGTATGGCGAAGGCGATTTCGGCCGGTCGCTCAAGATTGCGGTTGATTGCGCGGACGATACCGATTCCACCGCCGGCACGCTGGCGTCCATACTCGGCATTATTGGCGGCGCATCCTCCCTGCCACCGGAGTGGACCCAGCCGGTCGGTGACAAAATCCTGACCCTCTGCCTTGACCGCACGACCTTTCCGCCCAAGCCGATTCCGGCCACCGTCACCGCCTTTGTCGATTCGCTGATGGCGCTCTTGCCGCAGGTTCTCGGCGCCAACAAGTGCCCGGTGGCGGTCTCCGATCAACCGACGGATACAACCGGAATCTCAAGCGCAAACTATATGGGCGGCATCGCGGCAAAAAAAATATTGGATCGGCCGCCATACTCGGTCGTGCATGATTTTATTCATACCCGCGTGTTGGTTGATTACGGCAAAGACCCGGTCATCAAGAGCGGCGAACCGTTCGACCTGAGGCTGGTATTTGACAATCTCCTGCCGGATGCGCGGTCGCTGGAACTGACGTGGCTGTTGCCGGACGGCTGGCGCGTGCTGCCTTCCGACAAAAGCCTGGTCAGCTTGAATGCCACGGATGTCAGGCGTCCGCTGCACCGCGAGATACGTGTCCAGGTGCTTGCCGGGAAAGTCAAGGATGCCGTCAATCGCGGCGTCTTGCAGATGGTGGCACATGGCAGGCCGACGGTCGGTCTCATCCCGCTGCTGTTCCTCAACGGAGACACCCCGTGCGAGCAGGTATATGACGGCGACCGGTATGCGTGGACCTACAAAGACGACAAGGTCGTGGGCTGACATGAGTCTGAAATCGTCTTCACCTCAAGCCGGCATCCGGGTCACACTCGAGTATTTTAACGAACTGCCTTCAAAAGTCCCGATCAAAGTGGCACCGTTCTTGGATTGCGGCAATTCCTTTGCCGCTTTTTAATCTCGGCGTTATTTCAGAACCGGGAGCCGCCCGGCCTCGGGCGGAACTCGATGGAGTCACACCCGTTCCGCCCTTTTTATGGGGCCACCGTCCGCCAAACCAATTAGGCACGTCTCCGACGATGAC
>CAITYL010000027.1 GCA_903896595.1 uncultured Lentisphaerota bacterium
CCAATCGGGATGTGGTAGCTCGAAGAGCGCGATGCAATCGCTTTGCTACAAAAAAATACTTCAAGGCCAATCCAGCCTAACAGCCTTCAGTCTAACAGCCTTCAGTCTAACAGCCTTCAGTCTAACAGCCTACAGTCTAACAGCCTTCAGCCTAACAGCCTTCAGCCTAACAGCCTAACAGCCTAACAGCCTAACAGCCTACAGCCCAAACACCCTCACCAAGGTCCCGCCACCATGCCCGAGCAACTCCCCAAGGATGTCATTCCCCTGCTGGAGCGGCAGATCGCGGATCTGGGGACGCAGAACGAGCGGCAGGAGCGGCAGCTTGAGCATTTGACGCGGCAGACCGAGCACTTGCAGGCCATTCGTGCCCATTTCTATCCCGAAGCGGAGCTCAACCGCGAAAAGCGCTGGCGCCGGTTCGTGACCGTGACCGTGCTGAAGTCGGTGGCCGCGCTGGTGGTCCTCGGCGGCATGTGGGGTTTTCTCGGCTGGTTCATTGACCACCTGGCCGTGCAGCGCATGGCGAGCCGCTACACCGCCGTGGCCAAGCAGATTTTCCGGGAACAGAACAATGCCGAGGTCGCCCTCGGATTGTTGGACAAGGCCATTGACATCAACGGGAACGACAGCGAGGCCCGGTTTCAGCGCGCCTACATTGCCGGGTTGGGCTCGGTGCGCAGTCTGCTGAACCAGGACCGCCCCCTCAACAAGGCCGAACTTGACCAGGCCCATCGCGCCCTGGCCGAAGCCCTGTTCCTCAAGAGCCTGTCCCCGGGCCGGGCGGAACCGTACATTTTGGAGTCGCAGATCCTGGCGGCGCTAAAGGACTATCCGCGGGCGCGCGCCGCCATCGGGCAGGCCCTGGCCCTGGAGCCGGCCAATGAGTTTGCCCTGGTGCGCCTGGCTTCCCTGCTGGTGGAAACCCAGGATCTGGCCGGGGCCTCCCAGGCGGTGCAGCGGGCGCTGGCGGCCAGGCCCGACTCGAAGTGGGCCCACCTGTGGGCCGGCATCGTGCTTGACCTGGCCGGCGGCAAACCGGCGGCCGCCCAGGCGGAATACCGGCTGGCACTCCAGGCCGATGACAAGTTTGACCTGGCGTGGTACAACTTGGGCTGGACCTATCTGAACGCGTCCCCCAAAGACTACCGTCAGGCGCTGGCCGCCTTCGAACAGGCACTGGCCATCAACCCGGACTACAAGGAAGCCGACTACGCCATCGCCATGCTCTACGGCTACCAAAACCGCTATGACATCGGCAAAACCTATCTGGACAAGGCCATTGCCGTGGACCCCAATTATCTGACCGCCTACAAAATGCGCGGGGTCATGCTCGGGGAGATGGGGCGGTACGAGGAGTCATTGCCCGATTTCAGCCGCGCCATTGAGCTGGCGCCCCAGAATGCCGACCTCTACCGGCGCCGCGCCAAGGCCCTGGAGAAGCTCGGCCGCCTGGACGCCGCCGTGGCCGACCTGCGGTTTTCCCTGGAACGCGACCCCCGGGACGCCCGCACCTGGCTCTATTTGGGCGGTGTTTACCAGCACGCCGGCGACCTGCCCAAGGCGTTGGAGCATCTGCGCAAGGCCGTTGAACTCAAGCCCGACTATGACGATGCTTATGCGCGCAAGGCGGAGATCCTGGCCTCCCAAAAAGCGTTTGGCCCGGCCATTGCCGCCATCAGCCGGGCCATCGCGGTGGCCGGCAACAATCCCGAACGCTATTTCTTGCAGCGGGCCCGCCTGTATGAGCAGGCCGGCGACCCCCGCCGGGCGCTGGCGGATTATCGTGAGGCCCGCACCCGCGACGCCAACCTGGCCGACGCCTGGCTGGGCGAGGCCCGGGTGCTCATGACCTTGAAGCAGCCGGCCGCCGCCCGGCAGGCGGTCAACCGCTGCCTCGACCTGCGTCCCCAGGATGCGGCCGCCCAGCAGCTCAGCCGCCGGCTGGGCCCCGGCCCGGCCAACGCCAAGCCGTGACCAAACACCGAAAAAGGTATGCCCACGGACGGCTTCGACCACGAAAGAATGGCTGGCAGTTCGGGCACGGGCAGGGGCACGGGCACGGAATGAATTATGGCATCCCATGGGGCGGCCTGCGAAATCCGCAACGGAAGCACCCTTTTTCAAAAGGATGGCCCCAACCGACAATGATGTCATTCACCCATCTGAGCCGTTTTCAAAAGTCTTGATTTAGGCGCGCTGAAGGCGCATCTGCATCGTAGCCAGGGGCAACGCCCCTTGAATTGAATAACCAACGATTCAAGGCTGAAGGCCTTGCTCATCTTGCCTGGTTGCACAACCAATTCATGGTTAAATGTTTATCTGTTTTACATCCCCGTGCGCGTGCTTTGGGCTACGTTTGCAGGTCAAGCTTGTTTGGCAAACTCGAGCAGCTCGCTGAGGCGGCAGGTGGCCAGGCAGAGCACCTGGTCGGCGGCACCGTAGTAGAGCCGCAGCTCGTCGCGGGCGAAGTCCGGGATGGCGCTGTTGAGGAAGCAGACGTTGGGCACGTCGCCGATTCGCTCGTAGGGCGCTTCCGGCGACATCAGATAGGCCTTGGCCCGGGCGCGCACGAGCCACGGGCGCTCCAGGTCCAGCAGTGCCACGCCAAGGCGGTAAAGCAGACTCCCGCCAATCGGGGTTGTCCCGTGATAGACCACCAGCCAGCCGTCCTTGGTGCGGATCGGCGGGGCGCCGGCGCCAATTTTGCCGCGGTCCCAGTGGAACTGCCGGCTTTCCAGAACACAGCGCGGCCGCCCCCAGTGGATCAGGTCGGGCGATTCGCACAGCCAGATGTTGCCCGCATGGTTTTGGAACGGCCGGTCGAGGCGGTAATACAGCCCGTTAATCTTCTCCGGGAAGAGGACCAAGTTGCGGTTCTCGGTCTCGGCGATGCAGCCAAAGCGCTCGAAGCTCTTGAAGTCAGTGGTCGCGGCCAGGCCGACCTGGCAGCCGAAGCGTGATTCCGCCGCATAGCAGATGTAATATTTGCCTTCCAGGAGGGTGACGCGCGGGTCGTAGATCGCTTCCTCGTACAGTTTCTGTTCTTCGGTTTCCGGGGTCAGCAGGAATTCGGGATGCACGGTGAAGGTCAAACCGTCCGCGGAGTCGGCGAGGCGCAGGCTTTGCAGGCCGCTGCGCTGCTCGACGCGCAGGATCGCCTTATAGCCGTCGCCATAGCGGAACACCGCCGAGTTGAAGACGCTGTTGCAGCCGCCGGGCAGGTGGCCGAGGTGCGCCGCCGTCAGCAGCGGGTTTTGCGGATGGCGGGTGATGATGTTGTAATTCATGGTACCGGGTTTTTCAATTGGTTGGTTCATAATTGGGGGAAGGTGCGAGTAGGGGTGAGTTGTGGATCGCCATGCAAAAGGACTTATTGGATCGGGGCAAGGGCTAGCTCGGATTCGGCCATGATTTCCGCGGCGCTGAGTGGCTTTTGGAAAATTTTGACCTCATCCATCAGCCCGCCGAAAGCCGGGCATTCGGAGTGGCGCCAGCCGGCAATGCCGGCATGGTTGCCGATCACCAGCGGGTTCGCGGCCATGCGGATCGGGCCGGCAAACGGGATGCTGGCTGCCTCGACTCCGTTGAGATAGAGGCGCAATGTCGCGGCCTCGGCGACGGCGGCGATATGCACCCACGCGCCCGCCGGCACACTGTCCTTGGGCGAGGCGAGCGTTTGCAACTTGCCCGCCGCATCGACCGCCCTGAAAATGACCGTGCCATAGGAGTAGCAGAGCGTCCACCCCCCCTTGGGATTCGGCAGATCCTCGGCGCAGGACAGGATGTTCATGAGGGCACTGCCGCCATTGATCTTCACCCAGGCCGAAACGGTCATGCCCTGGGTGACGTCGAATTGCCCCGGCGCGGCGACGCGGAGAAACCCCTGCTGATCCCGCACGAGGGCGAGGGCCTGCCCCTTGACACCCGGCGCGGTGGTGGGCGTGAAGCCGGGCAAAACCCCGCCGAACCTCACGTCCTTCATCCCGGTCAGTCCGGGGATGGCGGCGTGATGAAGCCCAGCCACGTCCGGCAACGCGCCATCGACGATGCTGTCCATGGTCCAGTACACCGCCGGCGCGGGCGGCGGCAGGATGGGAAAGGGTCGGATCGGCACCGTCTGGCGGGCTTCCGGTGCGGGCGGCGGGACGGGGCGTTCCTTCCGGCACGCCGGCAGGAGCAAGCAGCCGGCCACGGCCGCGAGAAGTCCATAGCCCGCAGCGTGGCGGCGGCGTGCCTTATTTCTCATAGGTTTCGATTTCCCAGACGCGGGTGGCTTGGATACCGCCGCGCAGCCGTGAAACCTGGATGCGCAAGCGGGTGGCTTCGACCGGCGCGAAGGACACCTCGAGGGGATGGGTGGCGGCGTCTTTCACTGCGGCGATGTTCCGCCACGCGGACGTGGCGTCATCGCCTTGCGCGACCTGCACGGCGCAGTCGGCAATGGCATCGGTATAAAGGACGACACGCCCAATTTTTTGCGGCTTCGGCCAGGCGAGCTCGATCCAGTCGGCGCCTTGGAAAGGCAGCGCTTGCCAGCCCCGCCCGTCGCGCACGCCATCGATCAGCCAAAAGGGCGTCGGCTGATATTGCCCCTGCGAGGAGGCGCTGGGAATGACGCCGGAATCCTCGAAGGCGAGGTTGCCGGGGGGGGTGCGTGCGGCATTGGCGGCATCGATTTTCTTCTGAACGGCGGCGAGCGGCTCGGACGTGGCGAAGGCCGGGTCCGTGACATAGAGGTGGGTGCCATAAGGCGCGAAGCGGTCGGCGAACTCGCCGTCGTCGGCCACCTTCAGTGTGCGTCCCTCGCCGACGACCACGAGCTCGCGGCCGGCGAGCGCGGGCGCCCGGAAAACGACCTCCTGCTCCGTGGTGGCGGCATTGGCGGCGAAGAGCGCATGCTGACCATCGGCGGTGCGCAACGCGGCCCGCACCATTTCCCGCTGCGGCGCGGTGACCTCCAGCCCGCCCGTGATCGGTGCCAGCACATACGCCTTGAGCGCGTTGAGCTCCCGGGCAAGGTAGGCGTTGCCAATCACCGAGTCAATCGTGTTTGGGAAAACCCAGTTCCAGTCCCACCAGACCACGCCGCGCGCCCCGGCGCTCACCGCCTGCCAGACCATGTTGCGGGATTCCACGAAGGTCGGGGCGCGTTCGCCCTTGCCGCCAAAATCCCGCGTGTCGTGCGCCTGGGCCACCACCCAGACGGCCTGCCCCGGCAGGGCGGCCGCGGCGGCCTCGGCAATGAAGGCGCCGACCTTGCCCATGGACGGGGACATGCCGCCCCGCTTGAAGAAAGGATACGGATCGGGCGCGATGACATCACCGCTTTGCGCAAACTGGCGGATCGCGCCGAAGGCATTGTTGACGACGATCGTGGGGTGCCAAGGATCTTCCTCGGAAATCAACGTGCGGAGTTGCTGCAAGGATTCCGGCAGAACGCGGTGGTATTCGGGCTCATCGGCCAGATACCAGCCGAGCAGGGCCGGATGATCCTTGAGCGCCCGCACCCGCTGGCGGATCAGTTCCATATCCTTCCCGGAAATCGGCGAGATCGCCAGTTCATTGGGACCCTGGTTGTTGACCGTCGGATAAATCATCGCGTAGCCGCCGGCGGCGCCGATCTCGTCGAGCGCTTTGCGCAGGGCCTCGACGGTTTGCCAAGGGCCCATGTACAGCCAGGACACGTTACTGGCGGCCGCCTTCAAGGCCTCGGCCGGGAGGCTATACCAGCCAACCGGCAGAAACGGCTGCTCGTTGCGCAGCAGGATGCCGTTTTCCGTGATCCGCCATTCCACGCCGCCCGGCGCGGGCGGCAACTTGCGGATGATGCGTTCGAGCCCGTGCATTTTCTGCCCCTTGTCACCAAGCAACTCCACGCGCAAGCGGTAACGCCCTTCAGCCAAGGCCGGAATCGGCAGGCTGAACGCCACCTCCGGGGACAGTTGCTCCACCGCGGTTTCCGCCAGCGGCTGGGCGGCGGCATCCAGTGGCGACAGCGAGACGACGGCCCGGACACCCGCGAGTTCCTGGGCGCTCAGCGCGACCCGCAACGAACCGGAAATGCGCTTGATCTTCTGCGTGGCATAAATCGCGCTTTGATACGCCGGCTCGCGCAGGGTCAGCGAAAGTGGCGTGAAGGCGAGATCCACCGCGAAGCTGCGCCGTGCGAAGAGTGCCTGGGGCTCACGCCGGTCGGCGAGCTCCACCGTGAACTCCTGCGGACCCTCGCCTGGCAGCGGCAAGGCGAACTCGTAGGTCTTGGACTGCCCGGCATCCAGGATGTCGAGCACGGGCTTGGCCTCACCGGCCTTGCCGCCCTGGCGCAAACGCGGCGTCAGGACCATCGGGCGCAGCTGGGCGCCCAGGTTTTTCACGCTCAATTTGCCCTTGACCACGGTTGCCTCGTTTTCCCGCAACACGCTCAGCCCCGTTGGCGGCGGCACTTCCCAGCGCAGCGCGTCAAATTCCGAGCCCGGCAACGCCAGCGCGGCGAACAGCGCCGGCTGATGAAACGTGCCGGTCATCCGCACGAAGCTCGAAAGCTGCTCGCTACCGCCCGCCCGGCGGACGCGCGCCACATTGAGCCCCCAGTCGCCCGGCGTGTTGTCACCGAGCTCCAGCTCGGTGAGCGGCACGGCCATTTCGACTATCCACTCGCCGTCCCCCTTTGCGGTCGCCACCTGCACGGCGCAGTTCCAAGACGCGTCGCGGACCGTGCCCGACTGGTGGGCGACGGCATCGGCCACCACGCCCGTGGAATTGATCTCGAACTGGTAATAATCGGTCCGCTGCGGACCGGGCGCCACGAACAGCTCCACCACATCGTCGCTATAAAGGTGCAGGGCGTCGCGCTGGGTCACCGCCGCTTTCAACTGGTCGAGCTTCGGTTCCGTGCAGCGGGCGGCGAAATAGAGGGTGCGGTCGTCGTAGAGCAGGGCGAAACGGGTGGCGGGTGCCGCCGGCGTTTCGTCGCCGAGCAGGGTGAAGTCGCTTTGCCAACGGGCGTTCTGCCACGCCGGGTCGGCAAGCGTGCCGTCAATTACCGGTGGCACCGCCGTGCGAACGGCCGTGACGCCGGGCGCCGCCGCCCAGGCCGCCAGGGGGAGCACGGCGGCGGCGAGGCAGAATCGCACCAGGAGGAGGTGAACGCGCATGAATCTGTTCCTTAGTGTCTAACCGTGATACGTGATGGAAAAAGTTCACACACGTTTTGTGATGACATGGTTGTCGGTATCGGGGGCGGGACTTTTGAAAACGGCTCTAAACGGCTCTACGTCAACTGCTTTATCCGCGCTAATCCGCGTCATCCGCGGTTAAAATGCTTTCGTCCCATGCTGGCCCTCGTTCTCGCGTCCGGCGCGTTGTCATGCCACTGTCGGCTGGCATGTATGGGGATTTTTAACCGCGGATGACGCGGATTTCACGGATAAAGCCAGATCAGAACTCCGCCCCCGGTGGGGTTGCCTTATCCGCCGAAAATAGCCATCCTTAAGTTGCCTTATCCGCGCGAGTTCACCTTCGTGTTTTTTGGTTGTCCGCAACGCGGATCGTTTTTTCCCGGTGCAATCCGGGAAAAGAGGTAGCTTCTGAATTCCAGATAACCGTGGGTTTTGCAAGAGCCTCCTTGGCGAGCCGTTTCAAAAAAGTAGTATTAGCTCCGCGTGGCAACGTGAATCCCCCCTCGGGGTCAGGGGGTGGCCGGCCACCAGGTGAAATTGTTCCAAATGGCGAGCTGGTTGAACTCGGCCGGCGGCAGCCGGGAAACGATCACGGCCTGGACATGGCCGTCGGCATACAGGGCGGACACGCCGCCGCCATGCCGCAGGTCGAGATAGTCGGCGTACGGCGGCGGCGCCCCTGCCAAGTCGCAGTCGAAGCGGGTCAGGGTCTTGCACTGGCCGTCCGCCACCACCATGCAGGCGCTCGGCTGGAGGCAGGCGGCAAGGCGGCGCGGGTTGTAATTGGCGTCCGCGCCCAGGTTCCAGCCGATCGCCGGATCCCGATACCCCCCCAGGTAGATGTTGGCCATGTAGGAGACGGCGTTCCAGCGATTGGCGGTCCCGCTTGGGCAGGACAACACCGGCGACGTGCCGGTCGACGTGCCGTCGAACTGCGGGCCGGCGCCCAAATAGGCGTGGAGTTTGTCCACCCATGAGAAACAGTAGTTGCCATCCACCAGGGTGGTCCAAGTGGGCGGCGCATAATCACGGGCCCGCGGCACCCAGCCATCGTGCTCGTCGACAAACAGCACGAACGCCGTGCCGAGCTGGCGCTCATTGCCGATGCAGCTGATCTGCCGGGCCTTGTCCTTGGCCTTGCCCAGTGACGGCAGCAACAGCGCGGCCAGAATCGCGATGATCGCAATGACCACCAGCAGCTCGATGAGGGTGAAGGCGCGTTTCATAAGAGGAAATTGCACAAGTAGCGAGTAGTCAGTAGTCAGTAGTCAGTAGCCAGTAGAGCTTGTCCCGATCAAAATGGCACCGTTCTTGGAGTGCGGCAATTTCTTTGCCGCATTTTAAGATCGGCGTTATGTCA
>CAITYL010000028.1 GCA_903896595.1 uncultured Lentisphaerota bacterium
TGGCATGGCTTGTTCGCATAAATGGACTGACAATTCAATATGGGAAAAGTTTATTCATAAAAATGATGGCCAAGAAAGTCGTTTGCAATACTTTGCTAGAAAAAACGATCAAGATGATTTGCATAAATTAGAAAAATGCTTTGAAAAAGCTAGCATTAACAATACTAACATGAAGCGTTTTATCGATGTATTTAATCGGTTTGTAAGTAGAAATAGTAATTCCGACAATGAATCGTTTTTTCCAAAAAATGGACAAGATTTTAGCAGGTATGTGTATGAACAGACAACGGCTCTCATAGCTTTTTTGCCGGATAGTTACGAGATAAACGCCCTCAATTTGTATTTTGAAAAAATGAATGCGGCGGGTCGGCAACTTGAAGCACACGAAATTATAAAAGGAAAATATTTCGGCAAGCATAGCACAACATGGAATGCGATCTCCGATGGTAGTAAACGTTTTGTTGAGCCCAAAGATAAAACGGTAGATGACTATGACGATTCAAGATTGATAACTTTGCTTGAGAATAAAGATAATAACAATTACCAGCAAGAACCTGCTTTGGAAGATTCGTTTCCTATGCAAGATTCCACGCATTTAGTAATGAGTTTTCCAATTTTTTTGTTGCATGTACTAAGCAACTGTATTGGAAAAGGACATCTTGAAATAGTTGGATTTTGGGATACCAAGCACCTATTGACAACCTTTAAACAAGCAGAAATAAAATGGAAAAAGTTTGGCACTAAAACATTTGATGATGCCTTTATGGAGGCAATGGCAGATTACCGCAAATGGATGGACATAAATATTATCCACATCGATGATAACCATCCAACACCTCCCTATCAACATGTTGATAGTGAGATAACTGTCGAATCGGCATACACGAAACCCGTCTGGCAATTTCAGTCCATGTTGTATGTAAGCGGAGGGGAGCCACAAAAATGGGTTTTAGATGCTTATCAAATTTGTTTAGAACGGTCGCCATTAGACAACGATGATTTTCTTGTTAATCTAAAAAGACAAGACTATCAGCGGCATTCGTTAATTGACACTAAATTTTTATATGATTGTATTGACCGATACTGGTTCTGGCGGCTTGATTATATTCTATGGGAAAAGGTATTTAACGAAGAGAAAATAGGTCTGCTTGATAATAACAAAGCACAACTAGATGCGGTAAAAGATTACACATTCAAACGTAATCGATCTATTGAGCACCTTCATCCTCAAACATCTGATAACCCATGGGAGAAAAGTGATCTTAATTCTTTTGGTAATTTGGCAATGATTTCAACAAGCTTCAATTCACAACAAAGCAATGATAGCGTTGGTACAAAATTTGGGCGGATGCTGGATAAAATTGCAAAAAAAGACATAGAAAGCATCAAACTTCTTCTTATGTTTAATACAGCAGAAGGAAAAGATGATAAGTGGACCATAGAAAAAAGTGAAGAACATCGCTGTAATATGATGGAATTATTGATGAATGATTATGCTGCCATTAATCATTAATAAATTGGGGAGTGAGAATAGTTATACAACACCCGACGGGCCGGCGTGATCATCGTCCAGCATAATTTCGCGCTCGGCGTTGTCGCTCTGGGGGCCGACCACGCCGCGCTGTTCGAGGATCTCCATGATCCGGGCGGTGTTGTTGTAGCCGATGCGCAGGCAGCGCTGGACGTAGCTGGTGGTGGGGCGGCGGTCACGCAGGATGATTTCAATGGCCTGCTGGACCAGGGCCTCGTCCTCGGCGGACACTTCGCCGCCCTCGCCCCCGGCGTCGCCTTCGCCGGCCGCGGTGACCTTGAAGGCATCGGGCTCAAACCGCTGCGGCCCCTGCGCGGCCCAATGGGCGACTACCCGGTCGATCTCCTCATCAGCGACAAAGGGGGTCTGGAGCCGTTCCAGTTTGGAAGCGCTTGAGGATTTGAACAACATGTCGCCGCGGCCGAGCAGGCTTTCGGCGCCCTTGCCGTCCAGGATGGTGCGCGAATCCACCTGAGAAGTGACTTGGAAGGCGATGCGGCAGGGGAAGTTGGCCTTGATGACGTTGGTGATGATGTTGACGATGGGGCGCTGGGTGGCGACAATGGCATGAATGCCGACGGCGCGGGCGAGCTGGGCGATGCGGGCCAGGCCGGTTTCCACATCGGCCTTGGCGGTCATCATGATGTCGGCCAGTTCGTCAATGACGATGACAATGAAGGGCAGGCGGGCGGGAATCCGATTGCCGTCGTCATCCAGTACCGGCACCGCCTCGGGCGGCCGGGCATTGAAGCCTTCCAAGTTTTGCACGCCGACCTTGGCCAGAACCCGGTAGCGGCGTTCCATCTCCTTGAGTACCCAGCGCAAGGCCAGCGGCACTTTCTTGATGTCGGTAATGCAGGGAGTGAGGAGATGCGGCAAAGGCGCATAGGCCCGGAACTCCACTGCCTTCGGGTCAATCAGGATCAACCGCAATTCATCGGGGGAAAAACGGCAGATCATCGACATGATGAGGGCGTGGAGACACACCGTTTTGCCGCTGCCGGTGGCGCCGGCAATCAGCAGGTGCGGCGTCTTGGTGAGATCGGGAATGACCACGTCGCCGCGAATATTGCGGCCGAGCAGGAGCGGGACCAGGGTGGCCGACGGCTTCCTCCAGGTGGGGCTCTTCATCAGGCCGCCCAGGCTGACCGGCGCCGCCTTGGCATTGGGCACCTCGATGCAGACGGCGGTCCTGCCGGGAATGGGGGCGAGAATACGCAGGCTGGTGGCCTGCAGGTCCATGGCGAGGTTGTTGCTGATCCGACTGATCCGCTCACTTTTGACGCCTGACCCAAGCTGGATTTCAAACAAGGTGACGCGCGGGCCACAGGTGGCATCGCCGACCTTGGCGTCGATGTCAAGGCTGTCAAGGGTGCGTTGCAGGATGCCTCTCTTGGTTTCCACCTCGTCGGCCTCGACAGCGGTCTCGCAGTCATTGGACGGATTAAGCAGGTCAGTTCCAGGAAACCACCAGTAGGAACGGGCCGGGGTCGCCGGGGCGGCGGGCTTGGCGAACTTTGCCATCATCGTCGTGGGTTCGGCAGGCGGAGCAAGTGTGGTTGGGACCGGGCAAGCCAGGTCAATTCCAGCGTTGATATCGTGCAACACCATCTCGGCCTGGGACAGCCAAAGGGTCAGGTCGGCGCGAATGTCGTCATCCAGCTCCTGCAATTTCCGCATCACCATAGGGGTATTCAGCAAGCCGCTGAGTTGGTTAACAACAAACATCAGCCGGGCATGCGACGTCGTTTGGAGATACTGCCGCCACACCTCGTGGCGCGAGTTGCGTTGCGTGTTCATGGTTTAGCCCCTGGTAGTGGTTGAGTCGGATCTGCTTTGGCCAATGGTCCGATATGCATCTTGCGCGGCCTGGAACTCGGCGGGGAAATGGGCTTTGAGCCAGGCGGCGCGGTAGAGCAGGAGGGCACGAGTGACGGCGTAAGATTTATTGAAGGCGCACCCGGCAGACCTGACAATGTTGTCCCAAATATCAGCTGATTTGTCCTGGCTTATGCCGTTTTTTCCACACCCTTCAACAAACATGGCACGCATCTTCTGCATCTCTGCAAGGTTTTTCTTGCCCATGGCGCGGCGCAGGTTATCGGCTTGCGCCAAAGAGAAACCGGCGACCTTCTGCACAACCTGCATGATCTGTTCCTGATAGAGCATGAGCCCGTACGTCTCTTTGAGGATCGGCTTCACTATGGGATGGACGTACCGGATTCGCCGGCGGTTTGCCTTGCGGGCGCAGTACTGGGACAAAAACCAGTCAGGGCACTGGTAAAACCAGCCCTGTCGGCCAAATTTGACCGCGGCACACAACTCCGCAAAATCGGCCACGTCCACTTGGCGGCAGACCGACTGTAACTCACTGTCTTCCACTTGGAAGACGCCGGCAGTGTCGCCACGGTTGAGCAGTTCGTAGGTTTTCCGGTCGTCCAGCGGCAGGGTGTTTAGGTCCACGATCACGCCGGTGGTTTTGGCGATCCTTTTCACGACATCGTCAATGATCGTCAGGGGCTTGAGGCCAAGGAGGTCCAGCTTGAGCACGCCAAGCGCCTCGCAGTCCCGATCCGAATACTGGGTGATGACCTCACCGTGAGCGTCACGGCAAAGCGGAACGAGCTGGTCAAGCCGGTGGTCGCCGAGCATGACGCCGGTGCCGTGTTCATCCATCCACCCCGTGTCATGGACGCCCATGCCATAGTTCAGTCCCTCAAGGACATCGCAATACGTGAGGACCTGTTGCGCCCACGGGGTGGCTTCGATGAAAGCGACGAACTCCGTGATTGGCGGCACTGGTACACCCGATTTCCAGTACTCGGTATAACCCTCGAGTGCCTTGTTCAAGGTCATTTTGGGGTCATCGGGAATGAATTGGGCGAGTCGGTCACCATCGGCAGGCGGCCGGCCCATGGCGCGGGCCACCTCTTTGAGGACGGTTTTAGCATTAAAAACGGTGAAACCGCCAGCCAGTGCCACATATTCGGCGCCGTATTTGCTCCGAACATATTCAACAACCTCGCCGCAGCGGCGTTCGCACAGTTCAAGGTCGAAGACCGGTGGGCCGACGCGGTCGGGGTTCAGGAAGCGCTCGAACAACAAGCCATAACGGATCGGGTCGATATCGGTGATATACGTCAGGTAAGCCGCCAGGCTACCGGCGGCGTGGCAGCGGCCCGGCCCGACCGGAATGCCCTGCTGCCGGGCATGGCGCAGAATATCCCACACCATCAAGTAATAACTGGTGAAGCCCATCCTGGCGATGACGCCCAGTTCGTAGTCCATCCGCGTCACCTTCTCCTGCTGCTCCAGCGTCAGGTCCGGCGCGGCAGCATCAATGCCATAGCGCTCTTGCAAGCCCGTCACACACAACTGACGCAAGTATGCTTCCCGTGACCCAAACTCGGCCGGACAAGGATAAACCGGGTAATGCAGGGTTTTGAAATCAAACGTGACGTTGCAGCGTTCGGCGATGCGGATCGTGTTCGCCAGCGCCTCCGGCAGACACCCAAAGCGGTCCGCCATTTCTTCCGGGGACTTGAGGTAATACTCCGGGGCGTTGAGCTTTGGGTGGTGCGGATCGGCAAGCGTGGTCTGGGCGCCGATGCAGAGCAGGATCTCATGCGCGGCGGCATCTTCCTTCTGGAGGTAGTGGACGTCATTGGTAGCCACCAGTCCCAGGCCGAACTCTTGGGCTAGTGCGACCAGGCCGGGAAGGGCCGTCGCCTCCGCGTCCAGCCCATGATCCTGAATCTCAACGAAGAGGTGGTTGGGGCCAAAGATGTCGCAGAGGACGGCAAGCGCTTGCCGTGCGGATGCCATGCCGTCGTTGATGCGTTTAGCGGGAACCTCACCAGCCATGCAACCGGTCAGGCCGATCAGGCCAGAGCTGTACTGGCGCAGCATCTCCACATTCACCTGCGGGTTGCCATGATGCCCCTTGAGCCAGGCGGCGGCATTCAGCCGGCACAAATTTGCATAGCCGTCGTTGTTTTCCGCCAGCAGTACCAGATGATAGCCGGAGGCATGGGCGCGAGCTGCCTTATCCTGCTGGTCACCCGGCGCGACATAAAATTCGCAGCCAATGATCGGCTTGACCACCTGGCCGGTGAGCTTCTTCAGGTCACTGCACGCCTTGTAGAGGTCCAGGGCGCCACTCATGTTGCCATGGTCGGTGATCGCCAGGGCGGGCATGCCGAACTCGGCCGCACGCTTGACCAGATATTTGACCCGGCAGGTACTGTCGAGCAGGCTGTAGTCGCTGTGGACATGAAGATGGACGAAGGTTGGTTTTGTATTCATGGGTTTTTGCATCCGTTTAGGCAGGTGGTTGATCATCGTGGGGAGCCGCCCGGCTGCGGGCGGATGGTTGACGAGGCTCTTGCAAAACTACGCTTACCGGTTCAATGCCAATCCGAGCCGCGAACGAAGCGACCGCAGGGAGCGAAAGTGACCGGTCAAAAAGATGTCCAATAATCAACAAGGAATATCCAATGTCCAAGTCAATGCAAGGGGGCGTTTTTTACAGAGCTGAATGGCTTTTTCCTTCATCCTTGGACATTCCTTGTTGGATATTGGATATTCAATTTTTTCGGCAACCTTTTGGGACCCGTCACTAACGTTCCGGGCTCGGATTTCCGCCCGAGGCCGGGCGGCTCCCGGTGGTGGGAAAACGCGTTGCAATCAGAACAGGCCCATTCGGACGTAGTGGGCTTCGTTTTGGGGAAAGGGATCGTGTTCGGTCCAGCCTTCCTGCTTGAGATCGGAAAGGATGTGCTGCCGGGCAACCGGGCCGGCGGCGGCCCCGAACAGACGGATGGCTTCCTGGATGCCGGCCTCATGGTGCCGGACGCGCCGGTGGCGCATGCCGTACCGGGGCGCCCCGGCAAACTCATCGAGCCAGCGGTGGACTTCCTCAAAAGGCGCGCCGAAGAGCGTGACTGATTCCCGGCAATGTTCTTCGCGTTTGGACATGACCGAGTCCCCAGCAATATTAAATCTTTCACCACGAAGACGCGAAGAACGCGAAGCTTGATCGAAGCGTTTCAATGGCAAATACGGCTTAAAAACACCTTCGATTTACCTTTGTGCTCTTCGTGACTTCGTGGTGAATCCAAAAGTTTACGTGCCACAAAGTATTACCCTGCCAGGGTCGCCAATTTCCGCAGAAGATACAGCATGGCGATGGTATCCCGGCCGCAGTACGCCTCCAGGTTACGCCGCACCTGGGCGCGTTCGTCGTCGGTCGCATCCCCGCAAGTGATCCGGACAAAGTCCGCACTGGCCGTGCCGCCGTCCTGGATTTCCAGATCCTCGTAACCGGCACCGGTCAGGGCGGGCAACACCGCCTTGAGCGAATTGCTGCCATGCTGG
Source organism: uncultured Lentisphaerota bacterium (assembly GCA_903896595.1). Classification (GTDB taxonomy): domain Bacteria; phylum Verrucomicrobiota; class Lentisphaeria; order Oligosphaerales; family CAITYL01; genus CAITYL01. Next base: position 6,908 of record CAITYL010000028.1, read on the forward strand.
GCCGGGTGGCGCACCGCACGCGACCGGAACGGCACGATCAGATCCACCATGCGCGGCATCAGGCTCCGCACCCAGTCCGCGTACTCTGGAAAAGCGGCGGCGGACTCGTTGAGGCGGCCCTCTTCAAAGCTCTTGAAATAGGCCAGCACGGAACCGCAGTCACCAATCAACTTGCCGAGCGTGGCCAGCATCACGGCGCGCGGATCGCCGGCGCCATCCCACAGCCAGGAATGATGCACGGGGTCGGCGTCCAAGTGCTCCACCACATGCAGGCTGAACTGGAACGGCATCTTCATGTAGGGCCATGCCCCATCCAACTGGGGAATGGCCCGCATGAAGGTCTCAAAGTCCAGGAGATAGAGCGGATAGACCAGTTGCCCCAAGAAATCCCGGATGGCTTCGGGGTTATGCGTCATTTCACCGGTCAGCGGCGCGGCTTCGTTCCGGCCGGCAACCGCCGCCTGGCACTCGCTCATCAGCGGGCAGTCGTACGGACTGGTGCAGTGCGGCCCCATGGCGACCGTTGGGCACTCCCGCTGCTCAAGCATCCGCTGCATATCAGCGACGCGGCCGGCAACCCTCGGTAACTCGGCGGCAACCTGCCCGGTCACATCTTCCACCGCCAGCAGCGCCCGCGCATCCAACGCCCCTTGGCGGACATACTGGTTGTTGATGTGCATCAGATGGCAATTCCGCACCGGCACCCCGGCACCTTCATAACAATGCCGTTGCAAGGCCACATCCTGGATGTGCTGCGGCTTGACGCCGGTGCTCATCTTCACTTCAATGACGTCCCAGCGGCCGTCCTCGGTAGGATTCAGGATGTCAGCCTGCGCATAAACGCCGCCGGCGGCAAAAGTGGCCTCGAAAATGGGCCGCCGTTCCGCCAGCAGCAGCTGCGTTTGCCGGAGCATGTCGCCACAGCCGCCGTCCCGCTCCACGAGGATGCCGCCCGGAAAGAGCGACTGCGCCAGTTCGCCCACGGCATTGCCCTCATTGAACAATGCCTGGGCGCTGGCATCGGCCTCCGGCAGGCTCGCGGGGGCGTGGCAGACGGTCCACAGCAGCTTCTGGCACTGGAGCCCCTTCATATACTTGGACTTTGAAATGTTCATGGTTATTTGCCGGTGCCCCGGCAGGTCGGGCAGATGACTTTTTGGTCACCGCCGCAGGCGTTGCAAGGTTTGCCGTTCACTTTGCCGCTGCCGCGACAGACAGGGCAATGGATGGTTTTGGTTCCGTTACAGGTTTTGCAGGACATGTGAAGAATCTCCGTGGTGAATGTGTTTGTGATTAGCCGAGCCCGGAACGTTAGTGACGGGTCAAAAGACGGACGTATTTTTAACAGAAACCTGTCCGTTTTGACCGGTCACTCACGCTCCCTATGGTCGCTTCGTTCGCGGCTCGGATTGACACTCCGCACCCATTCAGCGACCAATTACGAGCTGGGGGCGAGGTATTTTTTGACGGTGTTACGGGCGATGCCGAGAGCTTGGGTGGCGTGGGCGAGATTGCCATGGTGGCGGGCCACCACCTCCCGAATGTGCTGACGCATCATGAAATCCAGACTGTCGTTTTTGCTGCCCTCCTTGGGGGCTGGGGTGCCGGCGGAATGCCGGGCCGGGGTTTCGCCCGCCAGCCACTGCCGTTGTTCAGCAATCAGCATGCCAAAGTCAGATTCGTGCCGCAAGTGTGCGCGTTCCAAGATGTTGCACAGCTCGCGGACGTTTCCAGGCCAGGAATCGGTGGCCAGGACGGCGTGTTGGGCCGGGGTGAGCCGGGTGGTTTCACCCAAGGCACGCCAATGGGCATCGGCGATGGCCGGGATGTCGTCGGCCCGCGCCCGCAGCGGCGGAAGGGGGAGGATGTAGGTGCAAAGCCGGTGCAGGAGGTCCTCACGGAACGTGTTGCCCCGAACCATGGCCGGGAGGTCGCGGTGGGTGGCAGCCAGCACACGGACGTTGACCGAAACTTCCTTAGTGCTGCCGATCCGGCAAAGGCTGCCTTCCTGCAGCACGCGAAGGAGCCCCGCCTGGGCCACCGGGGAAAGTTCGCCGATTTCGTCGAGAAAGAGCGTGCCCCCGTCCGCTTGTTCAAAGGCACCTTCCGTGGAGTCTATGGCGCCGGTGTAAGAACCCTTCACATGGCCGAACAGCCGGTCTTCCAGGAGCTGGGGAGAGAGGTCGGCACAGTTGAAGGGAATAAACGGCTGCTGGCGGCGGGGGGAATGGCCGTGGATCAGCAGGGCGGCGGTCTCCTTGCCGGTGCCGGTTTCGCCGAGGATGAGCACGCGGCAATCGCCGTTTCGGCCCATCGTTTTGAAATCCTCACGGAGTTTCCGGGTGGCTTCGCTGACGCCGACCCATTCACGGGCGTGATATTTCGTATAGCCATCCACAATGCGTTTCAGGTTGTCCGGCAACTCCGGCTTGGGAGACGCGAGAAAACGAATGGCGGCGGCATAGGCGTCGGCATCCTGGTAATTGCGGTAATGGCAGGACGTTGCGGCCAGGAGCAATTGCAGATTTTTTCCCTGGGCATTGGGTTTTTCAGAGAGAACGGCATCAAGATTCCGCATCTCGTCCGTGACCTTCAGGTCGGCGGCGACCAAGCGATGGAGGGATTGCGATTCGTCCACTTTGACCGTCAGCGCCCCCTTGAAACGGGTGAAGAAGCCATCAGACCATTCGATGGCGCTGTACCAAACCGGCGTCACGCCTTTGGCCTTCAGTGCCCGGCAGGCCGCCGCCGTGCGGTCGGGATCGCCCGACAACGACACCCCGATTATCAAAATTTGACTTGGCACGTTCTCCTGGTCCGCTATCTCCGCCAAGCACTCCGGCAAACGGTTTTTGCTGACCCCGAGAACGGCGGCATCGGGAAAGGCCCGGAGCGCCACCGCCGCCGCGCAAGCATAGTCGTGGTATCCCCAACCGGTGATAATCAAATTTTGCAATGTTTTCATATTTTCCTTTCAATAAATGACACTATAACCGTTTATCGGTACCGGCACGACCGCACCGAGTTTATTAGGGCCACCTTTTTGGACAGGGGAATCCAACCACCAGGGACGATGCGCAAGGCCTTCAGCCTTGAATTCCTTTCTTCATCCAAACCAGGGGCGCTGCCCCTGGCTACGATGCTGATGCGCCTTCAGCGCGTTCAAAGCCGAAGCGCGGCACTGGCACACACCATCCCGCAAGCCAGGAGAAAAAACTTTTTGCATAACATCCCCCGCATTTTTCCCCGTCTAGATTATCTGTTTTCGGAGGCACACGGACCACGCATGAACCGGACGGAAATTCAGGGCAGGCTTGGCGCGGTGACGTCGGAGCTCTTGCGCGAGAAGGGCTTTATTAGTCCGGTGGATGTTTTCCTCCGGCTTGGCTGCTTGGATCCAAAGGATCACGAAGCGTGGCGGCTGGGGCGCGTGCCCTGCCTTGAAAGGGTGATCAAGGGCAATCTCAGCCGGATCAATTTCATCATGGCCACGCTGCGCCGCAACAGTCTGCGGGGCGGGCTGCGCGCGAGCGTGACAGGCTATCGGGCCTGGGGGAAAAAGGGCGGCTGGACGCTGCGGTTTTCGAAGTCGGGGGCGCCGCATCTCGAAGCGGCGTACGCCACTCATTTTGTGAAGACGCCAGGGCTGGGCAAGCGGCGGGACCCCGCGGAGACCATTCAAGAGGCCGAAATTCGACAATGACCCGATTAGGATGTATAATTGGGTCATTTCTTGACCTGATTAGAGCGGCTATTCGGGCCATGGGGTAGGGGTGAGTACTTCTTTCAATCCAACAAAAACAACGTAGAAGTACGCATGTATATCTGGCAACAACCCACGTGGCCGAAACTTCGGTGGAACGATGGGGCGCTCATGCTGTCCCTCGGCAACGTGCGCAAGGCGCAGGGGCGGCTGCTTGCCGGGGTGAAGCAGTTCGGACTTGAGGCGCAGGCCGATATCTTAGTCGAAGAGGCGTTCACCACCTCGGCGATCGAAGGGGAAACGCTCGACCGGCAGTCGGTCCGTTCCTCGGTTGCCAGGCGGCTTGGCTTGGCAACGACGGGGCTGCCGCCCGCCCACCGGCACGTGGACGGACTGGTCGAGATGCTTCTGGATGCCACGCGGAACCACGCGGAACCGCTTACCGTCAAACGGCTCAAAGGGTGGCAGGCGGCGTTGTTTCCCGCCGGTTATTCCGGGCTGATTAAAATTACGGCTGGCGACTTCAGGAAAAGCGGCGAGCCGATGCAGGTGGTTTCCGGGCCGATCGGACGCGAAACGGTTCACTATGAGGCACCGCCGTCCGACCGTGTTCCGGCGGAGCTTGACACGTTTTTCGACTGGTGGGACGCCTCGCGCGGCAAGCTGGACGGACTGGTGCGCGCCGCCGCCGCCCACTTTTGGTTTGTGACCATTCATCCGTTCGAGGACGGCAACGGCCGCGTGGCCCGGGCGATTGCGGACCTGGCGCTGGCCCAGGATGAAAACACGGGCTGCCGTCTTTACAGCATGTCGGCACAGATCAACGCCGAGCGGAAGGTCTATTATGCCGAGCTGGAGAAAGCGCAGCGGGGTGATGGCGACATCACCGGCTGGATTGCCTGGTTCCTCAACTGTTTGGGGCGGGCCGTTGCCCGGTCAGAGGCGCAGGTCGGCCTGGCCATGAAAAAAGCCCGGTTCTGGCAGCTGCTTGCCGGTACGCCGCTAAACGACCGCCAGCGCAAGGCGGTGAACCGCCTATTGGACGCCGGTTCCGGCGGATTTGAAGGCGGGCTGACCAACCAGAAGTACCGGGGCATGACCTCCACCACGCCGGAAACGGCCAAACGCGACATGGCACAACTGGTCGCGCTTGGCATTCTCGTCCGGAACCCCGGCGGCGGCCGGAGCTCAAACTACCGTTTTGATTGGAGCCGGACCGAGTGATTCACCAGGTGGCGGAGAGGCGGGTATAGGCCTGGAGGCCGGCCACGGGCTGGCCGGGAAAGGTTTCGAATTCCGAGTCGAGGGCGTTGGTGAGGCCCGCGGCCAAGCGGAGACCGTAGCGGCGGATGAGGAGCACGGAGCCTTCCAGCCCCACGTCGTTGCCGAGCCGGCCCTCCTCGCGCACCGGATTCTGGGTTTGCTGCCAGACCGCGGCCCTCGCCTGCAGCCGCACCCGTTCCGTGACGTCCCAGGCCACACCGGCGCGGAGCCGGGCCTGGGGATAATCCAGCACATAGCGGCTGGCGTACGGGGCGGGAGAAGGAGTGGTTTTCCACAGCCAATCCAGGCCGCCGTCAAGTTTTACCGTCCGGGTGGCCCGCCAGGTTCCGGACGCGGTGGCGCCCACGGTGTCGACCGTGCCCAAATCGGTGGCGGTCCAGCGGGCTTCCGGGCCGCTCTTGGTCCAGTCCACGGTATTGCGGGAGAGATTGGCGAGCAGGGCGGTTTTCCAGTCCACGACCGGTCCGGTCCGGCGCCAGCCGAGCTCGAAGGCGTCATTGGTCTGCGGCTGCAGCCCCTGGTTGCCCAGGCTGCCGGGGGAGTTGTAGTTGAGTTCCGTATAAGAGGGCAGGCGCTCGGTCCGGGTGTAACTGGCATAGAGGGCATGCCGGTCGTTAAGGCGATAATCGAGGCCGGCCAACGGAAGCAGGGCGGGGTTTTCGCCGCGATAAAGCATGCCGCGGGCACCAGCGGTGACGGTCCAGGGGCCCTGGGTGAACTGGGGCGCCAGAGTCAGACCGCCCTGGGTCCGAAAATGATTGCCGAGGCTGCTCCCCGGCCATTGCCCCGCGTAACTGCTATGCAACTGGTCGGCCTCGCCTTCGAGACGCCAGCGCATCGCCCACTGCTCATTGATGGTCTGGGTGCCGTCCGCGGCGCCGGCCCACACCTCATTGACGTTATGGTTTTGGTAAAGCTGGGGCTGGTCATGGTTGAGCCAGTACAGGTCTTCGAGACGCCGCCACAGCCCGGAAAGCCGAAGGGTGTCGTCGCCAAATTCCCGCTGGTGGGAAAGGACCAGCAGGCGGTCATGCAGTTCCTCCTCGGCCGGGTACTGGGCCGGGGCGCCATAATAGCCGCGGGCGCCAAACCGCTTGTCCTGGGCGCCAAAGGCGACATCGCTCTGCTGGTCGGGCGCGAACCATTGCAGGTGGCCGCCACCACTGGAGGCGGAGAGGTCGTTGTCGTCATAGCCGTCCGTGCGCTGCGCCGTTTCGTGGGCGGCAAACACCGTGCCCCCGAGACCGGGCAGACGGCGCGGTGACAGCGGCGCCTGGAACAGGGCGTTCTCCCAGCAGTGGCCGCCGCCCCCGGCCCCGGCTTCCAGTTGCCGGAGCGGCTCTTGAATGGGGACAAAAGAGAAGGCCGCCGTCCCGACCAGTTGGCCGGTTGACTCCAGGACATTGGCCAGGCCGGTGTCCACCGAGGGGGGGGCAAACAGGGCGGGGGCGAGGGGCAGTTCCGTATTGAAATGCTCGGTTTGCGGATTCCGCAGGGCCAGGCCGGCCACCGCCAGGCCGGCGCCGGAGAAGGCGCTGCCGTTGATCCGGAGGTCGGTCTGGGTGCCGAGCGTGCCCTGGGATTGGGTTTCCAGGCCGGGCTCCATGAGCAGGCGGGTCAGGGGCAGGGTGACGGGATCGGCCAAGACCGGTTCCGGAGCCGGGTCGGGGGGAACGGCCGCCACCACCTTCAAGTCCGGCAGCCGGATGACGGGCGGAGCGGCGTCCCGGGCGGGCTGGGTGCCGTCGGTCTGGCCACGGGCGACCAGGGTGGCGGCCGCCAGGATCAGCGCGAGGGGTGGCCAGCGGCGGGATGTCCGGGGTGCAGGCATCCCGGTACGATAGTTTTGCTGGGGTTATTGTCAACTAATAAAATAAATAGGTTTACATTGGGGCTAACATGGCGCAGAATCAAACGTCCAATGGGGCTGATCCCCATTTCATATCAAACATCAGGCGTTGTTTTCTCTCGCAAAGACGCAAAGAACGCCAAGAAATTCACTACCAAATTATGCACGTCTCCGACGATGACGGGTTCGTCCGCCCGAGGACGGGCGGCTCCCGGTGATGGGAAAACCCCGTTACTTTTGAAAGCACCTGACCTTGAGATTTTCTTTGCGATCTTAGCGGGCTTGGCGAGAGAAAATGGATTTGAGTCCCAATTGGTCTGACCCGTCGACAAGTGCGGATCAGTCAGACCACGCGGCACTGATCACTTGCCGATGCAAAAGCGGGAAAAAATGGTGTCGAGCAAATCCGGGGAATGGGTCAGGCCGAGAATTTGCCCCAGGGCGTTGGCGGCCTCGCCGAGGGAAATGGCGGCGGTCTCCCAGTGTTCGGCGGCCAGCCCGGTGGCGGCGTCCTCCAGCGCGGCGGCGGCGCGGGCCAGCAGCTCGCTTTGCCGGGCATTGGGGGCGGGGAGGTCGTGCCCGGCGGCGCCCCCGGCCGCGGCGCCCAGGGCGGTGACGATGGCCTGCTCCAACTCATCCAGCCCCGCCCCAGTCAGGGCGGAGACCGCCACCAGGGGCCTGGAAAACGGCCAATTGGCGGCCAGGGGGGGGACGCCAAGATCGCTTTTGTTGATCACGGGTAGGAACGGCCGGAGTTCCTGGCCGGGGTCGAGATCGGGCCATTGTCCGGCGAGGGGCTGCCCGGCGTCCATAATCCACACGGTCAGGTTGGCGGCGGCGATATGGGCCCGGGTCCGGTCGATGCCGGCCCGTTCGACGGGCTCGTCGGTCTGACGGAGGCCGGCCGTGTCCACCAGCCAAACTGGCAGGCCGCGGATTTCCACCAGTTCCTCAAGGGTGTCGCGCGTCGTACCGGGGACCGGGGTGACCAGGGCGCGGTCCCGGCCTAAGATAGTGTTGAGCAGGCTGGACTTGCCGGCGTTCGGGGGGCCGGCCAGGACGACGTGCGCGCCATGGCGCAGCAGATCGCCCCACTGTCGGCGTTCCGCCTGGGCGCGCCCGGTGGCGGCGAGCCGGCCGGCCGTGGCGGCGAGTTCCGCCGCAGGAGTCACGGCGAGCGGTTCTTCGGGGAAATCCAGGCGCGCCTCGACCTCGGCAGCCAAATCGGTGACCGCCTGCCACAGGGTCCGGACACCGGCGCCAAAACCTCCCTCCAGACTGAGTTCGGCCTGGCGCAAGGCGAGCCGGGAATTGGCGGCGATGAGGTCGGCGACAGCTTCCGCCTGGGTCAGGTCCAGGCGGCCATTGAGGAAGGCGCGGCGGGTGAATTCGCCGGGAGCGGCGGGCCGGGCGCCGGCGGCATACAGGGCGGCCAGGATGGCGCGGGCGCCGGCGGCGCCGCCGTGGGCCTGAAATTCCACCATGGGTTCGCCGGTATAACTGGCACCGGCGGGAAAACAGACCACCAGGACCCGGTCCATGGGCTGGCCGGCGGCATCGCCGACCCGGCCCAGCGTGAGCACCCGCGGCGGCAACCTCGCCAGCGCCGGTTTCCCCTGCCACAGACGCTGCGCCACGGCAACGGCATCGGCGCCACTGACCCGAATAACGGCAATGGCGCCCCCCAGCGCCGTGGCAATGGCGGCGATGACGGGTTCCGTGGTGGTTTTTGAAATGGCTTCGGGCATGCTCTTTTCTTTTGTCGCAAGTGTGCTAATATAGCGGGAAAATGTGCCGTTCCGGTCCCGGTGTCCACGGATGGTTCGCGGCGGCGGGGTCGAACACTGCTTACGAGGTCGCCCACGATGGCGGTGCAAATCAAAACCTTGAAGGATCTGAGTACGGCGGCGCGACGCCTTTACGAGCGCGCCGAGACCTCCGTGGCCCAGCGTAATTACGGCTACGCCTTTGAAATGCTCCGCGGGTTGTTGCGGCAGGAGCCGGGATTTCTGGACGGACGGGAGCTGTTGCGCAAGGCCCAATTAGACCGTTTCAATGGCAAGGTGGGCTTGGTCGCCCAGAGCATGGCCGCACTCAAAACCGCCCTGCCCGTCATGGTCAAGGGGCCCGTCTTGTTGCAGCGCGGCAAGTTTATTGACGCCATGGATGTGGCGGAAAAAGCGCTGGAACTCGACCCCACCGCCACCGGCACGCTGTCGTTTTTGGCCAAGGCTGCGGAAGGCGCTGACCTCAAGCCAATCGCCCTGGGGGCCTATGAACTGGCTCTGAAATATCACCCCAAAGACATGATGGTCCTGCAAAACTTGGCGCGGTTATACGAAGAAACCGGCGCCTTTACGCAGGCGCTCCAGACCTGTCAGCAAATCGCCGTCCTCAAGCCGGACAGCTTGGACGCGCAAAATGCCACCAAGCGCATCTCCGCCCTGGCCGCCATGAAACAGGGCAAGTGGGAGGGCGCCGGTTCCTACCGCGATCTCATCAAGGATAAGGATATGGCCCAAACCTTGGAACAGCAATCACGAGTGACGGCCCGCGACGCCGACACCATGAAGGACTTGATTGCCGCGGCGGAAAAAGAGGCCACCACCCAGCCCAGCGCCACCAATCACAAGCGGTTGGCTGAACTTTATGCCCGGAATCATGCCTTCGACCAGGCGCTCGAACAATACGAAAAAGTGGTGCAATGCACCGGCACCCTGGACCCGGCCATTGACGCCGCCATCACCGCGGTCCATGGCGCGCGCTTCGATGACGCCATGGTCCAATGGCGCGAGTATGGCACCGCCCATCCGGACAAGACGGCCGAGGCGGAAGCCGCCATCGCCGGCATCGTCCAACAGAAGGATGAACTCCTCCTCCAACGGCTGCGGGACCGGGTCCAGCGTTATCCCAATGATGCCGCCTACCATTTTGAACTGGGTGAAATGTTGTTCAACCGGCAGGACATCGATGCCGCGTTGCAGGAATTTCAGTTTGCCCAGCGGAGTCCGCAATTCCGGCGCAAGGCGCTGGGATATATGGGTAGGAGCATGCTCGCCAAAAACCTCGTCGACCTGGCCATTGAGCAGTTCACCGCGGCCCTGGACGGCATGGAGAAGAACGACCACGAGCGCAAGGAATTCCTCTACTCCCTGGCCCTGGCCTACGAACAGAAAAAACAGGAAACCGAAGCCCTGACCTGCTACAAGGATATTTATTCTCTGGACGTCAATTTCCGCGATGTCTCCGCCAAATTGCAGGCCTATTACAAAAAAACCGCCGCTGTGTAAAAGTGCATCACAACCCCGTGAATAACTTGTGGATAAGAGTTATCCCTGGGTTATCCGGGGTTCGAACCGTGTTTCATCAACACCTCATCACCTATATTAATTATTTATTATAAACTAATTATAAAGTTATCAACTCATCAACACCCCTTATTAATACGGTTTTCTTTTTAATCTATTAAAACACTCTTAGTCAATTATGTTTGTTAACACCAATCCTCACGAGAAAGGGAACGACCATGGAACTAACAGTCTCCAAGGATATTCTGGCCGGCGCCTTGCGGAACGCGCTTAATGTGGTGGGCAAGAGCTCCACGTTGCCGATCTTGAACAACGTGTTGTTGGAGGCCAAGGACAACAAGCTGGTGGTCGTGGGAACGGATTTGGACATCACGGTGCGCACGGAAGTGCCGGTGACGCTCAAAGAAGAAGGCACCATCACCCTGTTGGCCAAGAAATTCGGCCAGATTATCAACAGCCTGCCGGATGGCGAAGTGACTTTGAAGACCGATGACAAGCAGCAGGCCACCATCTCCTGCAAAAAGTCATTTTTCCGTTTGGTGGGAATGGACAGTGCTGAATTTCCGCGGGAATCGGCCATTGAGAACGGGTTTAGCTTCAGTCTGCCGCCTCATGAATTCCGCAAAATCCTGGCCAAGGTGTCTTATGCGGTTTGTCCCGATGTGACTCGGCGGGCGCTTAATGGCGTCCTGCTCAGCTTGCGCGGCGGGAAACTGACGGCGGCGGCGACGGATGGCCGGCGTTTGGCCCTGATGGAAAAACAATTAGCCGAGGGCACTCCGGGCGAGGGTGACGTGATTCTGCCGCCCAAAGCGGTGGCGGAAGCTGAAAAATTGTGTGCCCTGGGGGCTGACAAACCGGCGCCGACAAAACAGCAGCAGGCGCAGCAGGTGGAAGAACCCATTCAGGTCACCCTGTCGGACCGGCGGGCCGCGTTCAAGTTGGGCGGGACTTTGCTCACCACCAAATTGGTGGATGGCAATTATCCCAACTATCGGCAGGTCATTCCCACGGCGTTCGCCAGTTCGGTCATCATTCCCCGTGAAGATTTCAGCGCGGTGTTGAACCGGGTGGCGATGGTGGTGACGGAAAACAGCGCCACGGTGCGGATTAACCTGGAAAACGCCAAAATGACGGTCAGCGCGTTGAGCAGTGAGATTGGCGAAGCCAGTGAGCCGATGGAAGTGTCTTACGAGGGCAAGCCGCTGCAGATTGCCTTCAACCCGGAATTTCTGTCCGAGCCGATCAAGCAACTGGAATGCGATCAACTGGTGTTGAATGTCAATGACGAGTTCAGCCCGTTGTCGCTGACCGGTGATGACGGGTTCCTCTATATCATCATGCCCATGCGGGTATGAGTTTCGGGGGGGCCGCGCCTGTCGCGTTGGTCAAGTTGGAACTGGCGGGGTTTCGCAGTTACCAAAGCTTGGCTTGGCCAGTACCGCCGGGCGTCACGTTATTGACGGGCGCCAACGGGGCCGGCAAGACCAACCTGTTGGAAGCCGTGCATTACGCGGCGTTGCTGCGTTCTTTCCGCACCCGCAATCTGCAGGAACTGCGGCGGTGGGACAGTCCAGGTTTTTCCCTGGTGGCAACGCTTGGCGGGGATGGGTTGACCCGGCAATTGCGGGTGACGCAACAGCAGGAACGTTCCTTGCAAGTGGATGGCGTCCCCATCATCCGGGCCAGTGATTTTATTAATCATTTTCTGGCGGTGGCTTTCATACCCGAGGACATTGGACTGGTTAAGGGACCCGCCAGCGAGCGCCGCCGGTTTTTGGATATTTTGGGCAGTCAGTTGGATGCCGGTTATCTGCGGGCGTTGAGCGAATACAACCAGGTGTTGCGCCAACGAAACGCCCTTCTGCGCCAGTACGCCCAGTTTGGTGACCGCGCGTTGGAGGCGTTCGACCAGCAACTCGTAGCTTTTGGCGCCGCCATCATTCAACGACGGCTGTTACTGGTGGAAGAGCTAAGGCCAGAATTGGAAGAAAGCGGCCGGCAGTTCTTTGGTGATGGCAGTTTGCTGGCACGTTATACCCCAGTGACTGGAACCGAGTCCGGGTTGGAGACGCTGACCGCGCGCCTGTTTGATTTGCTGGTCAAAAACCGCGACCGTGAAAAACGGGATGGTGTGACGTTGGTGGGGCCGCACCGAGATGAACTTTTATTAACCTTGGATACCCGGCCGTTGGCGGCCTTTGGTTCGGAAGGACAATGCCGGACCACGGCCTTGGCCCTGCGGCTGGCCAGTTACCGGTTGTTGCAACGGCAGGCGGGAGACCAGCGCGGTTTGATTCTGTTGGTGGACGATGTGCTGGGAGAATTGGATGCGGTGCGGCGGCGGACGTTTCTGGATCTCATCCGGCAATGTCCGCAGGCGCTGATCACGGTCACCACCGCCGATGAGTGCGCCCCCTGGGCCGATCAGGTGGTGACCGTCCATGACGGCGCCGTGAACTGAACCAAGCACAATTAAACCGCAGATTGACGAATATTGAGGTCCGAATAACGAACGAAGTTTCGCCGAGGGATAACAACAACTTCAATATTCTGCGGTTCGATATTCGACAATCTGCGGTTTTTTTGCGAGGTCATTGCGGTTCAAAGACCGGAATGGCGCCGTGCTGACTGGCGGCGCGCCGCTGCAAGGATTGGTCAAAGGTGGCGAAGCGGGTGGCGCGACCATGGGCGGTGGCGAGGTGCAAGGCATCGGCAAAATCCATGCCGGCGGCGTGGGCCTCAAGTGCCTGAAGCACGGCGCGTTCGTTCTCTATAAACACGTTTGGCAACGCCAAAAATTTGCGCAACGATTGCTGAATGGCGCCGCGGTCCGCGCGGTAGGCGGACCGCAGAACCCATTCCGTTTCCAAGATGACGGTAGAGGCGACAAACACCCGGTCTTCCTTCAGCAGGCGCAGGGCGCGGGCGGTCTGATCCGGATCATCGTTGGCCAGCAAACGCACGATGATATTGGTGTCAATCGCGATCATCGGACGTGTCTCTTGGCTTCTTCCATCACCGCGGCATTCATTTCCTCGATGGTCTTGACCGGGCCGTGATAGTCCAGGCACCCGACCACATCTTCAATCCGGGTGTGGGCAAAGGTGGTTGTTGGCCTGAGGAGGACCCCGTCTTTCTTGTCCTCGACGGTGAACGTGGTGCCGGGTTCCCACCGGTGCAAGTCACGTATGGCCTTGGGCAGCACGATTTGGCCTTTGCTGGACAATTGGGTTTGCATATGGCCTCCTGTGAATGGTAAGATTTAAGTAAGATAAACCCGCAACCCAACCACCGCCAGTCTACCGGGTGATGACCATTATTGGGAACCCCCTTTTGCGGATTCCGCCGGCCGCCCCTGTTGCCCCAATCGTGGGTTGTTGCACTGAAGCGGCCTGCGGAATCCGCAAAGGGAGCACCCTTTTTCAAAAGGGTGGCCCCAACATCACCCAACAAAACGGTCATGCGTTTGGTAAAAACCGTGCTATACTCGCCCTGTGGCGGAACGCCGTGGGTTGCGGCGGCATTCAATCCATTGGAGTAATGACCTCATGAAAAAAAGCCTTTTCCTCGTGTGCCTGGGCCTGTTAACCGCCGGCTGCGGCACCATTATGGATGCCGGCAATATGGCCAGTGCGGCCGGCAGCAATGGTCCCCATGTCTATGGCGGTGTCCGCGGGGACATGCAGTTGATCAGTGAATCGGACAGCGCCGTGAGTTCGATCATGCTGGTTCTGGACATGGTTCCCAGCATTCTGTACGACACCGCGCTGCTGCCTGCCTCCATCGCCAAAGCCTGCTCCAAGTAAAGCTGAAATTACGAAAGCAGAAAGCTGAAATGATTAATTTCTGCTTTCAGATGTACTCCGGGAGCCGCCCGTCCTCGGGCGGACGAACCCGTGCTCGTCGAAGACGCGCGATGGAATTGCAAAAGTAGCCAGAATTCAGTAGCCAGTAGTCAGAAGGTGCGGAAAACGGGCGGAATTGGGGTGACGCCGTCGTTGTCCGCCCGCGGACGGGCGGTTCCCGGTCTTGATAATAACGCCGACCCTATTTCAGCTTTTTCCTCAAAGGTGAGACTTATGCGGATTGGCATCGTTGGTGGTGGTCATGCCGGTACTGAGGCGGCCAAGGCGGCCCGGCAGGCCGGCGCGGACACCGTGGTGGTGTACTCCGGTGAAGTGGTGCCGCCCTATTCCCGGCCGCGCTTGGTGGCCTTGGCGTTCCAGCAGGCGGCTGCGGATGAGTTGTGGCTGAAACCGGCGGCCTGGTATGCCGCCAATGGGATTGAACTGCGCCTGGCCACGCCCGTGACTGGAGTGCGGCCCGCCACGGGTGAAATTGAGGCGGCGGGCGTTTGGGAAACTTATGACGCCGTGGTGCTGGCCAACGGCGCGGCGCCGATCCGGCCCGTGGTCACCGGATCGGAGGGCGCGTTGTTGCCGTTGTGGAGCTATGACCAGGCGCTGGCGGTCCGCGACCGATTTCAGCCGGGTGATACCCTGCTGGTGCTGGGCGGCGGGATTTTGGGGGTGGAAGCGGCCTTGCGCGCCGCTGGCGCCGGGCTGAAGCCCATTTTGGTGGAAAAATGCCCCGGACTGATGCCGACCCAATTCACGGCGGCGGCGGGGACGGTCCTGCGGACGTTGCTGGAACAGCGGGGGGTGACGGTGCGGACCGGCGTGTCGCTGACGGCGGCGATGCCGGCTCAGGCCGCCGGCCAGTGGCGCTATCAGTTGGATGACGGCAGCGCCGTTGAGGCGCGCGCGGCCATTCTGTCGATCGGCGCGCGACCGGCATTGGAGCTGGCGCGCCACGCCGGGTTGCCGGTTGACCGCGGAGTGGTGGTTACGGACACCCTGCTGGCGGGCGGCCGCGTGTTCGCCGCGGGCGACATTACCCAGTTTGCCGGCAGTACCCGCTGTTCGGTTCGCGAGGCGCTGGGGCAGGGAAAGGTGGCCGGGGCCAATGCGGCGGCGGCGGCGGCGGCGGCCGGCAAACCGTTGCAACTTTACCGCTATCAACCGGCGCCGTTGCAGTTTGCCTTCAATGAGATTGTACTGTGCAGTGCTGGTGACCCCGGCGTGGCCGGCGATGCCGAGCTGGAAACCCTGGCCGCGCCGCCCGCGGCTTATCGCGCCCTGGTCCGCCGGGCAACCCGCCTGGCCGGGGTCCAAATGATTGGGACGAAGCAGGATTTCGACCAGTATGTCCGGCAGTTGGCGTCTGCATAAAAAGCCGAAAGTCCGGAGGCTCTTGCAACCCCTCGATACCGGTTCAATGCCAATCCGAGCCGCGAACGAAGCGACCGCAGGGAGCGAAAGTGACCGGTCAAAAAGAATCCTACTGACGGTTTCGATCTGGCGGGCTGCAAGCCCTTTGCTACAGCAGGAGTACGCATGATGAATGCCCGGCACGCCACCATTGGCTGGTTGTTGGTGCTGGTGACGCTGGTTGCCGCCGCCGCCTGGGCGGAGGAACCGGTCACCGTTTACCCCAGCCCGGCAACCAAGGTCGACAAGCTGTGGGTATTGTCGCCCGAGTGGCTGTTGCTGGCCAATGACTACATGGACGAGACCGAGGCGCGGATTTATGCCGGCAACCGCCCTCTTTATGAGGCCTTGCTGCAAGACCAAATCAAGCTTGAAGCCGGCCTGAATCCCAATTGGGTCAACCTCAAGAAACGGGTCCGCTTTTGGCAACGCGATTACCTGCGGTTTTCCACCGCGCACCTGTGGATGCGGGACGCGTCGCGGTTCAAGGTCACCAGTCCGGACGATCCGGCCTATGCGTCCCCCCGGTGTCCGGTGCAGGCGCAAAGCTGGGTGGCGTCCCTGGGCGACCGGATTGACCCCGCCGGATCCCCCTTGCGTGACTGCTGGAATTATGAGATCGGGCATTATGCCTATGTGCGGCTTCCCGCGCCTCTGAAGCCGGGCTGCCGGTACCGGATTGTTCAGGCGGACGGGCGCCAGGCCGACCTGGCCTTTGATCCGGCGGCGCTCATCGTGCCGGTGCTCAAGGTCAACCAAGTTGGCTATGTTGGCGATGCCTCGGCTAAAATCGCTTATTTGGGGGGCTGGATTCCCGGGCTTGGGCCGGTGGATTTTTCCCGCTTTACCCGGTTCGAGGTCCGGCGGTTGTCCGATGGTCAAACGGTTTTTTCGGGGGCGCTCCACAAGCGGTACACCGATACCCCGACCCGCGGCCTCCACCAAAATGCGGCCTATTCCGGGGAAACGGTTTACGAGCTGGATTTCAGTGCGGTACGTACGGCGGGCACCTACGCCATGGTCGTGCCCGGCCTGGGCCGGTCCTGGCCGTTTCAGATCGGGCCGACTGCCCTGGGCTCGGCGTTTTACACGGCCGCCCGGGGCCTGTTCCACCAGCGGTGCGGCTGTGAACTGGCCACGGGGTTTACCGGCTGGGTCCGCGGCCGCTGCCATCCGCCGCCGGTGTTTCCCTGCGGCCTGACCGGCAATGGCCTCGGCCCCTTCACCTTTGCCGATGACCGGCTCCCGGAGCGGCTCAAGAACCCAGATTTTAGGGTCATTGCCGCCACGGGCGACAGCACCCGGCCGCTGGATGTCTGGGGCGGCTGGCATGACGCCGCCGATTATGACCGGCGCGAAAGTCATCATTATGTCATTTGGGATTTGCTGGCCGCCTATGAACTGAACCCCGGCGCGTTCAGCGACGGGCAGCTTCACCTTCCGGAAAGCGGTAACGGCATTCCCGACCTGCTGGACGAGGCGCTCTACGGGTTGGACGTTTGGCGGCGCGCCCAAGCCGCCGCGGGTGACGGCGGCGTGGGCGGCCGGGTCGAAACCCTCAGCCACCCCAATCATCCCGGCGGTCCTGAAAACGACCACCAACCGTATTTTTTGTCGCGCGCCACCCGCAGCAGCACCATGCATTTCGCCGCCAGCGCCGCCTATGCCGCGCGCCTGCTCAAGCCGTATGACGCCAAACGGGCCGCCACCTTGCTCGCGGAAGCGTGCCGCGCCTGGACGTGGGCGCGCGACCCCGCCCATGACCTGACCGGCCTCAAGGCCACCGTCACGGTGCCACGCAAAGAAAAGGACGATCCGGCCACTCGCGTGATTACCTGGAATGCGGCTGGCGAAAATCCCTATGCCGGCATGATGGCCGCCGCCAATCTGGCCCTGGCCACCGGCGATCCGGCGTACACCCGCGCCGCCGAGGGGTACGCTCAAGACTGCATCATTCACTACCCGTCATATCCGAATTACCTGTGGTATTCCTGGCCGCTGTTCCTGGTGGCCACCCATGACCTCCCCGGCGGTTTTTCCGGCCCCTGGCGGGAAGCCGCCCGCACCGCCCTGTTGGCCAAGGCTGGCGACGTCCTGGCCCACTCCCGTGAGACGCCGTACCGCCATACCTGGTATGAGGCCAAGTCGCGGCGCTGGGGCGGGGCTCTCGCTCCGGTCTGGGCGCGTTACCTGATTATCGGCTGGAAGCTGACCGGGGGCAACGACTATCGCCAGGCGGCCCTGTTCAACCTGGATTTCCACCTCGGAGGCAATCCGCTCGGCATGGCGCAGACCACCGGGATCGGCCGGATTTTCCCCACCTCCATCCAGGACGCGGAAAGTCGGGCGGACCCCGTGCATGAACCGGTTCCCGGCATCACCACCTACGGCCTGGTCACCATTCCCTTTAACACGTTAAACGGCGTCCTGCGCTGGGAGATTGCCGATCCGGACCAGCCGACCCAGTTCCGGACGGTCTGGTTCCTGCCACCCGAAGTGCGCACCACCCCCGATGGCGATCCCGCTATTCCGTTGTGGCGCCAGCTTGGGCCCAGCGGTTACAGCGATCCGTTGTGCAACGAGTTTACGGTTCATGAAACCATGGCCCCTGTGGTCTTTCTTTTCGCCTCCTTTCTCGGCCCGGGCTGGATGCCGGATCCCGAATTGCTCAACCGCCAGCCCCGCCTTCGGCGTGACCTGGACGGCTTCTTCTGGGTCCCGTAACGGATCCATAATCAAAAGCTGAAATTAAGAAAGCAGAAAGCAGAAATGAAACTCGGTTGGGAATTGAACCGGAGAAATCAGGAGTGACATAGATAAAAACTTCTCCGTGGCCTCTGCGGCCTCCTGTTCAAATCCAGAAGATACGAACCGTTTTTAAAAGTCCCGATCAAGGTGGCACTGTTCTTGGAGTGCGGCAATTCCTTTGCCGCTTTTTAA
>CAITYL010000029.1 GCA_903896595.1 uncultured Lentisphaerota bacterium
GCCCCGCCGTCCGTCCGCCCACTCCACCAAAAACGTGACAACCTCCCGGCTGTCGTGTGCTTCCGCACGCCCTACCGTCACCAACACGGCTTTATGTCACCGCCGACCGGTCAAGCACAAATCAAATTCGTCAGTGCTGGGAGATGCACTCCCTGGGTGGTTTTTACTGAAAGAACGGTGTACTGTACCCCGCTCCCTGTAACCGGATCGCAAACGGAGAATGGTGCTGGTTTCCATGAATTCTTTCCTGTCTTGGCTGTATACCCATGCGCCCCCTTGCGAACGGTCGGTATTTGCCAGTGTTTATGGATTGTACCTGAGACAGTATCGGTACGGTGGCAACGGGAATGCGCTGGTCGAAGAAGCGCTCGCCCGCGATGCATGGTCCCCGGAGCAATGGTCGACCTGGCAGCAGGCCCGATTGTCGTTCATCCTGGATCGGGCGGCCACACGGGTACCGTATTACCGTGACTGGTGGCGGCAGCAGGTGCCGGAAGTTTCAACCGGCCGGCGGGTCGCCGGCAACGACGCGCCATGGCGCCGGCTGGCGAATTGGCCGGTTCTCAAAAAAGAAGTCATCCGCCGGCAACCGGCGGCTTTTTTGGCGGACGATCTTGACGCTCGCACCCTCAAGACCAGCCCGACGGGCGGAACCACCGGAACGCCGTTGCTGGTCTCCAGCTCACGGGCAACCATGCAGATGTGGTATGCTTTGCAGGAGGCTCGAATCCGGCGGCGCCACGGTGTCAGCCGGCATGAGCGCTGGGCGATGATGGGAGGGCAAGTGGTGGTGCCGGTTTCCCGGCGCCGTCCGCCGTTCTGGGTTCACAATGCGGGCCTGCATCAGCTCTACCTGTCAACGCACCATCTGTCGCCGGCCAACGCGCCGGCCTATGCCGCCGCCTTGTGCAAGTTCGCCCCGACCCACTTGATCGTCTATCCGTCGTCCGCGGCGGTGCTGGCCAGCGAAATTTTGGCGCAATCCCTGAGCGTGCCGCGGCCCAAGGTGATTTTTAGCAATGCTGAACTGCTGCTAGATTCGCAGCGCGAGGTCATTTCCAAGGCGTTTGGATGTCCGGTGGTCAATACCTATGGCATGGGCGAGATGGTGGCGGGCGGTTGTGAATGTGCGGCGGGCGCCCTCCATCTGTGGCCCGATGCGGGAATTGTCGAGGCCCTGCCGCCAGCCGCAGGTGAAACGGCGGGAGAATTGCTCTGCACCGGCTTGGTGAATCCGGACATGCCACTGATCCGGTATAGCATCGGCGATCGCGGCGTACTGGCGCCGGAAAAATGCCGCTGCGGCCTGAACTTCCCCGTCCTGGCCCGCATTGAAGGCCGGGCCAATGACATGCTGCGCACCCCGGACGGACGGCGGGTGTTCTGGTTGAACCCCGCTTTTTATGGATTGCCAGTCCGCGAAAGTCAGATCGTTCAGGAAACCGCCACCACGATCCGGGTCCGGCTGGTGCCGGGCGACGGTTTCGAGCGGGCCATGGAGGATGAAATCATCCGCCGGTTGCAGGAACGTCTGGGAAACGCCATGATCATCACCGTGGAAATCCTGGACTACATCCCACGGGGCGCCAATGGCAAACTGCAGGCCGTCATCAATCGGGTCGTAACGTGAACGGCCGCCCTGCCCCACCGGCATGAGACAACCGCCTCACGTCCTCGGTTTGAAGGCAAACTTGGGGCACTGCCCGAGAAAGCGGCAGGGATTGTCGTAAAAAATGGCTTCGACCGTGTCGTCGGCGTGGCCGCGCCGGCGCATCTCAAAAATAGCGTTGTGCAGCGTGGCGGGGTCGGACGGACCCCAGTCGCCGGAGGCATCCACCAGCAGATGGTCGCCGCCAAAGCGTTCCAGGCAGTCGACCACCCGCGGGGCGGAGTTCTTGGTCACCGGGTAAATGGTCATGGCCGCCCAGTAACCGGCGTCGCGGATCAGCGGCAGCGTGTGCTCCTCGCTGTGGTCGAAACAGACGCGTTCCGGCTTGAGGCCCGGCCAGCGGCGCAAGCTGTCCAGCATCATTCGCGTCCCCTTGAGTTTGTCATTCAGATGGGGGGTGTGAATCCAGATCAGCTGGTCATACTTGAGCGCCAGCTCCACCTGCCACTCAAACACCGTCAGTTCGTTGCGGGTGTTTTTGTTGAGCCCGATCTCGCCGACCCCAAGCACGTTCGGTTTGGCAAGAAATTCCGGAATGAAGGCCAGCACCTCGCGGGCCAGCTCCAAGTTGTCCGCCTCCTTGGGATTGAGGCAGATCCAGGCGTAGTGCCGGATTAGGTACTGGGCGGCGCGCTTCGGCTCGAACTCGGTCAGATGGGTGAAGTAATCATGAAACGCCTGGGCCGAGGTGCGGTCATACCCGGCCCAAAACGCCGGTTCGCAGCAGGCCACGGTGTGCATGAGCGCCATCCGCTCATAGTCCGCCGTGGTCCGGGCAATCATGTGAATATGGGGTTCAATGACACGCATGATCAGACCTTCGCGTTTCATACCGACAACAGTTCCAGGAAACGGCGGGCGCGCTCCGGTTGCGCGTCCAGCAACAATTGGGCGCCGGCCCGGAGCTTGGCCAGGCGCGGGTCATCGTCCGCGCCACCCGCCGCCGCGATGCGGTCCAGGGCGGCCGCCGCCTCCAGCACATGCATGCGCAGGTCGAGGTAGTACAGCTCCAGCAACTCACCCCCGCTTTGGGGCGACAGCACGACGCATTTCATGGCAACCCTCTGTGTGTGCTAATACGGCCGGGCGGGATAGGACCATTGGGACTCTTGGGACCATTAAGACTCTTGGGACAACCGGGCGCTAGGAGACGACAGCTAAGATAGATGCATTTTTCTGGTTTTATCCGTGCCCATCCGCGTAATCCGTGGTAAAATAGCGCTCGGTCCTAAAAATCCCGGCGGGTGAACGCCACGGAACCGACCACCAGGAAGGCGACGGTATAGCCGGCCGTCCAGATCACGTCCTGCCCCAGGCGGTCCCACGGAATCTGCTCCGCCAGCGCCCATTTCCAGAACGGCAGGCGGTAGGTCGGCAGGAACGGCCGAATCGCCGACAGCACCGACAGGTTCTCCGCCACGTAACTGCAGAAAAACACCGATGTGGTCAGAATGGCCGCCGAGGCGAAATGCCGGGTCAGCGCCGCGAACATCAGCGCCATCGCCACCGTCGCCGCCAGCATGCCGGTGGCCATGCCATAGGCCATCATCAGCCGCCAGAACGCTTCCGGCCAGGGATGCACGATCAGGTTTTGGGTCAGGCCGACCATGGGGCCGAAGACCAGCATGTCCCCCATCGGTTTGAACAAAATGGAGGCCGTCAGGTAACTGGTCACCAGCAGCACCGCCAGCATGCCCAAGGCATAAACCGTCATGGCCACCCACTTGCCAAACAGCAGCCGCCAGCGCGGCACCGGCCGCGCCAACAGCAGGCGGATGGCGCCGGTGTCCACATCGCCGGACAGCGAATGCGCCACCAGCACCGCCAGGGTCATGGGAAACAGCAGGAACATGCACGGCGCCAAAATGGTGGCGGTGTAGGTGACGGCATTAAACACCTCCGATAGCAGTTCCTGGGGAATGTCCTGGGCATGCCGGCCATGGGGCGGGTGACGCTGGCGGAGCCAGAACGCCACACCGAACAGCAGATTGATGAACGCCACAATGCCGATGCCGGCCAGGCTTTTGCGCTGCACCGTCAGTTTCCGCCATTCAAAGCGGGAGACCCAGCCGATATCCATAAATGCTGACTTTCGCGGGTTGGGCGGGTTTCGCCGTTCAACTACCGTGTGACACTTAAACTTTCGGATTCACCACGAAGCCACGAAAAACACGAAGGTAAATCGAAGAGGAATATAACCGTCGTAACCCTGGCCGCCGGGGGTGGCAGCCCGCAATGGTCTGCCAGTTTTTTTGTGCCGTAAAAACCCCGGGCGTTTGGGGGGCGCCAGGCCCGGGGAATCGAGGGACTCGCGGGACCGGAGAGACTAGAGTGCCTTCACTCGCCCCAACTCCGGTCTCATGAATATGCCGGCTGAAGAACGGAGAAATATTTTTGTTAAAAAATTTGCCAAAATGGGAAGTTTGGCTGTACAGTAAAAACAGCTAGTTGATGAGCCTCTTGCAAAACCCCTTGGTTACGCCGGGTGCCGGCGTGACGACGGAGGCGGATTAGGTTGAAATTACCGTCGGCTGGCACCGCCCCGGCCTGACTTGGGTAAAAAATGGTGTTTTCGCTTGATTTTACCCACGC
>CAITYL010000030.1 GCA_903896595.1 uncultured Lentisphaerota bacterium
CCGTTCTTCGCAACCTGCACAAAACAACCGGCAAAAACCGCGCCAGTCCACGCCACAGGCGGAGCTTGCCCGAAAACCCGCCGCAAACCAAGGCAACCGCCGACCCCGGCCCGCCGGGCAGGGGGATTCTTCATTCCTGCCACCATATCCCTTTCATTTGCCCTAACCGGGTGCGGGGGCCATATTCTCGCGCTTATGAAAACCACCGTGGACCCCGTTCCCGTTATTGCCGCCGGTTCTGGACGTTTGGAAGTGCTGGCGCCGGCCGGCGGCCCGGCGGCGTTTGCCGCCGCCCTGGAGGCCGGTGCCGACGCCATTTACTGCGGCCTGCGCCAGCTTAATGCCCGGCGTGGCGCCGAAAATTTCCAGCCGGAGGAGTTGACGGCGTGGACGGCCCGCGCCCATGCCGCCGGTGCCCGGGTTTATCTGACCCTGAATATTGACGTCGCCCAACGGGAACTGGGGCAGGCGGCCCGGCAATTGGTGCTGGCGCGCCAAGCCGGGGTGGACGCCGTGCTGGTGCGTGACCCCGCGTTCCTGGCCTTGCGTCCGCTGTTTCCCGAACTGGAGTTTCATTTCAGCACCCAGGCGGGGGTGTCGTCCAGCGCCGGGGTGCGTGCCGCCGGCCGGCTCGGGCTGCGGCGGGTGGTGTTGGCACGTGAACTGGGACTGGCGGAAATCCGCGCCTGCGCGGCCGTGCCCGGTGTGGAGGTGGAGGTGTTTGTGCAGGGGGCCCTGTGTTTTTCAGCTTCCGGCCGGTGCCTGTTGTCGAGCTGGGTCGGCGGCCGCAGCGGCAACCGGGGCGCCTGTGCCAGTCCGTGCCGGGTGCCGTATGCGGCGGGCGGGGCGCCGCCCGCGCGTCATTTGTCCATGCTCGACCTGTGCCTGGTGGAACGGTTGCCGGAACTGGCGGCGGCCGGGGTGCGCGCCCTCAAGATTGAAGGCCGGCTGAAAAACGCCGCCTGGGTGACGGCCGCGGTCCGGCTTTACCGGACGGCGCTGGTGGCCGATGCCGCCGCGCCCGTCCCGCGGGCGGATGACGCCGGTTTTTTGGGGGCCTATGCCGGGCGCGGGTTCACGGATGGCTATCTGACCGGGCGCCGGGACGCGCTGACGGGCGACAGTGCCCGCCCGGCCGGCCAGAGTGAGCCCGGTGACGACGCGCCCCCAAGTACTGGGACCGTGGCGGCGGAGTCCGCGGCCCCTCCCGCGCCGGCCGGCTGGGTTTTGTCCGTGCGTGCCGATGAGCGTGGCGGGTTGTTATGGCGCGCAACGTGGAACGAGCAGGCCTGCGAACTCCGCACGCCGCCGCGGCCGGTACGCCGGGCCGACCGGGCGGTGACGTTGCAAGCGCTGGAGGAGAGACTGGTCAAGACGCCGTTACAGGAGGTGCCCCTGGCGCGGTTTGTATGCGAGGCGGCGCCGGAGACGGCGCTGGCGCCCACGGCGGCCAAGGCGTTGCTGCGCGACCTGTCGGCGTTCCTGCACCGGGTGCGCAAGGCGCCGGACGCCACGCTGCGCGGAGAGTTGCCAGAAACGGTGCGCACCCTGCTGGCGCCCCCGGCGCCCCATCCGGACAACCGGCGCATCCTGGGTGATATGCCCGATCGCGTCCGCCTTGAGGCGGAGCGGGCGGCGGCCTTTATGGCGGCCGTGCCTGAGGTGACCGTCATCGTGGAATTGGCATCGATTGAAGAGGTTGTGGCGTTGGCAGGCCAGTTCGGGGCTGGTCGTCTGGTGGTGGCGTTGCCGGCGGTGTTCTATGAGGCGGACCTGCCGCGGTGGCGCGCCGTCGCGGCAGGTGCGGCCGCCGCCGGGGTGACGATCGAAGTCAATAGCTGGGATGGCTGGGAAGTGGCGCGGGACAGTGGCGCGCGGCTGGAGGCCGGGCCCGGTCTGATGGTGCTCAATGCCCTGGCCGCCGGCACCCTGGCCAATTTGGGTTTGCTGGGGGTGACCGCATCATTGGAAGCCGATCGCGGCCAGCTTGAAGCGTTGGCGGCCGCCTGTCCGGCGCCGTTGTCGGTGACGGTGTACGGCCGGCCGGCATTGCTGTCCAGTCGCGCGGAGGTGCCGGCGGCCGCGGGCGGGGCGGTGCTGGCCGATGTCCGCGGGGTGCGGCTGCACGCCCGGAGCGAGGGGGCGGTCACGGCTTACCGGCCGGAAACCCCGTTCAATTGGAGCGGGTTGCGGAATCCGCGGGTGCGAATGGCGCACGGGGTGGCCGATCTGGTGGCGGCCCCGGATCCGCTGGCGGCCTGGCGGGAACTGGGCCGCCTTAATCCGGCCCATAGCGCCTTCAATTATGCCCGTGAACTGGCGTGATTACCTTCCTGTAAGGTGTCAGTTGGGAACCCCCTTTTAAGGAAAGGCGGTTCCCAAACCCTCCGTCAAACCTGTTTGTACCTTTTTGCGAATTTCGCAGGCCGCCCCTGATGCCCCAATCGTGGATGGTTGCACTAGAACGGCCTGCGGAATCCGCAAAGGGAGCACCCTTTTCTAAAAGGGTGGCCCCAACATCATTCAAAAACGGCCATGCGCCCCCGTCGTTTTGGGCAGTTGCGGGCGGCCAAACGGGGGAGTAGGTTATCGGCTTGTTTGGAAATTGTTATGACCGCACTCATATTACCGGTAGATTTTTCTCAACACGCTATAGTAACGCATTAAACCACCCAAGACGCTAAGGAGAGATTCAGATGACGAAACGTGATTTGGCGATGCGCATCGCGGACCAGACCGGATTGAAACAGCAGGACGTGATGGAAGTGATCCAGGCGACCCTGGACATGATCATCACCGAAGTGGCGGGCGGCCGCAATGTCGAGTTCCGTAATTTTGGCGTGTTTGAGCCGACCGTGCGCAAGGCGCGCATTGGCCGCAATCCGAACCGCCCGACCAACACCGTGAAGATTCCCGAACGCGTGGTGGTCAAGTTCAAGCCGGGCCGGGTCATGGAAGCCAAGGTCAGCAAGATCAGCCCGCGCAAAATGAAGAAGAAGTAAGTTGTCTCGGTCCGCGTTTTGACGCGGGTTTGGAATGATGCGAGAGCCGGCGGCCGTTTCCGTCGGCTTTCTGCTTTTGGTTTCCGGTAGCGTCCGTTCAAGAAGTTAGGAATTGCTAGTCATGGCGAGCCAGTGGGAACCGTTATTGGGCACGGCGGACATCGCCGAACCGGAAGTGCGCGAGTGGGTTTTTGTGGAAAACCAGGCGCGCGCGCTCTTTTCCCGGTACGGCTACGGCGAACTTCGCACGCCGGTGATTGAACGCACCGACGTCTTTGTGCGCGGCCTGGGCGACGAAACCGACGTGGTCAAAAAGGAGATGTACACCTTTGAAGACCGGGGCGGGCGGAGCGTGACGCTGCGACCGGAAGGCACCGCCGGCGTGATGCGGGCCATTGCCAACCAAGGGTTGGCGGAGGGCGAGGAGCGCCGGGTGTTCTACATGGGCCCGATGTTCCGCGGTGAACGGCCGGCGGCGGGGCGGCGGCGGCAGTTCCATCAGGTGGGGGTGGAGGCGGTTGGCCGCGCCGCGCCGTTATTGGAT
Source organism: uncultured Lentisphaerota bacterium (assembly GCA_903896595.1). Taxonomy (GTDB): domain Bacteria; phylum Verrucomicrobiota; class Lentisphaeria; order Oligosphaerales; family CAITYL01; genus CAITYL01. Next base: position 3,547 of record CAITYL010000030.1, read on the forward strand.
GCCGAGTGCATCGCCATGTTGTTGCATTTTTTGGAAGAAGTGGGGATCGCTGATGGCGAATTGCTGGTCAATTCGCGGGGCACGGCGGACGACCGCCCAGCGGCGGCAGCGGCGCTGAAGGAACATTTTACCCCGCATCTGGCGGGATTGTGCGAGGATTGCCGGCGGCGCTTTGAGACCAATGTCTGGCGCATGCTGGACTGCAAGGTGGAGGGGTGCCAGGAGGCGATTCGCGGCGCGCCGGCCATCATGGACCTGCTGGGGGCGGAAAGCAAGGCCTATTTCGCGGCGGTCTGTGCGTGTCTGGATGGACTCAAGGTGCCTTATCGGGTCGATCCGCGGCTGGTTCGCGGTTTGGATTATTATGAGCATACGGTGTTTGAGGTCGTTCACAGCGGCTTGGGGGCGCAGAACGCTCTGGCGGGCGGCGGCCGGTACGCCCTGTTCCTGCCGGGGAGCGACCGCCCGGTGCGCGGGGTCGGCTTTGCCGCCGGTTTGGAACGGCTGCTGCTGGCGCGGGCCAGTCTGGGCCAAGCGGCGGCCGGGACGCCGGGCATGGACGTGTTTTTGGTCAGCCTCGGCGAACGCGCCCTGGCCGCTTCGCAGCTCCTGGCCGCGGAATTGCGTCACGCCGGATTGCGGGTGTTGGCGGAAACCACCGGGCGCAGCATGAAAGCCCAAATGCGCGCCGCCGACCGGGTCCGGGCGCGATATACGCTCATCCGGGGCGACAATGAATTGGATGGCGGCACCGTTCTGTGCAAAGCCATGGCTGATGGCGTTCAGACCCCGGTTGCCGCCGGCGAAGTTGCCGCCTGGCTGCTCGCCCGTCTGATGTCGGGGTAAGGCGGCGTGATGCGTGAACCGTGACGCGTGATACGTGATACGAGTTAATCGTCTCGTTACTTCGCATCCAGCAACTGGCGGATCGTCGCCAGAGTGTCACGGCCGGAAAACAGGGCCGGAGAAATGCGCTTGGTGCGGCCGTTGTAGACGCTGACCATGTTCCGGCAGGTGGAGTACAGCTCCGTGGCCGGGTCGGTATAGGCCGTATAATCCAGTTCCAAGATTTCCGCCTCACCGGAAAAAGCGGCCTGGATCTTCTGCCTGAGCGCCACCTGCTCGGCCGGGGGAAAGCTGCCGCAGGCACCGGCAAAGTTGCAGATGATCAGGTTCCGCCCTTCCCGCATCGCCTTGTTGTAGGCCTCAAACCGGCTTACCGGGCTGATCAGTTTGCTCTTGTCGTACAAACTTGGCCCCAACATCTTTTCGAGGTTGCGTTGAATGGGGACCACGAACGCGTCGTAGTTTTCGCTGTAGCCGAACTTGACCTTGTACAGTTTGTAACCGCCAGCTTCCTTCTTGATGACGCCGTAGCCGTTGGCGTAAAAATGGTCCAGAATATCCGCAAAATAATCTCCCTGCGGATAGCTGACGGAGGTGGTGAGTTCAATGACCCTGACCCGCGGCGCATACGACTCCATCAGCTTGCCAATGAAATAGTAATTCCGCTCGTCATCCGGCAGGGCCGACTCTTTGCGGGCCGGCCGGAACAGCAGGATGTCCTGGCCCGCCGCCATGGCTTCGCCAATGCCGGACACCTGGCTTGGCGCCTTGGGTGCCGGCAGACTGACCGTCTTGATCTTTCCCGGCCCGCCGCCGGAAAATTCGATCCCCAAGTTATTGCCGCACCCGTTGAACACGCCGAGCGCGCCGACCATAACCACCAGCAGACAACCAATTTTCCGTTTCGAATAATGCATACAACGGCCTCCACGACCAATGTAAACATTATCCAGAGGAACACCAAGTCGCCGCCTTGACTGGGTGCATGACATAGCTGTTGGTTAATCTGGCGATGTGGGGGATTTGCGCTTGAAAAATATATAGTATTATATATAATACAATTAAAGCCGCCTATCAGACGGCAGGTAAAAACGGTTATGGTACAAGTTGGGACACGA
>CAITYL010000031.1 GCA_903896595.1 uncultured Lentisphaerota bacterium
CAACCCCTCAACCCCTCAACCACCCAACCCCTCAACCACCCAACCACCCAACCACCCAACCGGTCCCCACCATGCCCCCCGTCCTAGAACCCAACCTGGAATCAACCCGCAACGCGTGCAAGCTGTGCACGCCGTTGGGGGCGTGCCTGGTGTTCCGCGGCATCCGGGGCGCGATGCCGTTCCTGCACGGATCACAGGGGTGCGCGACCTATATCCGGCGCTACGTCATCAGCCATTTCCGCGAGCCGATGGACATCGCCTCCTCCAATTTCAGCGAAGCCACGGCGGTCTTCGGCGGCGGCGAGAATCTGACCCGCGGCCTGGACAACGTCATCCGCCAATATCATCCGGCCCTGATCGGCGTCGCCACCACCTGCCTGAGCGAGACGATCGGCGAAGATGTGCCAGGACTACTCCGGGATTATCTGGCGGCGCGGGCGGGCACCCCGGATTTTCCCGAACTGGTGCATGTCTCCACCGCCAGTTATCGCGGCACTCACATGGACGGCTTCCATGACGCCGTGCGCGCCGTTGTCCGCACGCTGGCCCGGGAGGGCGTCGTCCGGCGGCGCCAGATCAATCTGTTTCCCGGTATGGTTTCCCCGGCGGATATCCGGCACCTGAGGGAAATCGTGGCGGCCTTCGGGCTGACACCGGTTATCTTGCCGGACTATTCCGACACCCTGGACGGCCCGGCCTGGGCTGATTACCATACCCTGCCGGAAGGCGGCACCCCGGTGGCGGAGATCGCCGCCACCGGTTGTTCCCTGGCCACCCTCCAGTTCGGACGGGTGCTGGCCTGCGCTGCGGAGTCCGCCGCCGACACCCTGCAAACCACCTGCGACGTGCCCGCCGACAAGATCGGCCTGCCCATCGGCCTGCGCGAGACAGATATCTTTTTTCGCGAATTGGAGACGATCAGCGGACTGGCGACACCGGAGGCGTTCGTCAAAGAGCGCGGCCGGCTGGTGGACGCGTATGTCGACGGGCACAAGTACCTGGCCGGCAAACGTGCCGTGCTCTACGGCGAGGAAGACCTGGTGGTCGGCCTGGCCGCCTTTCTCACCGAAACCGGCGTCATGCCGGTGTTGACGGCCTCCGGCGGCAAAAGCGGCCACTTGCGCCGGGCCCTGGCGGCAGCCGCGCCGGAAACGGTGGGAGAAACACAGGTGCTGGAGGGTGCGGACTTCGCCCAGGTCGAAGCCGTGGCGGCGGAACTCAAGGCGGACGTGATCATCGGCAACAGCAAGGGCGCCAAGCTGGCGCGGGCCCAAAACCTTCCCCTGATCCGCATCGGCTTCCCGATCCACGACCGCTTCGGCGGTCAGCGCCTGCATCTGCTCGGTTACCGCGGCACCCAGGAATTATACGACCGCCTGGTCAACGCCCTGCTGGAGAAGGCGCAGGCGGACACGGATATCGGCTACAGCTACATGTGAAGCACACCCCTCGCGGGAGGATACGTTCATGGACCTCAGCAAACATCCCTGTTTCAATGGTGAGGCGCGAAATAAATTCGGGCGGGTGCACCTGCCGGTGGCCCCGGCGTGCAACGTGCAATGCAACTTCTGCGACCGCAAGCACGACTGCCCGAACGAGAGCCGGCCGGGCGTGACCAGTGTCGTGCTGTCGCCGGGACAGGCGCTGGCTTATCTGAAAGAGTTGATGGCGCGCCGCCCGGAGATCAGTGTTGTCGGCATTGCCGGCCCAGGCGATCCGCTGGCCAACGCCGAGGCGACCCTGGAGACCTTGCGCCTGGTACGCGCGGCCTTTCCGGAAATGCTGCTCTGCTTGGCGACCAACGGGCTGAACCTGGCGCCGCACGTGGAAACGCTGAAACAACTTCGCCTCAGCCATGTCACCCTCACCATCAACGCTGTGGACCCGATGATCGGCGCCCAAATTTACGCCTGGATCCGCGACGCAAACCGGCCTCTGCGCGGAATCGAGGGCGCGACACACCTGTGGAACCGGCAGGCGGCGGCCCTGGATCTCCTGCGCGGCAGCGGCCTGATCGTCAAGATCAACAGCGTCATCATTCCCGGCGTCAACGACACGCACATCCCGGAAATTGCGCGGCGGGTCAAGGAATTCGGGGCGACCGTGATGAACTGCATCCCGCTGATCCCGGCAGCGGGCACACCATTTGCGGACACGCCGGCCCCGCTGCCGGCCATGATCCACGCCGTGCGCCAGGCCGCGGAGGCGCACCTGCCGCAGATGGCGCACTGCCAACGGTGCCGGGCGGATGCCTGCGGCCTGCTGAACGAAGGCACCGGCGAGGAATCACTGGCGGCGTTGCAGGCGGCCGCCCAACTGCCACTGAACCCGCAGGACGTGCGGCCGTACGTGGCGGTGGCAACCCGCGAGGGGCTGCTGGTCAACCGGCATCTCGGCGAGGCGGACGAGTTCTGCGTCTATGCCGAGGAGGCGGACAGTTACCGCCTGATTGACACCCGTGCAGCCCCGTCGCCGGGCACTGGGCGCGAACGCTGGCTGGAGCTGGCGGAACGCCTGCACGACTGCCGCGCCCTGCTGGTCAGCGGCGCCGGCCCGGCCCCGCGCAACACGCTGACGGGAAAAGGTGTGCATGTCATCGAAATGGAAGGCCTGATCGAGGACGCACTCGGCCCGGTCTTTCGCGGCGAAGAGTTGCCGCGCGGCCTGAAACGCTGCTTTTCCGGCTGCGGTATGGGCTGCGCCGGCAACGGCCAGGGCTGCGGCTGACATCATTGCCCCCCCCCAAAAAAAGCACTAAGGAGAAAAAGACCATGCAAAAGCCAAGCCATCACATCCTCGTCTGCTGCAGTTTCCGGGCCAATGGCACCCCCCAGGGCGTCTGCCATAAAAAAGGGTCTGGGCAGCTCCTGCAAAAGCTGGAGGAATGCCTGGCGGACAACGGCCTGAACGACGTCATGATTTCCGCCGCCGGCTGCCTGAAGGTGTGCGACCGCGGCCCCGCCATGGTCGTCTATCCCGAAGGCTGGTGGTACGGGAACGTGACCGAGGACGCGGTGGAAGCGATCATCGAGCAGCTCGCCGTCGGCAAACCCGCGGAAACCTACCTGCTGTCATAACTCGCACGAGGAGTAACGCACGTGAAGACGAACGGGGAACGGCCGGCCTCCGAACCCGGAACGTCCACGGTTTCCGGTCTGTTCCGGCCCACGCCGGGCCGCGATGTCTGGCTGGTGGACACCACCCTGCGCGACGGCGAGCAGGCCGCCGGCGTGGTCTTCCTGCGCGAGGAACGGATCCGCATTGCCCAGGCGCTCAGCGACGCGGGTGTGCCGGAACTGGAAGCGGGAACGCCGGCCATGGGCCAGGATGAAATCGACAACATCAACTGCCTGAAAGCGTTGAAATTAGACTCTTGGCTCTCCTGCTGGTGCCGGGCTACGCCGCGCGACCTCGAAAACGCCCTGCATTGCCGCGTGGACGGCATCCATATTTCCTTCCCGGTTTCGTCACGGCACCAGGCCATGGCGCGCATGACCCCGGAGGAAGTGCTGGAACACCTGCCAGTGCTGGTTGCCCGGGCGCGGAACGGATTCAAGTTCGTTTCCGTCGGGGCCATGGATGCGGCCCGGGCCAATCTGGATTTCCTCTTAAAATTCATCCCCGCGGCCGTGGCGGCCAAAGTGGACCGCATCCGCGTGGCGGACACCGTCGGTGGGTTGAATCCGCTGCAGACCTTGCGCCTGATCGGACGCCTGCGGGGCGCGGCGGCGGGAACCGCGCTGGATTTCCACGCCCACAATGACTTGGGCATGGCGACCGCCAACACCCTCATGGCGATCGAGGCCGGGGCCGCATGCGTCAACGTGACGGTGAACGGCTTGGGCGAACGGGCGGGCAATGCGTCGCTCGACGAAGTGGTCGCCGGGGCGCGCCTGACCCTCGACAGCAATTGCGGCGTGGACCTGCGCAAACTGCAGGCCCTTGGGCACTTGGTCGCCGACATCGCCGGCCGCCCGCTGCCGGTGAGCAAGCCGGTGACGGGCCAGGGTATGTTCCTGCACGAAACCGGCATCCATTGCGACGGCATGTCGAAAGACGCCGCCGCCTATGAATTGATTCACCCCGAAGATGTCGGGCAATCACGCCCCATGTTCGTCATCGGCCGGCATTCCGGCCGGACCTCGCTGACTCAGACGCTCAATCGGCTGGGCATCCGAATTGAACGCCAGTTGGCGGGCCCGCTGCTGGAGCAGGTTCGCGCCCTGGCGGTCCGGCGCAAACGTGCGCTAACCGCGGAGGAAATCCGCAACCTGTGCCGGGCCCACGGCATGCCGTCGGAAGCACGCCGACCGCAGGACCCGGCAGCCAACCAGGATTATTCATAAAACAATCGGCATGGATTCGACTACTGATCCTTATATTCCACCACAAAGGACGCAAAGAACGCAAAGATTAATTGCTTATTTTTAGCTTGTTTTATCTTTGCGATCTTTGCGGTTAATTTTGGAATTATACTGCGTTAGGTTCGCTTTTTGATGTCGGCGTTATTTCCAGACCGGGAGCCGCCCGGCCTCGGGCGGACAACGACGGCATCACACCAGTTCCGCCCTCTATTATTGGGCCACCATCCGCCAAACCAATTAATTATGCACGTCTCCGACGATGACGGGTTCGTCCGCCCGAGGACGGGCGGCTCCCGGTGATTGGAAAAACCTCGTTACTTTTGAAAACACCTCATTTAATTAAAACTTTCACCCTAACGCGGTATAAACACAACCATGACCGTGAAAAAATCCAACACCGCCGGCATCCGCATCCGCCGCGCCACCCTCGGCGACCTCGGGGCGATGACGGCGCTGCTGGCGGAGTTGTTCAGCATGGAACCCGACTTCCCCATCCGTCCGGACCTTCAGGCACGGGGCCTGCGCCTGCTGCTCAAGACCGCGCGCGCCGGCACCGCCTGCATCAAAGTCGCCGCGGACCGGGACTCGGGCCAGGTGGTGGGCATGGCCACCGTGCAGACCGTCATCTCCACCGCCGAGGGCGCCCCCTCCGGCTGGGTCGAGGACGTGGTGGTAACCGCCTCCCGGCGCGGCGGCGGCATTGGCAGCCGGCTGCTGGCGGCCATCACCGCCTGGGCCCAAACACATGGGGTGACCCGGCTCCAGCTCCTGGCCGACCGCGACAACCGGCCCGCGCTGAAATTTTACGCCAGCCGCGGCTGGCAAGGCACCCGCATGACCCCGTTGCGGATTTCGCCGGCCGCGGCAGTACCACACTAACTATTTCACCACGAAGGCACAACGGACACGAAGCTCGATCGAAGCGTTTCAACGGCAAAATAAGCGCCAAAAAACACCTCTTTGTTTTGAGCCGTTTTCAAAAGTCCCGGTCCGACTAGCACTGTTTTTGGAGTGCGGCAATTCCTTTGCCGCTTTTTAGTATCGGCGTTATTTCAAGACCGGGAGCCGCCCGTCCTCGGGCGGAACTCGATGGCGTCACACTAGTTCCGCCCTTTTTATGGGGGCCACCGTCCGCCAAAC
>CAITYL010000032.1 GCA_903896595.1 uncultured Lentisphaerota bacterium
CCCGTCCTCGGGCGGACGAACCCGTCATCGTCGGAGACGCGCATCATTGGTTTGGCGGACGGTGGTCCCATAAAAAAGACGGAACTGGTGTGACGCCGTCGATTTCCGCCCGAGGACGGGCGGCTCCCGGTCTTGAAATAACGCCGATAGTAAAAAGCGGCACAAGGAATTACCGCACTCCAAAACGGTGCCAACCGGATCGGGACTTTTGAAAACACCTCTTTGGGTTCAAGTACAAAAGAAGGGTGATTCTCTTTGCGATCTTGGCGTGCTTGGCGAGAGAAAATTCTCTTCGTGTGAGAATCTCATTTTTTATCAATAATCCAGGTTAGCGTGCCGGCGCCGGGGTGGCGGCCAGATCGGCGGCCAGGTCAGCGGCGAGTTGACCGACCCCGGCGAGGCTGGCGGCGCTGAGTTTGTCGGTGGTGTCCTCGGCGGTGTGCCACCAGGAATTGTCGGGACCGTAGGCGAAGTCGATCAGATCCACGGCGGGAATTCCCAATTCCTGGAAAGGGATATGATCGTCCAGCATGGCGCCGGAGTGGAAGCCGACATGGGAATCCCAGTTGCGCCGTTCGGCCAGGCGCAGGAGGCGCCGGGCCAGGCCGGGCTCGGTGTCCACGGGCAGGGTGAGTTTGAGGTCGCGGTCGCCGACCATGTCCAGGAGGATCATGGCGCGGTACTCCTTGGCGGTGCCGGTGGTGCGCAGGCGGGCGGCCAGCCGGGAACTGCCGCGCAGGCCGTCGGTGGCGGAGTAATGGTCCAGGCATTCCTCGCCGTCGAAAAAGGCGAACTCGAGGGTGGGGCCGGCCCAGGCGGGCTGGAGCCTGGCAAAGGCGCGCATCAGTTCCAGGAGCAGGCCGGTACTGGAGGCGGAGTCGTTGGCGCCGGCAAATCCGGGGGCCTCCGGCAAGAGCTTGGTATCGTAGTGACTGGCGATCAGGATGCGGCCGGGGGCGCGGCCGGGCAGGCATGCCAGAACGTTGCGGAACGTTAGGGCTGTGCCGGCTGGCGCCTCGGTCCAGGTGTCGACTTCAGGCACATACCCATACTCCCGGCAGCGGGCGGTGATCCAGACGGCGGCCTGTTGCGCGCCGGGCGAGCCGGCCGGCCGGGGGCCGAGGGCGGTAAACGCGGTGGCCAGGCGCAACGCATTGGCGCCGTCCACGGCGGGCGGGGGAATGGCCGGCGCGTGCGCCGGGCGGAGTCCGCAGGCGGAGACGGTCAGAAGGAGGGTGAGGCCGGCCGCGCCGCGGAGAATGGCCCGCGACCAGGGCGGCCGGGCCGCCGGTGTTTTCATGTCCATAGGGCCGTTATCCTAATTCTACTTTGTTGGATTGAAAATCGTTGCTGTTGTCGTGCTCGTCGTCGTCATCGAGTCGAGTACGAAGGACGATCACGAGAACGACGACGAGCACATGATTTTGAGGAATGTAACAAGGACGCAAAGATCGCAAAGGCTGGATTGGCGGTTGTGGGGGGATCGTCCTTTGCGGTTTTTTTATGTCGGCGTAATTTTCAAGGTCGGGAGCCGCCCGTCCTCTGGCGGAACTCGATGGCGTCACACCAGTTCCGCCCTTTTTATCAGGCCACCGTCCGCCAAACCAATTAGGTGCGTCTTCGACGATGACGGGTTCGTCCGCCCGAGGACGGGCGGCTCCCGGGGATGGGAACCCCTCGTACTTTTGAAAGCACCTCTCTTGTAGAGGTTGTTTTGCTTCTGGGCCGCCGGTAAAACGCATTGGTCAAACTTCGCGCCGTTGCCGCCTTTTTAAGATCGGCGCACTATGGTATGAGGCGCTGGTGAAGCGCGGTTTTGCCGGCGGTGTGTCCGGCGTTCGCTTCATTCAGTCGCCGAGATTTTTTAACCCTACGATTTCTATTCGCAACGGGCTTGCCGCCCATCAGATCGAAAACGTTATGTCAATAGTCGTGGCTGTTTTTATCGTTCTTGTCATTGTGGCGCGCTTGGTCTTGGAGCGCTGGCTGGCGGAACGGAACCTGGCGTTTGGTGCGGTGACCCCCAATCCGCTGATGGCGCGGTATGGGGGGGTGTCCATGACCCCGGAAGCGGTGGCGCGGGCGGTGGGCTATCGGCGGGCGCGCACCCGCTTCGGACATGCGGGCGCCGCCTTGGAAGCCGTGGTGTTGGTGGTGCTGTTGTTCAGCGGCGTTTTGCCGGCCGCCTGGAATGGCTTGGTCGGACAGGGCTGGGGCACGGTGGCGGCCGGGGCGGGGGTGATGGCCGGCCTGCTGGTTTTTCTGGCGGTCGCGCAGGCGCCCCTGGCCTGGTATGAGACGTTCCGCATCGAGGCCGTCTTCGGGTTTAGCCGGACCCCGCCGGCGTTGTTCTGGAGCGACCGGGCCAAGGGGGTGTTGCTGGAACTGGCGTTGGGACTGCCGCTGTTTGCCGCCGTGGGGTTGCTGGCCGAGCACGGCGGGGCGTGGTGGTGGCTCATTGCCGCCGCCGTGGTCATCGCCTTCCAGCTCCTGGCGACCGTTCTTTATCCGCTGCTGATTCTGCCCTGGTTTAACCGCTGCACGCCGCTGGAGGGCGAGTTGCTGTTGTCGCTCAAGGAGTTGGCCCATGACTGCAATTTTCCCACGGAAGACATGTATGTGGTGGACAGTTCGCGGCGCACCCGTCACTCAAATGCCTTTGTCACCGGCCTGGGGCGGACGCGGCGGATCATGTTGTACGACACCCTGATCGACCTGCTGGACCGCCAGGAGATCAAGGCGGTCATCGCCCATGAGATCGGGCACTCCAGCAAACGGCATTTGGTGAAGCTGACGTTCCTGGTGGCGCTGTTGTTGGCGGCGGGGTTTTGGGTGGCGGGTAAGTTGTTGTACTGGCCGGCCTTCATGGGGGCGTTTGGTTTTGAGGCGGGGGCGGTGGTGCCGGGTGTGCTGGTGCTGGTGCTGGCGGCCGGGCCGTTGCTGTTTTGGCTGGCGCCGGGACTGCATTTGATCCAGCGCCACTTCGAACGCCAGGCGGATCTGTTTGCCATGAGCGTCACCTATGGTCCCGGCCCGCTCATCAGCGCCTTGGCCAAAATCTCCGCCAACAGCCTGGAAATTTTGGAACCCCACCCCTGGTACAGCCTGTACCACAACACCCATCCGACCCTGGCCGAGCGCCTGGCGGTCATGGAACGGGTCCAGCGCCAGATCAAGGGGCGGATATAATACGGCATGCCAGAAACACCCTTACCGTTGTTTGCCGCCCTGGAGGCCGCCGGGCCGGCGCCCGTAGCGGCGCCGGGCGAGGACGCGGTGCGCGGCGAAGTGCTGCGGGTGGTGTTCGCCAGCGAGGATGGCGATTATGTGGTGGTGCGCCTGCGCGACGAGGCGGGCGAGGAACAGACCCTGGTCGGCCCCTTTGGCACGATTGTCGAAGGGCAGGAACTGGAAGCCTGGGGTCGGTGGGAGAAGCACCGCGATCATGGCCGGCAGTTCAAGGCCGCCCGCTTTCGCACCGTCCTGCCCATTTCCGAGCGCGGCATCCGCCGGTTCCTGGCCTCCGGGGTGATCCCCGGCATTGGCAAGGTCTATGCCGAACGCATTGTTGACCGTTTCGGCGCGCAGACCCTGGAGATTCTTGAGCGGTATTCGACGCGGTTGCGGGAGGTGCCCGGCCTGGGGAGCTCCCGGCTGGCCCTGATCCGCAAGGCATGGAAGGAATTGGCGGAAAAACGTGAGTCGCTGATGTTCCTGCAAGGTTTGGGACTGGGCCACGCGTTTTCCCAGCGGGTGCTGGCGATCTATGGCGCCGCCGCGCCCGAGGTGGTGCGGCGCAACCCGTATCAATTGGCCGCGGAGGTGCAGGGGATCGGCTTCCAAACCGCCGATCATATCGCCGCCGAATTGGGGGTGGCCAAGGACAGCCCGTTCCGCCTCGCGGCCGGCGTGGTCTTTATGCTGGGGCAGTTGGCGGAACAGGATGGTCATGTGTGCTGTCCCGAACCGGTCTTGCTGGAGGAGGCCGGGCGCCTGCTGGCCGTGGAGCCGCCGGTCACCGCCCAGGGCGTGGAACGGGCGCTGCTCGACCGGGCCTTGGTGGCCGAGCCGGGTGACGATGGGGCGGAAACTGGCCGCTGGCTTTACACCCGGCGTCTGCATGCCGCGGAAACCGGCCTGGCGGAGGCCTTGCGGCCGCTGCTGGCCAGTCCGCCGCCGCCGCGGCCCCGGCAACTGGAGACGGATGGCGCACGCTGGAAACGGTTTAATGCGGCCCAGCGCCAGGCGGTAAGTGCCGCCTTCCTCAACGGCGTGAGCATCATTACAGGTGGTCCCGGCGTTGGCAAGACCACCGTGGTTGGCGAGGTGGTGGCCCAGGCCCGGCGGCTGCAGTTGCGCATTTTGCTGGCGGCACCCACCGGCCGCGCCGCCAAGCGCTTGAGCGAAAGCTGCAAGATGGAGGCCAAAACCATTCACCGCCTACTCAAGTGGGATCCGGTCAAGGGCGCTTTTGTCCATAATGAGGACGTGCCCCTGCGCGGCGACCTGCTGGTGCTGGACGAGGTGTCCATGCTCGATGTCGAACTGGCCCGGAACCTCTTTCAGGCCGTGCCCGCCACCATGCGCGTCTTGCTGGTGGGCGACAAGGATCAATTGCCCTCCGTCGGTCCCGGAGCCGTGTTGCATGACCTGATGGCCTGCGGCCGCATCCCCGTCACCGAACTCACCCAGGTCTACCGCCAGGACGACCGCGGCCGGATTGTCGCCAACGCCCACGCGGTCAACCGCGGCGAGATGCCCGATCTGCGGCCGGTGCCGCGCGATGCCGTCGCCGATTTTTACTGGCTCGACCAGGAAGACCCCGAGGCCGTGCCCGACCTGATCGCGCGCATGATCGCCGAGCGCATCCCCTCCCGTTTTGGCCTGGATCCGCGCACCGATATCCAGGTGCTGGCCCCCATGCACAAGGGTAGTTGCGGCGCCGCCGCCCTCAATGTGCTGCTGCAGGGCGCGTTGAATCCGGGCCCGGCCGCCGAGTTCCGCGCCGGGGAACGGCTGTTCCGGTGCGGCGACCGCGTCATGCAGGTGGCCAACAACTACGACAAGGGCGTGTTCAACGGCGAGCTGGGCCGGATTGTCGGGGTGGACCCGGCGGCCAAGCGGTTCGAGGTCGAGTACGATCTGGGCCGCGTGGAGTACGGGTTCATGGAAGCCGACCAGATCCGCCTGGCCTATGCGGTCACCGTCCACAAGTCGCAGGGCTGCGAGTTTCCCGCGGTCGTCCTGCCGGTGCTGACTCAGCATTATGTCATGCTGCAGCGCAATTTGATCTACACGGCCATGACCCGCGCCCGCCGGCTGCTGATCATGGTCGGTTCGCGCCGCGCCCTGGCCATGGCCGTTCACAACGACCGCACCACCCAGCGCTTCACCCGTCTGGTGCAACGGCTGACCGTCGGAGCGAAACCATGATCCGCGCGGGACCGGCTGCGTCTGCCAATGTCTCGATTGCAATCGATCGCTGTCGGCTGCAATCGACCGCAACCGAATGGCGCCGCTCGTCCTCGGGCGGAACGCTGGCGGTTTGACGCGCAACGGTAGCGGACGAAAACCGCCTTGCTGGCGTCTCTCGTTCAGTCGCGGGGGAATTCAAGCGTGGAAAAGACGGTTTCGGTTTTGACGGCGGCGGTCTCGGCGAGCTTGGCGATGGCATCCCACGGCGCGGCGGCCCCTTCGGTCATGACCTTGTAGTCATCCGCCGTCATCTCCGCCGGATTATGGGGCGGAAGGGTGGTGCGGATGTGGCTGGCCGCCTTTTCCGCCATCCGCCGAATAAGGTACGCCACTTCCGCGTAGGAGGTGACGCGGTCGGTTGCCAGTTTGACGATCTCGTCGAGTTCCATTGTTCGTCTCCATTGACTCCGAGCCGTGGTGTTGCCGCCGGCCGGTGCGGCATTGCTTCGGCGATACCTTAGCTTGGATTATTCAGGAAGGCGTTGAAAAGGGTTTTTGTGGCAAAGCAATTGTATCGCGCCGGCGGCGTCCCGATGGGCTACACGCCCTTTGCCACACCGGCTCCGCCGGAGCCTTTTGAGTGGCGGTGGCTCGACACCGCTTTCATACTGTATTTTCGAGTGCGAGAGGCGAGCGCGGGCGCCGCTACGCTGAGCGCGAAATACAGGTTGATACCGACAAAACCTTCCGCGCGCTCATGGACCAATGAATCGAACGGTCCAGGTCTCCATTTGCTTTTTTTGTGGCGCCTTTTATAGTGCATTGTGTAATAGTTACACGGTATTATTAATGGCGGGTTCGGCGGAGTTTCGGTGGGCGGGGCGGCACCGGGCCTGGCGGCAGGAAAAGCGAAAGGAGGTGGGTGACGGCAATCCGTTTAGTATGCAGGTTTCAGTTTGGTTTCGCCTCCATTTCATCAGCCATGTTCCATCTTAACCCATGCTTAGGACAGGAGTCACTCATGAATTCCCTTACCCTCAAACAAGCAGTCTCGCGTCTGGTGGCGCCAGTGGCGGTCTTCGGCGCCGTTGGGATCGCGGTCTCCCTGCACGCCGCTCCGGTCTACAGCGACAACGTGCTGGCAAGTAATCCGGTGGCGTATTTCCGTTTGAATGAGACGAGTGGTAGCAGCGCCGCCAATGCCGTCATCAGCAGCACGACCACGGGCAGTTACGGAATTCGTGGCTCCGGGAGTTATACGCTGGGCAGCACGAATGCCATTCGTCCACCCACCTACGGCGGGTTGGACGCCGGCAATGTCGCGGTGAGTCTGGCCGGCGACGTTGGCGGCGAGAGCCGAAATGCCGGTTACCTGGCCACCTCCAGTGTTGCCAGCGTGACGGATTACACGATGGAATTTTGGCTTAACAACACGCGGGGAGCCCAAGACACCCTTATCACCTTTGTGGCCGGAACGACCGATGGCGCCAAATGGGAATCACTGGGCATCATGGGCAGCGTTATTCCCGCTTATCAAGGCCGGTTTTGTGTCGGCGCGAACGTTGGTGCGGGCGAAACCACCCAGTACTTCAGCGGCTCACTCGCCACGGCGGGGTGGCATGATGTGGCGTTGGTGCGTTCCGGTGACAAGTTGAACCTTTATGTGGACGGGGTGAAGGACGCCACTACTATTACTCTTTCCACCTCATTTGGAGCCGCCAATTCATTCGTTATTGGCGCCCGTGCTTCCGACAAGAATTGGGGTATGATCGGCCTGATTGACGAGGCCGCCATTTACACGACGGCGCTGAGCGATGGAGTGATTGCCGATCATTATGCCAGTGCCATTCCCGAACCGGCCTCACTGGTTCTGCTGGCGCTGGCCGGGGTCGTGGTGCTGCGCCGCCGCCGGGCTTGAGCGTCATACGGCGAGGCTCTTGCAAAATTCAGTCTATCGAATGCTGAAGGGTTTTGCAAGAGGCTCCGGCGTTAAGCTGAAGCTTGTTAGGCTGTAGGCTGAAGGTCAGTGCGATTTTCGCCCTATAACCAGGATAATTGATGAGTGTGGCAAAAGGCTTGCAGCCCGCCCAATCGGGACGTGGCAGCTCGAAGAGCGCGATGCAATCGCTTTGCTACAAAGGAGATCATCCTTTGCGCGTAAATAATCCACCCTAACGCCGTATATCTTAACCGCATGCAACGTAACCTGGCATTTTTTCTGGGGGTGGCCGTTTTGTCGCCGATGACGAACGGGCAGGACGGACACGTTTCCATTGCCAATGACGTTGTGCGGCTGACGGCCTCCGCCGCGGGCGGACGCGTGGTCTGGTTCGGCTTTGCCGATGGGGTCAACGTGCTGCAAGGCCCGCCGCCGGGGGCGGAGCAGCGGGGAACCGGCTGGGCCCGGGTGTACCCGACACTCGACAGCTTTGGTGCCGCCATGGGCGGAAGCGTGTGCGAGCCGGAGTCACCCTTCCAAGGGACTTGGCATCTGGAAAAGATTAGTGCCGGTGAACTGAAGATGACCAGTCCGGCCTGTGCCAGGACGGGGGTGCGGATGGTGCGGCGTGTCCGCCTGTGTCCGGGCGAGCCGGCGGTTCAGTTGCTGACGCGGGTGGAGGCGGTGGGGAATCCGACCTGGCCGGCGTGCGTGTGGAGTGTGGCGGGGTTGCCGGTGCCGGAGGCCATTTTGTTGGATGCGGCGCCGTTGCGGCATGTGCCGGGCGGGCCGCTGGTGGTTGATTGGTGGATGGCCAAGCCGGAGTGCCAGGGCATCACGTTGGACGTGCGGCCGCTGGATGAGCGGACGGTGGTGTTCGCACCCAAGGGGGCACGCTTGGGCAAGCTGGGCACCCAGGGCGGATGGATTGCGGCGGTGTACGACTGGGGCGTGTTCGTGATGTCCGCCCCCTACGATCCGGCCGGGAGTTATGCCGACGGCGCGTCGCTGGAGGCGTTTGCCTGCCCCGCCTATGTCGAGATCGAAACCGTGGGGCCGCTGGCGGTGCTGAAGCGCGGGGCGAGCATCGAAGTTATGGAAGAATGGCGGCTGCTGCGGGGGGCGACGCTGGCGCCAGCCGCCGCCGCCGAGCTGGTGCGGCAAAAACTGAAGTGAATTAGGCAGAAAAAGGCATTTTAAAAGTAACGACGTTTGTCCATAACTAGGAGCCGCCCGTCCTCGGGCGGACGAACCCGTCATCGTCGGAGACGCGCATAATTTGGTTTTGCGGACGGTGGTTCAATAAAAAGGGCGGAGTTGGTGTGACGCCGTCGCTGTCCGCCCGAGGACGGGCGGCTCCCGGTCTTGAAATAACGCCGATATTAAAAAACGGCATTGACTCCCAAATGACTTAAACGTCGACTTTTGAAAACATCTCAGAAAGACCACTAAATGAACGGTGCGGCCATTCATGGACGACGGATCTTGGCCCTGGGCTTGGGGCTGGTGCCGCTGCTTGGGCTGGCGGCCGAGCCAGTGGCCAAAATTCCCTATTTGACGACTCCCGTTCAGTTGGATGGCGTGGTCGGGCGGACGGAATGGGCGGATGCGGCCAGGCTCGCGGTCGCGTCCCTGGACGGGAAGAAAGAGGCGGTGCCGCAGGAGGCCGAGTTTTACGTCAAGTATGACGACCGCAACCTGTATGTCGCGGTGGTATGCCATGAAACGGCTCCCGGTTTTCCCCAGGCCTTTCCGCGGGCCTGGGACGACACGCTAATCTTCAATGATGACGCGGTCGAAGTGGTGATTGGCGTGGCGGACACTCGGCGGACCACGACGGAAAAGATCGCGGTCGGCGGGTATGTGGGCGGCTATGGCGCGGCCACGCCGGCGGATTTCTACTACCAGTTCGTGGTCAACAGCATGGGCGCCCAGTTGCGCACGTTCAATGAAACGCCGCTGAAGCAGGCGCTTTTTGCGGCCAAGGTCGGCAAGGGGCGGGCGGCATGGACCGCCGAAATGGCCATCCCCCTGGCGGCTTTTGGGGTGGAGAAGATGACGGGGCGGCGGTTTTTTGCCAGTCTTGTGCGTTTTCGTCCGCCGGACGTGATCGGCTGGGTGTATCCGCGGATCGGCGGTTACGCGGCGATGCCGTTCGGCACTTTCGAGATGCTGCCGCCGGGGCAGGCTGGTGAGCGGACGCTTGAGGATCGCCGGCCGGCGGTCAGCGGCGCCGCGGAGGCCGCGCCGGCGAACACGGCCACTGCGGCCGCGTCGGCATCCGTTTCTCGGCCTTCGCTCATGCTTGATTATTACCCGCTCTCGGGGGCGGTGGTGGGGCAGGTTTCTGGCGTGGCCGGCGGGGGTGGTGTGAAGGCGGTACTGGCGGTTGACGGGCTGCCCGCCGCCACCCAGGAGGTGGGCGATGCCAGGAGCCGGAGCCATGTGTTGCGCTTTCCCGTGCCGGTGGGCGGTTTGGACGGCCGGCTGGCGGTCATGACCCTGCTGTCCGCGGATGGCCGGACGCTGGTCTCGGGCCGGCTCAAACTCAAATGCCCGCCGCTCCCGGAGTGGGCCACCGCCAAGACCGCCGCCGAATATGCGACGACGAAAGTGGCGCCGCCATGGACCCGGCCGGTGCTTGGCGCGGATCATTCCGTGCGGCTGCTGACAAAAACGCTGAGGTTTGGCGCCAATGCCCTGTTCGCCTCGGTGTCCGGAGTGGACGGGGAATTGCTGGCGGCGCCCATGCGGATCAAGGTTGGCACGCCGCAAGGTGAGATCGTGTTTTCCCCCAAGTCGCTTGAGGTGCGGCAGGAAGATAACCGGGTTCGGGCCAAGGCGGTGTTGACGTCCACGGATGGCGCCACCACCTTGGAAGTGGAAAACTTGGTTGATTACGACGGCTTCAGTGTCGTCAAGTTCCGCCTGCTCGGGGAGCGGTGCCAGGCGTTGTCGTCCGTTCAATTGGAAATTCCCGTGCTGGCCGCCCGCGCCGCCTTTCTGTACCGGGACATCGGCCAGAATGTCGAGGCCCTGACGCCGTCGGGCTATTCCGGCGAGGCCGGGCCGTTGTGGCTGGGCGACCACGATGGCGGTTTGGGGTTTGGTTGTGACACCCGCGACGTCTTCCTGTCCACCTCGCGCCGGAACCAGTTGTCGGTGCGTTCCGTTGCCCCTGCCGGCGGCATGGTCTTTCGTGCCACCTTGGTGGATGGGCCGGGGCAACTGACGGCGGGGCAGGTGTTCCGAGTTCTGCTGCTGCCGACGCCCACCAAACCGGTGGGGCAGCGGCGGATCATGGATATTGCCGCTTGGCATTGGGAGGATTGGACCGAGTACATGGGGTTCCCGGACCTCGGCAAAATCCCGACGCTGAAGGTGTGGTCGGATGAGAATCATAAACGCGGTATCCGGAGCCTGCTTTATACCTGCCAGGGCATCGCGGAAAACGAGCCGACGTTCAAAAAATGGCGCCAGGAATTCATCAACTTGCCAGAGTGGGTGTTCTACAAGCGCGCTTACGAGCCGGGGAAAAACGTTGACTGCTATTGCACCAGCAAGCGTGGGCCGGAGGGGGAACTGCAATTGTGGGCGTATGCGCAGTTGGCGGCGAAGGCCGGGATTGACGGCATTGTCAGCGACGGCATGAGCCTGGCCTGGGACGACGCAAATCCCGCCCATGAGGGCAGTGTGTTTGTCCGGGCGGCTTGGGGGGTGGATGAGGCGTCGAGCATGGTGGCCCAGCGCCAGTTCCTCAAGCGCTTGCGCGGCGTGTTTGCGGATGCCGGGCGCGACGTCTACCTGGCGGCTCACACTGGTGGCGCGGTTGACTGGAACACCCTGTCATTTTTTGAAGGGTATATGGAGGGCGAGACGCTGTGCCGCTACCGGCCGGGGTACAACCTGACGCCAGGCAAATATTTCGCTTACACCGGCCGGCCGTGGGGGTTGCGGACCATCTTCTGGGAGAAGCATTGGCGGCGGGATCGCGGCCTGTTTTGGAGCTATGCGTATGTGTTGCCGCATGACAACGAGTTGTCCGGCGACTTGAACAATCCGGGGGTGGCGGCCGATTTTGAGCGGTATCGGGCGATGATCGGCGAGTTCACGACGCCGGACAGCGTGTTTCATCCTTATTGGCGGCCCGCCCAGCCCGTGGTCTTCAAATCGGGGCATTCGGTGATGTCCTATTACACCACTCCCAAGGCGGCCTTGGTTTGCGTGGCGAACTATGCGTATGAGGACGATGCGTTCACCGTTGACGTTGCCGCGCTTTTTCCTGGCCGGCCGGTGGTGATTCGCGATTTGTTGACCGGGCAGACGGTTGACGCCGCCCGCTTGAAAACGCCGTTTCCGCTCAAAGGATGGCAAGGCGCGTTTCTGCGGGTGGAACCGGTTGCCAGTGCCACGCCAGCCGCCGCGCCGGAACGGCCGGTGGCGGCCGCCGCGCCGGTGACGGAGTTTGCACGCACCGGGCGTGTCGCGGCGGAATGGGAACTCGGGCCAGATCCACAGGCGGCCACAGTTGATGCCCATGGCGGCATCACCTTGCGCTCCAGCCCCGGGCGCGCCGCCACGGCGCTTTTTAAACCGATGTTTGGCCGTAATGCCACCATCCGCCTCAAGCTGTCGCCGACCTGCCGCTTTTCCGTTGCCGTGGGGCCGGTTGGGATTTTACGGGATTGGAACTGGCAGACCATCGGCCCGGTCAACGGCTGGAGTGAGGGGGTCGTCTACCGCGATGCGCCGTATGCGCCCAAGACCGCGGACGAGCTGGTGATCGGCATCAAGGACGGGGTCATGGACCTTCGTTACAATGGCGTGCCCGTGGTGGCCGGCGTGCGCTTCAATATGCCCGCGCAGGGTAATCAACTGCGGATCGAAACGTGGGCCGGGGATACCCTGCGGATCGAGCCGGAAAAACTGTCCACCGCGCCCGGCGTGCTGTTCGACCGTACCCCATTGCACCCGGTGCTGGCGTTGCCGGCGCCGGGGAAAATCAGGAAGTAGTTGGGGTATAATTCCAACCACACTTCCACAACACAGGAGCGTGTCATGAACGGCGATAAACATCGAAAGCGATGTCGGGGCGGTTTCACCCTGATCGAATTGCTGGTGGTGATTGCGATCATCGCGATCCTGGCGGCGATGCTGCTGCCGTCGCTGAACCAGGCCCGGGACAATGCGAAGAATCTGCTCTGCGTCAACAAGCTCAGGACGTGGAACCTCGCCTTCATCACCTACTCCCAAGACTACAATGGCCTGGTCAATTTCCACATGGGAGATGCCTATGGCCGGGACTGGAGTGATCACTGGGCGCTCATTTACCCCAACTACGGTTATTTTGGCGGCAAGAATTTCAACTGGGCCTGCTGGGATGATTATCTGGGGCCTTACCCGGACAATCCGACGGATCCCCAGGGGAAATACGGGATCAATAGTGACGTGGTCAATCAGACGTATCGCATCGACAAGATGTTAAACACGGGGTTATGGATCACGGACTGCCAGACCTATACGTGGCAAAACAGTTTCGAGGGCTGGTTTGAGGACCACCGGCACCGGGGGTCTGGATATGCCGGTTTTCCCGACGGCCGGGTCGAGAAGTTTAATTTGCCGCCCGGTTACTCGCCCGCCGGCTGGCAGATCCGGCATTTGGCCAATGATAGTGTTTATTACCACTGATGGTTTGTTGGTTGTCCTGGCTTTAGCCTGCATTATTCACGAGAGCGGTTCTGAGTGTGAGTTTGCTGTGATTTTTTCCCCGAGATAACGGAATGAGCGCCAAATGATGGTCACCGCCACTCAAAAACGGACGAAATTGCGGTTTTTGGCCAAACTCCCCCATTCCC
>CAITYL010000033.1 GCA_903896595.1 uncultured Lentisphaerota bacterium
CCCGTCCTCGGGCGGAACTCGATGGCGTCACACCAGTTCCGTCCTTTTTGTTGGGTCGCCGTTTGCCAAACCAAATTATCGCGTCTCTGACGATGACGGGTTCGTCCGCCCGAGGACGGGCGGCTCCCGGGGATGGGAAATTTTTGTTACTTTTGAAAGCACTTCTTGCGTTCAAAAAAAATCTGTGTGTCTTTGTGCCTCCGTGAGAATATGGGTTTGAATATATGACATCGTCAACTGCGATCATTTTGGCCTCGGCATCGCCGCGGCGGCGGGAGTTGCTGGCGGCGGCAGGCATTGCCTGTGATGTCTGCCCGGCGGACGCCGACGAGGCGCTGCTGCCGGGGGAGGCGCCGGCGGTGGCCGTGGTGCGGCTGGCCCGACTGAAGGCACTGGCGGTCAGTCCACGTTTCCCGGACCGGGTGGTGTTGGGCGCCGACACGCTGGTGGTGGTGGATGGCGAGGCGCTGGGCAAGCCGCGCGACCTGGCTGAGGCGCGCGCCATGCTGCAGCGGCTGGCGGGACGTCCTCATGAGGTCTTGACCGGCGTCTGCCTGTACCGGGCCACCCCCGCAGCCGAGGACGCCTGGCACACGCGCACGGTCGTGCGCTTTCACGCGTTGGATGCCGCGGCGATCGAGGAATACCTGTGCCGGGTCCACGTTCTCGACAAGGCCGGCGCCTACGCCATCCAGGAGCACGGCGAGCGGATCGTCGCCGGCATCGACGGCCTGTTCAGCAACGTCGTCGGCCTCCCCGTGGAAGAGGTGACGGCGCGCCTGCGGCAGTTCTTCCCCAATTGATCAGAGATAAATGCTTGTGACGGAAGCGCCCCCCTGGGAACACCAATCTCCCGATTGGCGCGTGTCCCCGCGATGTCGCAAGCTGTTGCAACCGCCCCCATGACGAATATATTGAAAAACGTAACCATTAATATACAATTTTCATGGAATAATAGATATGCTTGAACGGCGCGCATTGCGGGATCTCATCGAAACCGCACTCCGACGGAGTCGGTGTGTCGCCCTGCTGGGCCCTCGCCAATGTGGTAAGACCACGCTGGCACGGGAGATTGCCGCCACCCACCAGGCGGCGATTTTTGATCTTGAAGACCCGGACGACGACGCCCGCCTGCAAAATGCCAAGCTTGTCCTGGCCCGGCAAACTGGACTGGTGGTGCTTGATGAGATTCAGCGACGGCCGGATCTCCTGCCCATTCTGCGCGTGTTATTGGACCGGGTTCCGTTACCGGCACGGTTCCTGACGCTGGGTAGCGCGTCGCCGGAACTGATGCGGGGAGCGTCGGAATCGCTGGCCGGCCGAGTGGAATTCATCCAGATGTCCGGGTTTACCCTTGATGAGGTCGGAACCGAGACGCTGCTACCTTTGTGGATGCGGGGCGGCTTTCCATTGTCCTATCTGGCGGCGGACGACGCGGCCAGCGCGGCATGGCGGCGAGGATTCATCCAAACGTTCGTGGAACGGGATTTGCGGATGCTGGGATTCGACCTGGTCCCGGTCATGACCCGGCGTTTTTTGGGTATGCTCGCCCACCTGCATGGGCAACGCTGGAACGGCAGCGACATCGCCTCCTCCCTGCAATTCGCGCGTCCCACCGTGCAACGTTATTTGGATCTGTTGACCGGCGCCTATGTGGTGCGACAACTGCCGCCGTGGCACGAAAACGCCGGCAAACGAATCGTCAAATCGGCCAAAGTGTACCTGCGCGACAGCGGACTCCTGCACGAGCTATTGGGTGTGAATTCGTTGGACACGCTGGAGGCGCATCCCAAGCTCGGGGCATCTTGGGAAGGGTTCGCCATCG
The DNA here is from genome assembly GCA_903896595.1 of uncultured Lentisphaerota bacterium. Classification (GTDB taxonomy): domain Bacteria; phylum Verrucomicrobiota; class Lentisphaeria; order Oligosphaerales; family CAITYL01; genus CAITYL01. The sequence continues at coordinate 1,826 of CAITYL010000033.1, forward strand.
AACAAATCCTGGCGCATAACGACGAGCGCAATGCCTACCACTGGGGGACGCACGGCGGTGCGGAACTGGATTTAATGCTGGTGATGGGCGGACGCCGGCTCGGCTTTGAATTCAAATACTCGTCGTCTCCATCAAGCACACGTTCCATGCAGATTGCGCTCGCCGACCTGCGCCTGGATCACCTTTACGTCGTCTGCCCGATCGCCGCCGCCTTTCCCATCAGCGAACGGATCACGGCACTGCCCCTTGCGGAGGCCGCACGGGACTGGACGGCGGCATCGTAATCAACCGCGGATAAAGCCCGTGCTCGCGCGCCCCTGGGAACGCCGAGCCCCAGCTCGGCGGGTTTCATTGCACTTGCCGGACCTTCATCCGCCGTCCGCACACGACGCAACGGGCCGGATGGCGAGGCCTTGGGGACGGTGAAGGGTGACTTCATGGTGCCATTCGTCCGGTCTCTTCTTTGTGGACGCATAACCCGGCCACAGCCTGGATACGCGCCCCTTGAACCCGTTCCCCGTGCGCGATGACGAATAAACAAGAACGTGATGCCGAACACGCCGAATCCACCGTACCAGTAAAAACCGCGCCGGAGCGCGTCTTCCACTGTCCGGTGACTCGCGACGTTCGGTACCGATAACACATGACGAACACAGGAACAAACAAGACGCCCCGGACTCCGTACGAGAGGGGTTGGTGGTATCTCTTCCTCGCCTTGATCCTCTGTTTCGTGGCAATGTCCATGAATCTGACGACGGCGCACACTCCCGAGCCGATAAGCATGGCATGGTTCTTCCTGACGTTCGTCATGAGTGCGCTGCTGGGATTCTACTCATTGGTTCTACTGAGGAGATGTCAAAAGGGTGGCCCCAACATCATCCGACACAACTGTCATGCAGATGAGCTTGTTTCGCGGATGCCAACGGGTTACAGTTCCGCGTTTTATCGTGTGAACGTGGGAAATCCATATCCGTTTTTGAATAGGCTTGACGTCAATGCCCGTTGCAGCAGCTTTCCGCAAACTTTCCTCCATGGTGTCCCGCCGCCGCAGTCTCGCTGGTGCTGGAGGAGAAGACGGCGCTCGGTTTGGCCGAACCGCCCAAGGAGCGCGCCCCGGCCAAGCCGCTGACCGAGGATGAGGCTGAACGGCTGGCGTTGGAGGAGCGGGCGCAACGCGCGGAAACGGAGCCGATGCGCATCGCCATGGAAGCGCCCCTCACGCTCTGGAGCGACTACTGCGTCACCAACGAGACCTCCGGGCGCACCTACCGCGTCGCCCTGCGCGGCTGGCGGCGCGGCGAGTCGTTCTGCACCTGTCCCGATTTCCGCGCCAACACGCTCGGCACCTGCAAGCACATTCTCCGTGTCGTGGCGTTCGCCAAGAAGAAGTTTCCCGCCCGGACGCGGGCGGTGCCGTATCTGCCGGAGCGCGTGGCCGTCCATGTCGTCCATGGGCGTGAGTTGGAACTGCGCATGCAGGCGCCGCCGACCCTGCCGGCGGCCGCGCGGGCATTGGTCGCGCCGCTGCTCGGAGGGCCGATCACGGACATGCATCAACTTTTAGGCAGCCTGCGCGGCCTCGCCGCCCTCGGTGTCGAACCGACAGTGTACCCGGACGCCGAAGAGTTGATCCAGCAGGCGCTCTTCCGCGAGCACATGGACGCCGTCGTCGCCGCCATCCGCCGCGACCCGGCCAACCACCCGTTGCGGAGTTCGCTGCTGAAAACACCGCTCCTGCCCTACCAGCTTGACGGCGTCGCCTTCGCCTCCGGCCGCGGCCGCGCCGTGCTCGCCGACGACATGGGGCTGGGCAAGACCATCCAGGGGATCGGCGTGGCGGAACTGCTGGCGCGCGAGGCCGGCATCGGCCGGGTGCTCGTCATCTGCCCGACCTCGCTTAAGTCTCAGTGGCGCAATGAAATTGAGCGTTTTTCCACCCGTTCCGCCCAACTGGTGGTTGGCGGCGCGGCCGAACGCGCCGCGCACTACGCCAACGACTGTTTCTTCACCCTCTGCAACTACGAGCAGGTACTGCGCGACCGCCCCTCCATCGAACGCACGGCGTGGGATCTCATCATTCTTGACGAGGGCCAGCGCATCAAGAACTGGGAGACCCGCACCAGCCGCGTCATCAAACAGCTCAAGTCCCGCTTCGCGCTGGTGCTTTCCGGCACACCGTTGGAGAACCGTCTGGAAGAACTGTATTCCGTGCTCCAATTCGTGGACGGCCGCCGCCTCGGCCCCGCTTTCCGCTTCCTCAACCGCCACCGCGTCCAGGACGAACACGGCAAAACCCTCGGCTATCGGAACCTGGACCATCTCCGCGAGCAACTCAAACCCGTGCTCCTGCGCCGCACCCGCCAGTCGGTGCTGATGGAGCTGCCGAAACGCACCAACGAAATCATCCGCGTCGCGCCGACCCAGCAACAGCTTGACCTCCATGACGGCAACATGCAGATCGTCAGCACGATCGTCCGCAAAAAGTTCATCTCCGAAATGGATTTGCTGCGCCTCCAAAAAGCACTGCTGCTGTGCCGCCTGGCCGCCAATGGCACTTTTCTCGTGGACAAGCAGAAGCCGAATCATTCCAGCAAGCTCGTGGAACTGGACGCGCTGCTGGGCGCCCTCGCCGCCGAGGCGGACCGCAAGATCGTCCTTTTCAGCGAATGGACCACCATGCTCGACCTGATCGAGCCGCTGCTGAACAAGCACGGCCTGCCGTTTGTCCGGCTCGACGGCGGCGTGCCGCAGAAAAAGCGCCAGGGGCTCGTCAACGAGTTCCAGCAGAACCCGGCCTGCCGCCTTTTCCTCACCACCAACGCGGGCTCCGCCGGCCTCAACTTGCAGGCTGCGAATACGGTCATCAATGTGGATTTGCCTTGGAACCCCGCCGTGCTCGAGCAGCGTGTCGCCCGCGCCCACCGCATGGGCCAGAAACGGCCCGTCCAAGTCTATCTCCTGGTCACCGAACAAACGCTGGAGGAGCGTTTGCTTGGCACCCTCGCCGCCAAGCAGGACCTGGCGCTCGCCGCGCTGGATCCCGACGCTACCGCCAAGCAAGTCAACCTCGCCAGCGGCATGGACGAACTCAAGCGCCGCCTCGAAGTTCTTCTCGGCAAACCGCCGCCACCCCCGTTGGACGCCGCACCGGCGCCACCGCCCGCGGAGGAAGAGGCCACCCGGCAGCGCCAGCGCGTCGCGGCGGCGGCCGGCAACTTCATGGCCGCCGCGTTCCAATTCCTCGGCGAACTGGTGCCTCAGGCGCCGCCGACCGCGGCCGCGCGCCAGGCCGCCGACCAGCTCAAGGGCCAGTTCCGCGCCGCCGCCGCCGCGTCCGGGGCGGACGGCACCATCGCGCTCACCGTCACCCTGCCCGACGCCGGCGTCCTCGACCGCCTCGCCGAAACCCTCGCCAGCCTCCTGGCCAATGCCGGAAAAACCGGGTGAATCGTGACCTTCAACCTTTGCTTATCCGAGCCCGGAACGTTAGTGACGGGTCCAAAAGGTTGCCGTCTCACAGGAAAAATTGAATATCCAATATCCAACAAGGAATGTCCAAGGATGAAGAAAAAATCACTCGGTTCTGTAAAAAGACAATTGACTTGGACATTCAGTGGATTCTTTTTGACCGGTCACTTTCGCTCCCTGCGGTCGCTTCGTTCGCGGCTCGGATGGGTATGGAACGGATGGGCATGGAACCGGCGAGTACGCAGGGGCTGCAAGCCATGAGCCACTACCAGAGCGTGGTAACGTGCGGATAGCCCTGAATCTTGGCGTCCTTGGTGGCCAGCGGCGCGCCAAGGTAGCGGGCCGTGGCGACAATGAAACGATCCGCCGGGTCGGCATGAAACTCACCGGGCAAGCTGACCGCCAGGCGCGCGATCTCGTTATCGACAGGCAGAAACCGGAAAAAGGAAAGACGCTCACAACGGGACACCCACACCTGCGGCTCCACCGCCAGGCGCAACCGTCCGCGTTGCGCCAGCATGTGGATTTCCCAGGCGCTGATGCAAGAGACGAACACGCTCTTGTCACGGCGTGCCTGTTCAATCGCGGACAACGCCCGTGGCGACAGCGTTTCAGGAGCGTCGATATACCAGATCCACGCATGGGTGTCAAGCACGATCACGAGAGCACCTCCCACGCCGCCTCAACCGGTTCGCACGGATCGGCGTAGTGAAGAACCAGCCCGCGCAGCAGGGCCAGTTCCCGATCCTCGTCGGTACGCATGGAGACGATCTTGGCCACCGGTTTGCCATGGTCGGTGATGCAAACCTCGGTGGCGCCGGATTCGACGCTGCGCAAATACTCAAACACCTTTGGCTTAAGCTTGGCTTTGGCGACTAACACGGTCTGCATGGCCATCTCCTTAATATACCATGGTACACTACTATGGTCTATACAAAAATACAATGTGCATTATCGAGGCGCTTTCAAAAGTAACGAGGTTTTTCCATCCCCGGGAGCCGCCCGTCCTCGGGCGGACGAACCCGTCATCGTCGAAGACGCGTATAATTTGGTTTGGCGAACGGTGGCCCAACAAAAGTCAAGTTTGGGGACAGGCTCCAAGGCTGATGGTGTAGTGATGCCGTCGCCCGCCAACTCCCGCCGCACGGCCAGTCGCCAAGCCCGTAAAAGCGCCGGTATTTTCCCGCGGCGGGCGGGAACTCAGGCCCCGCGGCGGAAAGCGCGCGGGCTGCTGCCGGTGTGGGCGCGGAAGGCGCGGGAGAAGTTTTGGACGGTCGTGAACCCCAGGCCGGCGGCAATGGCGCTGGCGGTTTGGTCGGTATAGGCCAGGAGCTGGCAGGCGCGTTTCATTTTTTCACTGGCCAGGGCCTGGCGCGGGGAGTGGCCGAAACGGCGCTGGAAAAGGCGGCGGAAATGGGACGGGCTGAGCCGGCAGTGGCGGGCCAGGGCGGCGAGGTCGCAATGAGGCATTTGTTCGCGCAGCCGCATGATCGCCTCGTCCATGACCCCGCCTTCAGGAAAACGTGAGGTTGCCGGTACGGCGGCGGGGGTCAGCATTACCGCCAGCAGTTCCAGCATCAGCGCGCTGCAACGCAAGGTGCAACAACCTTGGGCCGTGAATTCGGCGACCACGCGTTCCAGCAGTCGTCCCGCCTCCTCCCCGGCGGCGGGCAGCAGGCCGCGCCAGGCCGCCAATTTCGGATCGGGCAGGGCGGGGTGCCGCAACGGTTGCCACGGCGACAGGTCCAGAGTGCCCTGCGGGATCATGGCCGCCCAGTGGCTGCGGGCCGGATCGTAGATCAAATCGGCATGAACGTAGAGCATCCGGGTGCCGGGCGCGGCGCCGGTCATGGCGTGGGGCTGGTTGGGCGGGATCCATAGCAGATTTCCCGGCCCTGCCCGCCACGTTTCGCCATTCAGGTGCAATTCGATTTCCCCGTCGATGACGTACAGGATCAGGTAATCCAGCAGCCGGCGGGGGCCGATGGTCCATGTCGGACGGAAGGTATGGACGGCTTCGCGCACGTAGGGGCGCAGCCAGCCGAGGCGCGCCTGGTCCGCCTTGGCGGGAAACAAGCCCGGCACCTCGCCCGGCAACCGGGGCAACGGCATGGCGTAGGATGCTCGTTCAAGATACATAATTATCTTTGCAGGATAACGCTGAAAACCCAATAATAAGATAAATTTATCCTAGATACCCTGTCAATTCCAATTTGTTTGGAGGTTGATCATGACACCGTTTCAGCCCGATTACCGCCATCTCATCGATGCCGCCTGCAACCGGGTACCCGCCCGCCTGCCGTTGTACGAGCACGGGTTTTCCCATGAGGTGGTCCAGGCGATCACGGGGGTTGACGTGGCCGCCCTGTTCGCCGGCAACCGTGCCGACCAGACCGAGTATTTCCGGGTGCTGTGCCGGTTCGCCGCCAGTCACGGCTACGACGCCATTCCCTTTGAGTCCTGTTTCTGCGGCGTGGTCCAACAGGGGCAGGGGCTGATGGGGCATGCCGGCCCGCTCATCCAGAGCCAGGCTGACCTGGAGGCGTATCCGTGGGCGGCGAAGCTGGCGGAGTACCAGGCGCTGTCACGCGACGCCTTCGAAGCGTTGCGCGCGGCGCTGCCGCCGGGCATGAAGGCGGTCGGCGGGGTTGGCAACGGCCTGATGGAGACGATCCAGGATTTCGTGCCCTACCAGCAACTGGCGTACCTGATGGCGGATGACCCGGGACTGTATGCCCGGCTGTGGTCGCGCATCGGCGACGTGTTGCTGGACGCCTGGAAATGGGTACTGGCGGAGTATGCCGACCTGTTCGCTGTCTGCCGGTTTGGCGACGACTTGGGGTTCCGCACCTCGACCCTGGTGTCACCGGACGACATCCGCGCGCACATCCTCCCGCAATACCGCCGCATCGTCGGGCAAGTCCACCACCATGGCAAGCCGTTTCTGTTGCACAGTTGCGGCCAGATCCACGCGGTCATGGAGGATTTGATCCGTGAGGTCAAAATCGACGCCAAGCATTCCAACGAGGATCAGATCTGCCCGTTCCGCGTCTGGCTGGAGCGCTACGGCGACCGCATCGGCAACTTCGGCGGCATCGAGATGAACGTGCTTTGCCTGGAAAGTCCGGAGCGGATCCGCGATTACGTGCGGGGGGTCCTCGCTGATTCCCAGGGCCACGGCGGCGTTGCCATCGGTTCGGGCAACCAGATTTCGCCGTACATTCCGCCCCAGAGCTTCATCACCATGACCGAGACCGTGCGCCAGTGGCGCGGCGATTTCCGGTGACGGGGAGCCCGGTCAGCCGTTTGCCGGCGGCGGGGCGACGGAGTCGCCGTCGAGCCAGTGCGGCTGAACCTGGAATTGCGGAAATCAAGCTTGGGGACAGGCTCCAAGGCTCTTGGGCTGCAAGGATGGGGCGCTATGCAGGTATTTGGGGACAGGTGATAATGTATTCTGCGCTTCGTCCGCCACGGCGGCGCCACTGACAACTCGCCGGTCGCCGCCCGCCACGCCGTGGCCGTCGGCGTGCTCGGCCACGACTCCATGCGTCACGGCTGTAATGCCCGGCAGATCCCCGCGGTGTCCCCGGAAGTAAAAGCCTACTTTGAACATGGGCAAACTCACCTTTTTGGGTGAGATTGGCCATTAGTGGGTACTTTGTCAAGATCCCGCCATTGGCCAGTCTGATTCGCGGCTATTGCTTTTGTTGTCGACAAAAAATAGATAATATGTCGATTGCATTAGACAATAATCCGAATTATAGTCGGGGCGAACCGTAAGCTGCGCGTATCAACCCGGCGCGAGAGGTGTCAGATGCTCGGCGATCTTTTGGCGACCCATGAACGCATCGTGGCCAACATTCCAACCGGTTTCCAGCGCTATCTGCACGCCCGGATCAACTGGAACCATCGTCTCGTGGGCATTGTCGGTCCGCGCGGCGCCGGCAAGACCACCTTGGTGCTCCAGCATTATCAACAGGCCTACCACAGCGCGGAAAAATGCCTGTACCTTTCCGCCGACCATCCGCTGATCGCCAGCGTGGGCCTGTATCAGGCAGTGGCCGAGTATTTCAAGTACTACGGTGAATGCGTCATCATCGACGAAGTTCACAAGCACCCCGATTGGAGCACGACGGTCAAAGCCCTGTATGACAGTTATCCCGGCAAGAAATTCATTGTTCTCGGCAGTTCCATGCTCAATATTCTGCACGGGAAAGGGGATCTCTCACGCCGGCTGTTGCTTTATTCCTTGAAAGGCCTCTCCTTTCGCGAGTACTTGAATTTTCGTTATGCGGGAGAATTGCCGGCGTGTGATTTTGACACCTTGGTCGGCACCCATGTCCAGCTTAGCCGGCGGATACTGGAAAAGCATCCCACCGTGTTGCGTGATTTCATGGCGTACTGCGCCACCGGCTACTACCCCTTTTTCATGCAATGCTCGCCGAGCGAGTACTATCAGTTGCTGGTCAACGTCATCGAGAAGGTGGTTTATGAGGATATTCCCAGCATCCGGGCGGTGCAATCCGGCAGCAGTCTCAAGATGAAGCGGTTGCTGGCTTACCTGTCCATGAGCACGATCCCAACCTTCAATATTTCTTCGTTGACCAATGAAATTGACGTGACGCGGGACACGTTGTATGAGTTTTTTGACGTGTTGCAGCGGGCGCAATTGGCGACGGTCGTCAGCGTGGCGGGAAGAAACGTGCGGGCCTTCAAGAAATCGAAGATTCTGCTCAATAATCCAAATCTCTACTATGCCATCAGCACCGGGCTGTGGGAAAGCGCGGTGAACCGGGGGAATCTGCGGGAGGCGTTTTTCGCTTCGCAATTGGCGCAGGAAGGTGGCCTCCACACTTCCGCCACCGTGGATTTCACGGTGACCACCGGCAGTCGCGCGTATGAGGTGGAGGTCGGCGGCAAAAGCAAGGATTTGCGTCAGCTTTCGGGAATCGCCCACGGGCTCGTGTTCAAAGATGGCATCGAGTGCGGTGCCGGCCCCCAAATCCCTCTGTATCTCGCCGGTTTTCTCTATTGATCCGCCGGCGGCGGGGCGACGGAGTCGCCGTCGAGCCAGTGCGGCTGAACCAGGAGTTGCAGATGCTCCGGCGGCTGGCCGGCCAGGAGTTGGTTGAGCATCTTGGCGGCCTCGCGGCCCAAGTCATCCACATTGATGGATGCCCCCGCCAGCACGGCGGGAAAACCGCGTTGTTCCTGGCGTGGCATGGCGCCGCCCAGGCCTGCAAAACTGAGGTCGTGCGGAAGCTTCAGCCCCGCGTTTAACGCGGCCTGCATGGCGCCGACCGCAAAGTGCGGATTCAACGTCACCACCGCCGTGGGCGGTTCCGCCAGGCAGAGCAGTTGATGCATGGGCGGGTAGGTCATGAACGCCAGTTCCTCACGGGTGGGGGCGCGGTCGGGATAGACCGCCGGGATCCGGCGCAGGTACTCGGGTCGGAACGGCAGTCCCGCCGCCGCCAGCCCCGCCTGGTAGCCGCGTTCCATGCGCTTCAACGCCTGAAACACCTGGGCGCTCCGTTCGGTGTGCGAAAGGAAGGCGATGCGGCGGTGTCCGAGTTCAGCCAGCCGCCGGACCACCATCTGCATCGCCGCCTGATGATCAATCGCCACCTGGGCGCCATGGTCGTCATCGTCGCGGGCGTGATCCATCAGCACTAGGGGAAAACCGCGCCGGCTCAAGGCACGGAGCTGGGCCAGGTTTTCTTCCGTTTCCTCAACCAGCGCGATGGCGCCGGCAAAGCCGTCATCGGGCAGATGCTGCAACTCGGTCAGCTCCACGGCGTTGTTCAGGCCGGTCGCGCGTACCGCCAACCGGTAGGGCGTGTTGCGGAACTGCCGGTTCAGGCTGGCCAGCAGAGTCAGGGACATTCCGTCGTGATCCAAGTCGCCGGCGACGAACGCCACCCGCTGCACGCCCCGCTCAACCGTTGCGGGCGTCTCCTCTTTCCGTGCGGGCCCCTGTCCGCCGCTGAGAAAGGAACCGCGCCCCTGTTCGCGCACCAGCAGGCCCTGGCTGTTGAGTTCGTTCAGTGCCCGCGCCGCCGCATAGTAGCTGACCTTCAGCCGCTTGCTCAATTCCGCCTCGCCGGGAACGTGGTCTCCCGGGCGAAACGTTTCCAGGATGTACCGCTTGACCGGCTCATGGCCGTTGCGCACGCGCCGCGTCCGGCGCGGCGGGGAGGCGTTTGTGGTTTCACCGTTCATGTCCGTACTATATCATAAGATAGGGCAACTAAAACTTCATAAGATTAAAACGGCGTTGTTTTTAGCCTCACAGATGCGTTCTGCCGCCAGTCACGTGTAGCACCCCGGTTTCCCGCCGCCGGCCGATCAAGTGCGGGAAGTGCAGATAGTTATGAAGACTGGCGCGAGTTTCAGGTGCGCCTGCCGTGCCTGCCCGAATCTTGATTTGGCGGCGGCGATCACGCCTTCGCGTTCCCTGTCGCAACCACCCCAGCCCAACCCGGTTGAGCCGGAACCAAAGTGCAGACCACGTCGTAGAAGGGCGCCAACCGCCGTTCACCTTACCGATCGGGAATCACCCACCTCCCCGGCCACCCGTCGCGGCGCGTGAAGAGGGGCGGCTTGGCTGCGAGGTCACCGTCAAAAACTTCATAAGACTTTATTTTTAGGCTAGAAATTAGTTGCAATTAGAGTGATTAATTCAGGCATGGTCATGGCTAATTAGGTATTAAAAATACAGAGTTTTAGCTTTAAATAGGCATACTTCAGATGTTAAAAAATAATTTTACAAAAAATCTTGATTTATGTGAAAACATGGATATGGTGATGGGTAGTAGCGGAAGTGGCGCGGGAGAGAAGAGTCCCGATGCGGCTTCGGTTGCGCAAGCTCTGTCCGCCTCATCGTTCACGGCCCGGACGATGAAACCGCGGGTCACCATCACCCGGGCCAGGAAAGAGAAAGCTCCCATGAACAAGCAGTTCAGCTTAGCCCTCATCGTGGCCGCATTCGTCGCGGCCGGTGGCGCCCATGCGGCGGCCCTCACCGAGTACTACAATGCGCAACCCATTGACGGCGTCCCGCAACCCCAGGTCAGCTTTGCCTTGGGAACCGACTGGACCCTCACTCTCAGCCCCGATGCGTTGTACTGCCAAAATACCGGGGTTAATGCCGGTACTTCCTATCGTACTCTTTACGGCGATGGCAACAATCTGCTGTTCAAGTTTGACCGCCAGGCGGGAGACACGAATGCCTATGATGTGACGGTCACCCTCTCCGGCTACAACCAGTGGAGCGGAAGCGGATCGCCCAGCATGCAGTTGTTGTGGGGTACCGATGCGTTTGGCGCCAATGACAATGATGCCGCCAATCATGGCCGGGTCTGGTGGAGTGCGGACACCGCGAATCTGACCCAGGTGGCCTCCAATACCACGGAGGGCGGTTTCAACTGGAGCACGGGTTCCTTCAGTATCACATCGGACAATAACAGCGCTTACCTGATGGTGTTGGGCAGCGCCAATTCTTTCGGGTATGTATATAGCGCCAACGCCGACTTCACCGTCGTGCCTGAGCCGGCATCCTTTGTTTTGCTGGGACTCTTTTCCTTGGTGTTGCTGCGCCGTCGCCAGCAGTAAAAGATTCCACATCCTCCGGTGTGGCGGTGACGACCGGCGCCGCGCCGGAGGCGATGGGAAATCCGACGTGCGTGTGGAATCGACTATGAAAAATCAGCGGAACAGCTTTACCCTGATCGAGTTGCTGGTGGTGATTGCCATCATCGCCATTTTGGCCTCATTGCTTTTGCCGGCCCTGGGCAAGGCGAGGGAACTGTCCAAGTGGGCGGCCACCAGCAACAATCTTAAACAGGTGACCCTGGCCTCGCTGCTTTACGCCAATGACTACGACGGGAACCTGCCTCCGCGCTCCATGTGGGGCAACGTGACCATCAATCATGTGTTGCCGTTCCGTTATTTGGTGAACGACTACATCCCGGCCCCCTATGCCGTGCTGGGGGCGCCGCTCACCCTGGATGCGGCATCGGTGCCCGCCACCGGCTATCCGGTGGCCATCTGCGACCCGGGATGGAACGGGTGGATCGACTGGAAATACAGTTATGCCAAGGTGTTGCCCGTCGCGTTTTCCTCGTGGGCGTGGGCGGAGGTGTGGTGGACCTGCGGCGAAGGGCAACGGGTGGACTCCGCCCCGAAAGACTCTTCGGGAGCGGTGATGGACAATGGTCCCGCCACCACCAAGATGATTTGGAATTACGAATGGGACATTGTCGTCACCTACGGGAAAAGCGTGGTCAGCTATCTGGACGGGCATTGCGTCACGACCCCGACGAAGAATTACGCCGATTTCGAGGCGTGGATGGCCAAGAAGCAATAGCGGCGCCGCCACCGTCATTTCCTTCCTCATGCCGGCCAATCATCCCGGGAGTTTTCCGTGAAACGCCTTCTCTTGCGTGCCACCGTCATCATGACCACCTTCCTCAACCCCGCCATCCATGCCCAGGCCCCCGCCGCCGTCACCTATCAGAATCCGCCTGACTGGGTGGCTTGGATCGAGGGGGAGGACGCGGTAGGCAGCAACTGGACGCCGGGCGAGTCGCACCATAATTGGTGGCACGAGTATGCCGGGGTGACCGGGCGCGGCGTCCTGGAGCTGGCCAGCCACGCCCTGCCGGCGACGGGCGCGTACGTCGCGACCTATGAGTTCACCCTGCCGGCGGCGGGCACCTACGAGCTTTATTGGCGGGGGCGGGTGCCGGGCTACCAGGCCAGCCCCGTCTATTGGTCGGTCAATGGCGGCGCGGAGCGGCGGCAACCGGCGGCGGGCGGCAACGCCAGCGACAGCATGGTCGATCAAGTGGTGAACTGGAAAATGGCGCTGGTGGACCTGGGAGCTTTTCAAGGGCTGAAAGGCAAGAACCGGCTGACCCTCAGTGTGCGTGATTTTCTGTTTGACAACGTCCAGGTCGCGCCCGGCGCGGCGGCGCGGCAGCAGCCGTTCATCGTGCAAAGCCTTGATTCGTTGTTGGTTACCAAGGTGCAGTACCGCGAGCAGCCGGAGCGGCTGGCCGTGTTGCAGGCCAAGCCGGGGGCGGATTTTGTCATCGACTTCATGGCGGGGGTGAATCCGGCAACGGCCGGCTTCGGCGGTGCTGAGCAAACTCCGGTGATACGCAATTGGGCGGGATATGACAAGCTGGCCGTTGAATTCCGGGTCACGGGGGACGGCAAGGCGCCGTTCAACGGCCGGTTGCGCTGCTACTATCAAGGTTCCAGTTTCCGCGATTTACCGCTGGTGGTCGAACCGGCCGAGTTTGGCAAGTTCGTGACCCGCGAGTTTGATCTGGGCAAAGAATTCGCGGGCGTGTCGCGCGGGGACATTCATCTGCTCTGGCTCTATACTTACGATAAATGGTACACCCAAAGCGCCAGCTATCGGGTCGAGGTGCCCAGCGTCACCCTCTCCGCGCGAAACGCCCTGGCCAGGCAGCCTCTGGTGGTGCCGCCGGCCGGCCGGCCGGCGCCGGGGCTGGCCGAGGCGAAAGCCAAACAGATGTCCCAATTCATCTGGAACGAGGCGCCGAAAACGGACGCGGCCCATGAGGTGGTGGAACGTGACGGCGGCGACACGCCAACGGTTGCCCCCGTGCCGTTTGCCGCCGGAGAGTTGACGGCGGAACTGAGTCCGGTGACCGGTGGTTTGCGGCGGTTGGCCTTGGGCGGGGACACGCTGATTGAGGTGCCCGCCGCCGCCATGCCGGTGCAGGTGACGTTCCTGGACGGCAGCGTGTGGTCGCCGCAGCGGCCCGGCACATGGGAGCGCGCCGGGGCGGCGCTCCTGTTCCGGCGGAGCGATGACCGGGTGACTTTGGAGTTGCGGCTGACGGCGGAGGCTGGCGAGCTGCGGTTTCGCCCGGTCGTCACCAACCACACGCGACAACCGGTCTCGCGTGTCCGTTTCACCCTTTGGCAGGGGGGACGTCTCAACGGCACCCTGTTCGCCTCCACCAACCGTCATCCGGCCGGCAGCTATGACGCGCCGCAGTCCAAGGTCTCTCCGCAACAATTCGTCCACGACTGGTTCTGCCTGTTTGATGGCAAGGCCACGCTGCACGGCCGCCTGGAAGACCGCCTGCTGTTGGACAGCACGGCACGGTACGGCCGTCCGGAGGCCGGCGTGTTCACCCAAATTGAAAAATACCCGTGCATCAAGCCGGGGCAAAGCTGGACGGCACCCGATCTGGTGTTGGGCGCGGATCGCACCGGCGCCTGGTACGCCGCCGCTGACCGCTACCGGCTGTGGTTCGATGCCTGGGCCAAACACCCAGTGATTCCCGCCTGGTTCAAGGCCATTGGCGGCTTCACCACCGGCGGCGACGTCTACGAAGTGGACGCCATCGGGAAAAACCAGGCCATGGTGAAGCGGGCCCGCGACCTCAGCGGCGTCCCCCTGTTTCATACCGGGGCCTGGTTGCCGCTGCTCACCGAGGCGTGGTACCCGCTCAACTACCGGCTGGACGCGGCGCAGCTCGCCCGGTTTGCGGAGATCGCGGCTGCCGTGCGGGCCGAAGGCGGCCGTTTCAGCATCTACTCCAACGCCCTGATGTTTTCCCGCGTCACCCCCGATTATGCCGCCTACGGCAAAGAACTGACGGTCATCGGCTCTGATGGTTTCCCCATCTATTCCGAGCATGACCGGCGGCATCATCCAATGGCCCTGCCGTGGCCGAACGCGGCGTGGGCCAAGCGCTATTGCGACGCTTTGGAACCGGTGATCGCCAAAGGGCGGCCGGATCTGCTGTACATGGATCAGCTTGGCGCGGTGCCGACGCATCTGGATTACGCCCTGGAACGGCACGGCCACGACCACTACGGCGAATGGCGGCGGGTGCAGGCCGAATTCTGCGAGTATGTGGAGAAACGGTTCCGCCCCTTGCAGCCCGATTTGGTCACCGGCATCGAGTGTCCCAATATCGCCGCCCAACAGTTCACCACCTTTGCCTTGCTGGTGCATACGGATTACGAGATCCTGCGCTACACCTTCCCGCAATTTGTGAGCTTCATCGGCGAGTACAGTGACGGCGTTGCGCCTGAGGCCATGCGCCGCTACGCCAAAGAGGCGTTCCTCAGCGGCCAGCCGTTGCTTTTCTTCACCAACGCCGCCGCCGGCCTGGACGAGGCCACCCGTCGGGACATTCGCGAGATGGTGTTGTGCAAGCGGCAGCTCGATCCGCTGCTGTACGGCGCGCGCTGCCAGGCGTCACGCGGCGTCGTGCCGCAGGACGATGTTGAGGTGTTCGGCTTTGTCGGCCAGGGGGAATGGTTGCTGACCTATGTCAAGGCCAACGCCACCGCGACGAGCGTGATTTTGGACCCCGCGGGGTTCGGCTGCCCCGCCGTCGTCGCGGCCTGCGTGGTGGCCCCGGACGGCACTTCCGGCCCGCCGCTCACCGTGCGCCAGGTCAGGGGTAAACTAAAAATTCAGTTGCCCGCCGCCACCTTCGGCCTGATCCGCCTCCGCCCCGTTTCCACGGAACCGTAAGCCAGCCGTTCTAAAAGAAAGTTGCCCATGAACCGCTTACTGAAGACGAGTGTCGCCGTGGGAATCTGCGTCCTCACGGTCATGGGGGTGGTGGTTGGCGCGCGCGCGGCGACCATCACCAATTATTACGCGGATCCGTTCTCAACTCACGCGTTGGGCAGTGGCGCCATTTTCACCGTCGCAGGCGAAGAGTACAGCCAAAATTTTGCCGACTACGACGTGCATTATCTGCTCTACGCTGGCAATGGCAACAATCTGGCGTTCAAGTTTGACCGCCAGGCGGGAGACACGTCCGCCTACGCCGTCACCCTCAACGTCGCGGGCTCTTTTGAGAAAAAGGGGGGAACCGGCAACAGCCTGGTGCTGTGGATGGGCGGCGACGCCTATGGGGTCAACGACACAGCGGCGGCACAGGCCAACGGTTATTTCAACGGCGACAGTGGCAACCTCACGACACTAGCCAGCCAAACGACGGACGGCGCTTTCGCCTGGGACAACGTGACGTTCAATATCTTGGCGGCGCAACAGAGTTGCTACATCCTGGTGGCATATCAGGGGCCCACGGTAGGTGGTGTAAGCGGCCACGTGTACAGCTTGGATGCCGATTTCACGGCGATTCCTGAACCGGCGTCTTTGGCATTGCTCGGCATGGGCGCTTTGGCGCTGCCGCGCCGTCGTCGCTGAGAATCGTTTTTTCATCACTTCAACCGCACCCTGGCATCAAGCTCGAGCGGTTCAGCAGGACCCGAAAACAAGAAAGGCAATTTCCATGAACGGCTCCTTGAAAGCTGCGGTGATCACGGCAATGGCCATTGTCTCGTTCCTCTTTTCCCATCCCGCCGCCCAGGCGGTGACCATCGTGAATTGGTACCCGGCAGTCAAGACCACGCACACCATGGGGGCCAACGTTACCGTCCCGCCCCCGAACGGCTGGTATTCTCAAAACCTCGCCGACAACGGCCCTGGCAATGACCAATTCCGCTTTTACCGGCGCAGCGACAGCAATGTCGGATTTAAATTCACCCGGCAGGAAGGCGACACCAATGCCTATGTCGTCACCCTCAACGTCAGTGGGTATTTTGAAAAGGGCGGCGACACCGTCAACAACAGCCTGGTGCTGTGGGCGGGTAGCGATGCCTTTGGTATCAACGACACGCAATCCGCCACCTATTTCGAGGGCGACAGCGCCAGTCTGACAACGTTGGCCACTCAGACGGCGGACGGCCCGTTCACGTGGAGCAACGTGACCTTCACCATTCCGGCTGGCACCCAGAACAGCTACATCCTCGTCGGGTATGCAGGGGAGAAGGTCGGCGGCATGGGCAATCACCTATACAGCCTGAACGTCGCCTTCACGGCGAAATCATCGATCATCCACTTTCCCAGCCAAAACGACAATCTGCAGGCGTGCGTCGATTACATCGCCAGCATTGGCGGCGGCACCGTCTGGATCGACCGCGGTTTGCATTTGATCAATCAGACCGTGACCCTGAAGAGCAATGTCCGTTTGGAGGGCGACGCGGACTTAAGCTCGACCCTCAAGCAAGCCTTTGTCACCAACAACTCCCTGCTGGTGACTGAGCCGGGCACTGACAACGTCACCCTCAAGCGGGTGGCGTTTGTCATGGACGCGCCAATTCCGTGGCCCAACTATGCCTCTTTTTTCGCCCCCAACAGCAGCAGCAACATCACCGTGACCGAGTGCGCCTTTGACTCTGCCAAGCCGGTGGGGCAATACATCGGGCATTTCGCCCAAGTGAATCCGACCCTGTGCAACGGCGTCATCATTACCCACAACAACTTCAAAAACGCGATCGACGGCACCGGTATGAACTGCGGCAGCAACGGCTACATCGGCTACAACACCATCGCCAATATTGCGGACACGGCAATCGGCCTGTGGACGGGGGCCACCGATTGCACCATTGAGTACAATACCATTTTTTGTTATGACAAAACAGCGGTCTGCATCGACGTGGATGGCGGCAATGACAGCGTCATTCAAAACAACACCTTGAGCAAGGCCCAGGTAGGGGTTCGCCTGTATGATTGCCATGACGGCGCCTATCCGGTGCGCGGACTCGTGATCAAAAACAACACGATAGACGTCGCGTTGACCGGCCCGGACGGCAACCCGCCCATCGGCATCAAAGTCGCCCATGTGGTGAATAGCGAGTTTTACCCGGATTACGATTTGCAGTTCACCGCCACTGGCAACAGCATCAAGTCGCCCGCCTACGGCATCGCGCTCTATGGGTATGGCAATATTGCCGCCGACCAACACGTGCAGGTTAAACTGGAGGGCAACACCTTTACCGGCGCGGGCGACGCCCTTCACCTTGAAGGAATGAATGGTACCGGCCGGTTCAAATTGGAGAGCGGCAGCGGCAATAGCTTTAACCAGACCGGCAATGTCGCCAATGCCAAAACAACCATCAACAACGTTGCCGGCGGCGCAAAATCCGTTTTCATCGGTGACATCGCCAACCGCGTCGCCAATTACACGACCGCCACCAGTCTTACCACCAGCTGGAAGGCGTTCAACTTGGGCACCTTCGGTAAAGGTGTCTACGGCGTGGCCATCACCATCACGCCCGCTCCTCCCGGCACTAACAAAGTCCAGATGTCCATCAGCGGCTTCTACCCCAGCCAATACAGCTATCCCAGTGGTGCCACCTGGATGTGGAGCTACCACGCGCAGCAGGCTTCCGGCCCGATCACGGTGTACCTGAAGAAATACAGCACCACCACCACCTACAAAGTGACGGCGATCGAACTATTCCGTTTGTTCTAAATCCCGCGACTCGCTTCCAACCCGGGCGCCGCCCCCACCGAAAACCATGACCAAACGCGACCAATTCATCCACTATGTCAGGCACGGCGGCCCGCAGCCGCTTTGTTCCCCGCAAATCGGCGCGGGCGCGGGCTTCGACACCCGCCTCGCCGGCAAGGAGTGGATTTCCGAAACCACGCTGGCCGACACCATTGCCGCCGTCAGCCGCTTCGACATTGTGCCGCTGATCAATCTGGGCCTGCCCGACCCCGGCGACTGGAACCCCGCCCTGCGCTGGCACCAAACTGGCGAACGGTGCGCGCCGGAGCAGGTCACCCGCGACTTCGAGCTGCGCACCCCCCACGGCACCCTGACCAAACAGGTCACCGAAACCCGCCGCGAAGGCACGTTCCAGCCCAAGTATCCGGTCACTGGCGATGCCGATCTGGCCGCGTTTGAGTGGGTGGTGGACGCCATGGGCGTCGGCGATTTTTCCGCCGTCACCCGCCAAGTCCGCGCCGCGGTCGACGAGATCGCCGGTCGCGCCGCCCTCGATATCCAGTGGGCGATGCAGCCCTATGAAATGCTCTGCTTCCCCAACACCGTGGACACGGTTTTGCTGGCCCAAGATCAGCCGGTGTTTTTCCAGCGCCTGATGGACAAAATCCTCGCGCTCGACCTCAAGCTGCAGGATGCCGTGGCGGCGGGCGGCGCGGATTTCGTCTTCCTTGGCGGGCCCGGCTCGGAAATGATTTCTCCCAGCTATTACCGCGACTATTTGATCCCTTATTCCAAGATCGTCACTGCCGAGGCCCGCCGCCGGGGGCTCCTCGTCTACACCCACATCTGTTCGCCGGTGCAGCCGTTCCTCGACCTCGGGTTCTACAATGAGATGGGGCTGGATCTGTTTGAGACCCTGAGCCCGCCGCCAGTCGGCAACGTCCAGTCGCTGGCCGAGGCCATGACCAAGCTGGATCCGGCCATTTGTACCCGTGGCAACCTTGGCCTCGACGTCCTGCTCAACGGCACACCGGAGGACGTGCGGCGCGGCACGGAAACAATCCTGCGCGAAACCGCCGGACGCAAACATCTTGTCGCGGCCGGTGATTACCTCTTCTATGCCACCCCCGAAGCCAACATCGCCGCCATGGCCGAAACCGTGGCGCGGCAATAACATGGCTATCAAACCGCCTTTTTTAGGATTATCATGAGCGACTCCGTTGATCTCCGTTTTCTCGACCCCGCCTTGCCGCTGGTGGAACGCGTCCAGCTGCTGGTCGGGCAACTGACGCTGCGCGAAAAGATCGCCCAACTCCTGCACGCCGCGCCGCCGGTACCGCGCCTGCATGTCCCAGCCTACAATTGGTGGAACGAGTGCCTTCACGGTGTCGGCCGTGCCGGCCGGGCGACCGTCTTCCCGCAGGGGGTTGGTATGGCCGCCACCTTCAACGCCCCGTTGGTTCACCGCCTGGCCACCGCCATCTCCGACGAGGCTCGGGCCAAGTACAGCGATGCCCAGCGGCGCGGCAATACCGGCATGTACATGGGGCTGACCTTCTGGTCCCCCAATATCAACATTTTTCGCGACCCGCGCTGGGGGCGCGGCCAGGAGACCTACGGCGAGGATCCGTACTTGACCGCGCGTCTCGGGGTGGAATTTGTCAAAGGATTGCAGGGGGACGACTCCCGGCATCTCAAGACCGTGGCGACCCCGAAACACTACGCCGTCCACAGCGGCCCCGAGGCCGGGCGCCACAGCTTCGATTCCGTCGTCAACGCGCGGGATTTGCGCGAAACCTATTTGCCCGCGTTCAAGGCCACGGTCAGCGAGGGCGGCGCGCATTCGATCATGACCGCCTACAACCGCACCAACGGCGAGGCGTGCAGCGCCAGTCCGACCCTGCTCGGCCAGATCCTGCGCGGCGAGTGGGGGTTCCAGGGATATGTGGTCAGTGACTGCGGCGCGGTGGAGGATATCCACGCGCACCACAAGCTGGTGGCGGACATGCCCAGCGCCGCCGCCCTCGCCGTCAAGGAGGGGTGCGATCTGTGCTGCGGCGAAATTTACCGCAACCTGTTGGAAGCCACCCAGCGCGGCCTGATCAGCGAAGAGGAAATCGCGGTCAGCGTCCGCCGACTCTTTGATGCCCGCTTCCGCCTCGGCCTGTTCGATCCCCCGGCGCAGGTGCGCTGGAACGCCATCCCGGACTCAGTGGTCTGTTGCCCGGAACACCGGCAATTGGCGCTGGAAGCCGCCCGCCAGTCGTTGGTGCTGCTCAAGAACGACGGCACCCTGCCGATCAAGCCGACGATTAACCGGATCGGCGTGGCCGGGCCGCTGGCGCTGGATCTGGTCGCCTTGCTCGGGAATTACAACGGACACAGCCCGGCGATGACCACCATCCTCGGCGGTTTGGCCGGGCTGGTTGGCAACGGCGTCACCCTGACCTATGCCAAGGGGTGCGAGCCCTCCGGCGGCGGCGCGTTCGCCCAGGACGGTCTGCGCTGGCTGTTCGCCGACAGTGAGCTGATCATTGCCTGCCTCGGCTACACCGCCGAACTGGAAGGCGAGGAAGGGGATGCCTTCAACGCCGATGCCGGTGGCGACCGCGCCAAGCTCGGGCTGCCCGGACGGCAGCAGGAGTTTTTGGATTTCTTGCTGACTCTCGGCAAGCCGGTGGTCGTCGTGCTCTGCACCGGCAGCCCGGTGGACTTGCGCGTCGCCCAAGAAAAAGCCAATGCCATCCTTTGCGCCTGGTATCCTGGCGAAGCCGGCGGGGTCGCCATCGCCGAAGCGCTGCTCGGCAAGACCAACCCCGGTGGCCGTCTGCCGGTCACCTTCCCCAAATGCCTGGAGGATTTGCCACCCTTCCACAGCTATGCCATGGCCGGGCGCACCTACCGCTATGCGACCGCCGAGCCGCTCTACCGCTTCGGCTTCGGCCTGAGCTACACCACGTTCGCCTACCGTCAGTTGCGTCTTGACCGTACAACGTTGAAGGCCGGGGAGAGCGTCACCGCCCGCGTGACCCTCACCAACACCGGCATGGTTGCGGGCGATGACGTGGCGCAGCTTTATCTCCAGCCGCTGGCCCCCAGCGTGCCCGCGCCGCGCTGGCACTTGGAAGGCTGCCAGCGCGTCCATCTCGCACCGGGCGAAAGCCGCGAATTGTCTCTCACCGTCAAGGCCGAACAGTTCCAGCATTACACCGACGGTGGACAGCCGTTCCTCGATGCCGGATCCTACCGCATCCACATTGGCGGCGGCCAGCCGGACGATCCCCATGCCGGTTGTCTGCACGCCGATCTTGCCATTGCCCAAACCAACGTTCTGATTCCAAATTGAAAATGCCTAACCATGGTTACCTCCCGTAATGACCTTCTTCGCCTGCGCCTGGCCCCCTGGGGCGCGGCCTCCGACCTGCCGCCCTTGATGCCGGAGCGCGGCTATCTCAATACTTACCCGTACAACTATTTCGACACCTTTTCGCGTGACGTGGTGGAGCGGGAGTTCCCGGCGCTGGTGCTGGAGAATGAATTTCTCCGCGCCACGGTCGTGCCGCAGTTCGGCTGCCGCCTGTTTTCACTCTTCGACAAGCTCGCCAATCGCGAGGTGTTCTGCCGGCCCGACCCGATCCTGCCGACCCCGATCATGTTGCGCGGCGCCTTCATGCCGCTCGGCATCGAGTTCAATTTTCCCTGCGGCCACAACGTCCTTTCCGCCGAAACCGTGCCCTGCGCATTCTTCGACGGCGGCGACGGTGGCCAAGGCATCCGCATCGCCGCCTACAACGCCGTCACCGGCATCGACACCACCGTGGAGATCGTGCTGCGTCCCGGCGAACGGGTGCTGCACACGCGCTGCGAATTCCGCAATCCGCTGCCGGTGCGCAATGGCTTCATGTACTGGGCCAATGCCGCCGTGACGCAAACCCCGGAGATGACCTTCCAGTGCAAGGCGCGGATGAGCCATTTCTTTTCCGACTACAATACGTATCCGATCGTGGACGGTCTCGACCTGCGGGTTGCCCAAAACCGGCATTTCGCCTCTGACGCCTTCGCCATTGAGGCGCAGGAGGATTGGTTCGGCTTTTATTCGCCGGAGAACCGTGCCGGGGCGGTCCATTTGGCCGCGCGCACCCAAATGCGCGGCCAGAAATTTTTTTCCTGGGGGTTTGACGAGTACGGGTTCCAGGCGGGGCGCATGATGGGGGTCGCCGGCCACGGGTACATGGAGTTCCAATCCGGCATTTTGGAGACGCAGTATGAATTCCTGCACCTGGAACCGGGCGGCAACTACGTCTGCGACGAAGCGTGGTTGCCGTTCCACGACTTCGGCAATGTCAGTCACGCCACCCAGGAGTTCATCCTGTCCCACGAACCCGGCGCGCTGCGGCTGACCGTCACCCGCGAACTCCGCAAGCTCGCGGTTTGCGTCACCGCCGCGGACGGCACGGCGGCCGAAACCGCCCTGCCGGAGCTGGTTCCCGGCCAAGTCTGCGGACTCCGCGTGCCGGCGGGCTTGGTCCCGGAGAACTATCGCATCCGCATCGTTGATGACGCGGGATGCGTATGGCTGGATGCCGCCGTCTCCGAACCCGTTCCTGCCAGCGTCGCCGAAATCGCCGTCAAGCAGGCCTGGCTCGATCTCAAGGCGGACACCCCGGAGCACACGCTGGAACTCGCCTTCCGCCATTACAAGGCCCGCCGTTTCGGCGAGGCGGAAAAGCTCGCCCGCGCCGTGTCGTCGGACGCCCGGCAAAGCCATGCGGCGGCCGCCAGCCTGCTGGCCGAGATCGCCTGGTGGCGGGAGAACGGGTTGCCGGATGCGCCGGCCGGAAGCCCGGTGGGCGATGCGTTTAACCCCAATCGCGAAGATGAACGCCGCCACTTGGAGGCCCGCGTGCAGGCCCAGCCAACGGACGCCGCCGCGCAGCTCGCGCTCGGCAACTTCTTTTCATGCCGCGACCAAGCGAAGGCAAGGGAGCAGTGGCAACAGGCGCTGGCCGCCGACCCGCGCCAATGGCGGGCCGCCCGCAATCTCGGCTATTTACATCTCCGCGCCACGGAGTTCGCCGCCGCCCTGCCGCTTTATCGCCAGGCTATCGCCGAACATCCAGACGACGCGGCGCTGCAGGCGGAATTTCTTTATATCCTGCGCGGCAATGGATTGCTGGCGGAGTCTGCGGGTCACGTTGCGGCGTTGCCCGCCGCGCTGCGCAACGACTATCGCATCGTCAAGTCGCACGCCTATGCGTTGTGCGACAGCGGGCGGCCCCGGGAGGCGCTGGAGTTGCTGACCCACCCACCGCAACTGCTGGTCTGGGAGGGCGAGGTCATGCACCACAAATACTACCTCGACAGCCTGCTGGCCATCGGCCTGGAGGAACTGGCGCGCGGCCAGTTCTCCGCCGCCGAACACGCCTTTCGCCGGATGCTGGAGTATCCCGAGGCGTTGAACCACGGGAAACCGCTGTGGTGCAACGAGGCGATCGCCTTCTACCACCTCGGCTTGGTGGCGGAAGCGCTGGGCAAGCCGGAACAAGCCCGTGCTTGGTGGCGTCTGGCCGTCGAGCAGGACTATCCCTTGCCGCACCATTGGATCAGCTACCGTGAAAATGAGTATTACGGCGCTCTCGCCGCCCGACGTCTGGGCGATGAGGCCAGAGTTGAGTTCATCGCCGCGCGGTTGCTGGAGGGGTACTGCGCCGACCCGGCCCCCGGCACGATGGCCGTGGACCTGCCCCTCTTCAACCAGTGCTGGCGCTCGCAACTCGGGGCTGCCCGCGGGTTTCTGCTGCGCGGCGAGACGGACCACGCCCGCCGCGCCCTTGATCGCGCCGGGCGCATCTGGGGGCCCGCCTGGATACTTGTTCATACCCGTGCCGGTTTGACGTAGATCGAGAACCCGGTGACCACCCGCCGCCGGGTAAAGCCATAGAACATTGGGGGCGCCGCCCCCAAACCCCTGCCAAAGGGACCTGTCCCTTTGGAAACCCCGAGGCATTCCGTTTCAAGAGGGCCGATGCTGCGTGCCGCATTCCGGTGCTCCGTCAGTGGTTGCGGCCTTGGGTGGCACCCAGTATCAACCCTCTTGAAACCAGGATATCGAGGATGGCCGCTACGCTGGCAACCAGGAGGTTGCCCCTGGAGTTTTGCATAACTCAAGGGGTGCGGTTTTCCCGTCCCAGCGGGACGGGGCGGGAATAGGCAGGGGCTTCAGCCCCTGTTTTGCCCGCCCCCCATTTCGCGTGCCGTCAGGTACGCGGCGAATCGCGGCG
>CAITYL010000034.1 GCA_903896595.1 uncultured Lentisphaerota bacterium
ATGACTTTACCGGCGCACAGGTAGCCAAGCTTGATGTCCAGCTTGAAAAATTACTTCAACTGGCCACCGCCGAACGGCCGGCCCTTGCCCTTCCCGACCAAGGACTCACCGGGCGTGAAAAGCGTCAGGGGGATGCCCCGGCATTCAACGTCCAACAGTATCTGTATCAGATCACCGGCGTTGACCTCACCCGCATTCCGGGGATCGGGGCGAACGCCAGCCTCGTTCTTCTTTCCGAAATTGGCACCAACATGTCCCGCTGGCGGTCCTCCGACGCCTTTTGCTCCTGGCTTGGACTCTGTCCCAACCTCCAAAAAAGCGCCGGCAAGATCCACGGCAGCAAGCCGCGCCGTACGTGTTCCCATGCCAAGCATACTCTGCGGTTATGCGCCTCATCCCTGAAAAATCACCACGGGCACTTGGGAGCGTTCTTCCGGCGGATCCGGGCCCGTTCCGGAAGCCCGGCCGCCATCACCGCCACCGCCCATAAGCTGGCCAGAATCATCTTTGCCATGCTGGGCGGCAAAAAAGCGTACAGTGAACTCGGCGAGGATTATTACGACAAACGCTACCGCGAACGAATTCTCCGTAACATGAAGCGCAAAGCCCAACTTTACGGCTTCCAGTTGGTCCCCCTCGAACAAGCATCCTAACCCCTAACCCTTTTGGTGGTGCGCCCGAGTCATAAAGCCGACCCCCCCACTGGTGATCACAAGGATCCCGCTCAAAAGCATGGCAGTTCGCGCGAATGGTTGACATCCTGATGACGCTCTCGAAGCGATCTCGCATAGGAGGATATACACTACTCAACGCGCGGACCAAGGGCCACCACCACTCTTATGCAACTAACACCACTACAAACCAACGCACTCTCCCCGTGAACCTCCCTTTGTTTCATAGGAGGGGGTTCCCAACCGACAACGTTGTCGGGCACCCTTATGGGCTCCATTTGGGAATAGCCTTTGGAGTCAAAAGGGTATCGCTGGCTCACTTCTCCGGCGTTTGTCGGGTGGGTGGCTGGGCATACAGGCTGATCTTGCTTTTGTCGGCGGCGGCCTCCGCGGCGGAAATGGGGGTCAGGGTGAGGTTGTCGAAGCGGTAGGTGCCGACCGGCCAGTAGGCAAAGGGGCGGAGCAGGACGGTGTCGGCGGCGAACGAACCGGATGCCTTGATTTGCACTACCCGTTCGACCTGGGTCCACTGGCCCGCCTTGGCGTCCTTGGGAATGTCGCAGAACAGGCTGGCCCGGAAACGTTGCAACTGGTCACCGACGCGCGGTCGGCGCTGGTCGGTGCCGAAGATCGGGTCGGAAAAGGCGCCGGCGCCGGGCACGGGGGTGAAGAAGCCCAGGGTGCCGGAGGCCGCCGCCTCGGCTTCGGTGCAACGGTGAAAGCCGCGCAGGAACAGGATCGGTTGCGACCCGGGCGGCCCCTGCACATCGGCCGTCATCCGGTACCATTGGCCGCGCTTGACCGGGATCGGCGTGCTCCACAAGCCGGCGCCTTCATGCGCCCCCGCGCTGGCGTAGGCATTGGCCGGCGCGGCCGGGGTCGGGACGCCGCGGGCGGCGGCGCCTGCCGGGACATTGGTGTTCAGGCGCAGGCACCGGCCGGGGTGTCCGCCGGCGCGGTCCCAAAAGGTGGTGATGCCGTCCGGCGCGGCCCAGCCGTCGGGCGCGCGGCCGCCTTTCTCGAACCCGGGATTGGGCGCCAGATTGTCCGCCGCGGCCGCGATGGTTGCGGCAGAGCAGAAAACCAGCAGCCAACCAATACGAGTTATTTCCCGCAGAGGCGCAGAGGCGCAGAGGAACCGCCAAAAAACTGCGTTTTGGTCGCCTTGCCGCCGGTTTACTTCATGTGTTTCATGCTCTTCATGGTGAAACGCGGCAGGGGGGACGAATGGTAAAAATGGGCGCATGCCGAAAAATACCCGCCCGCCCGCCTTGTGGCAAACGGCCTGGCCTTGGACGGTGTTAGGCTGAAGCTTTTTAGGCTGTAGACTGAAGGTAATTAAGACACCCAAAACGAACATCGAACATTCATCGTCTTCGGTTTTTGGAAACGCGTTGGCACGGACTCACACGGACGCGCACGGACTGGCACGGACTGACACGGACTGGCACGGACGCAATGTGGTTCGCCATTTCCGTACTTCCGTTTTTCCGTCTTGGTTCCGTTCCTCCGGCCAAGGGCGGCATTTGCGCGATCCGGCACTAGATTGCCGGCATGTCAACGGCAATGAGCCATCACCAACCAGGAATGCGGCCGGCGCGGCGGATCGCCTTAATCGGCACCGATTTTGACGGCACGGTCTTTGCCGGTGGCGACACCATGGTTTCAGCGGAACATTACCGGGCGTTCCGCCGTCAGTTGCAGCACTTGCGCGGCGCCTTTGGCACTCACTGGGCGGTGGTCACCGGCCGGCATGTGTCGGCCATGCCCTTGCTGCTCAATGAGTTGTTGATGCATGGGCTGAGTCCCGACTTCATGGTCATGGAAGACGCCCGCATTTACCGCCGGCGCGGCTCGCGGTTCCGGCCGTTCTGGTGGTGGAACTTTTCCATCTGGCTGCGCCGTCGCCGGCAGTTGGCCCGGCACCGGGAACGGGTGCGCGCCACCATGGCGTCCATTCAGGCCGAACACCCCACCGCCGTGTCCATGGGCGGCAACCGGATGATCGACCTGTGGTATGAGTTCGACGCCGACGGCGCGGCCGTGGCGGTCGAACGCCGGTTGCTCGACCAGTTTGCCGGCGAAACGGATTTTTTTGTCTTCCGCTGGGGGCGCGAGGTTTGCCTGGCTCCCACCGCCGGCACCAAAGGCGAGGCGGTGCGCCGGCTCGCCTCCGAACTGGGCGCCCATCGCCGCGACGTGTTCACCATCGGTGACGGGCAGAACGACATCAGCATGCTGGATCCCGTCGCCGCCGGCTTGATCGCCTGCGTGGCCAACGCCCAGGACGAAGTCCGGGTCGCGGTGGAACGCGCCAAGGGGTTCATCGCCTCCGGCCAGCACATTGCCGGCGTGGTCGAGGCCCTGCATTTTTACGCGCAGAAAAAAGCCTGAACCGCCGTCGGTGAAGGAAAGCCCGAAATGAAATCCAACCAGTCAGCCAAGGCCGCCGGGCGGCGCCGACCGGCGGAAACGCGCGTTCTCCAGCTGAACCGTCTTCTGCGGACGATTTCGGCGGTCAATCAGCTGATTGTTCGTGAAACGGACCGGGATCGGCTGCTTCGTGAGACCTGCCGGATTTTGGTGGAAAACGCCCAGTTCCGCATGGCCTGGGTGGGGTTCATGGATCCCGCTTCCGGTTGGATCAAGCCGGCGGCGGCCGCCGGCGTCGACCAGGGGTACACGGCAACACTCCGGGTCCGCTGGGACAATTCGCCGGAAGGGCAGGGGCCCATGGGAACGGCCATCCGGACGGGGCAACATGTGGTGTTTGATGATGTGGAACATCACCCAGGCTACGAGGTGTGGCGGACCACTGCGTTGGCGAAAGGGTACCGAAGTTCTGCGGCGTTTCCTCTCCGTGTCCGGGATCACGTCGTGGGCGTGCTTTCGGTGTATGCGGATACCGTTGGCACTATTGGCGCTGAGGAGATCGCGCTGTTGGATGAACTGGCAATGGATCTCGGCTATGCCCTTCAGACGCTCGAAGACCGGGCCACGCGTGAGCGGGCCGAGACCGCGTTGGCGGAAAGTGAGGAGCGGTTTCGCGCGGTGGTGGAGGCGATTCCCGACTTGGTGTGGCTGAAGGATGCCGAGGGGGTTTACCTGGCCTGCAACCGTCGGTTTGAGCGTTTTTTCGGGGCGGCAGAGGACAAGATCGTGGGCCGGACCGATTACGAGTTTGTGCCCCGCGAACTGGCGAATTTCTTCCGTGACCATGACCGCAAGGCCATGGCGGCGGGCGGACCGACTGTCAACGAGGAGTGGGTGACCTTTGCCAGCGACGGGCACCGGGAATTGCTGGAGACCATCAAGACACCCATGTGCGACCCGCAGGGGCGCCTGGTCGGAGTGCTGGGGGTCGGCCGTGACATTACCGGGCGCAAGCAGGTCGAAGAGGCATTGCGGAACAGTGAGGCCATCCTGCGCAGCGTGTTCCTGGCCGCGCCGGTGGGCATCTCCATCGTCAAGGACCGGGTGTGCAAACACGTCAATACTTACTGGTGCAAATATTTCGGGTATGCTGACGAAGAGATCGTCGGCAAGGATACCGGATTTTTCTATGAGAGTGACGAGGAATATGGCCGGCTGGGCCGGGAATTGTATGGCGATTTGTCAGCCCGCGGCCTGGTTTCCGTCGAGACCCGCCTGCGCCGTCGCGACGGCGTGTTCCGCGATGTCGTCATTACCGCCGCCCCCATCAGCCAGGATGATCTTTCCGCCGGCACCGTGGTGATCACTCACGACATCACCGAAAACAAGCGTGCCGCGGAGGCGTTGCGCGAAAGCGAGTTGCGCTATCGCACGCTGGCCGATTCCGGGCAGGCGCTGATCTGGACCTCTGGCCTGGACAAGAAATGCGATTACTTCAATCAGCCCTGGCTGCAATTCACCGGGCGCACGCTGAACCAGGAACTGGGGGACGGCTGGGTGGAAGGGGTGCATCCGGAAGATCTTGAGCGCTGCGTGCAAACCTATGTGGCGGCCTTCGACCGGCATGAGCCGTTCAGCATGGAATACCGCCTGCGTCATGTCAGCGGCGAGTACCGCTGGCTCCAGGACAACGGCATGCCGCGCTTTGACCGCGAAGGGCAGTTTTTGGGCTATATCGGCCACTGTCTGGACATCACCGGCCACAAGCAGGCGGAAGCGGAGCGGGAGAAACTCCAGGCGCAACTGAACCAGGCCCAGAAAATGGAATCCATCGGCCGGCTGGCCGGCGGCGTGGCGCACGATTTCAACAACATGCTGGCGGCGATCTTGGGACACGCGGAGCTGGCTTTGGAGAAGATGGATCCGACGCAGCCGATCTTTGAGGACCTGCAGGAAATCCAGAAAGCCGCGGAACGTTCCGCCGACCTCACCCGGCAATTGCTGGCCTTTGCCCGCAAGCAGACGGTTTCGCCGAGGGTGCTGGACTTGAACGCGACGGTGGCCGGAATGCTCAAGATGCTGCGGCGCCTCATTCGCGAAGGCATCGAGTTGGTGTGGCTACCGGGGGTGGAACTGGGGCCGGTTAAG
Organism: uncultured Lentisphaerota bacterium; assembly: GCA_903896595.1. Classification (GTDB taxonomy): domain Bacteria; phylum Verrucomicrobiota; class Lentisphaeria; order Oligosphaerales; family CAITYL01; genus CAITYL01. The sequence continues at coordinate 5,193 of CAITYL010000034.1, forward strand.
ATGGATCCGTCACAACTGGACCAGATCCTGGCCAATCTGGCGGTCAACGCCCGGGACGCCATTGGCGGGGTGGGCACGTTTTCCATTGCGACCCAGAACGCCACCCTTGATTGGGCCGGTTGTGTCGGACACGCGGATGCCGTCCCCGGCGAGTATGTGGTGTTACTGGTCAGTGACACCGGTTGTGGTATGACGAAGGAGGTGTTGGCGCACCTGTTTGAACCGTTCTTTACCACCAAGGGTATCGGCGAGGGCACGGGGCTGGGGTTGGCCACGGTTTATGGGATTATCCGGCAGAATCACGGGTTCGTGACGGTTGACAGCCTACCGGGCCATGGGACAACGTTCACCATCTATCTGCCCCGGTACAACAACAAGGCCGCGCCGATGCAGGCAAACGTTTCCGTGGCGCCCGTGGCACGGGGCCGCGAAACCATCTTGCTGGTCGAGGACGAACCCGTGATCCTGAACATCGTCACCACCATGCTGGAACGCCTGGATTACACCGTGCTGGCCGCCGCCACGCCGGGCGAAGCCATTCGCCTGGCCAGGGAGCGTCACGGGGAGATCCATTTGCTGATGACCGACGTGGTCATGCCCGAAATGAACGGCCGGGATCTGGCCAAAAACCTGTTGTCGCTTTACCCGAACCTCAAGCGTCTGTTCATGTCCGGCTATACGGCCGACGTCATTGCCCATCACGGGGTGCTTGACGAAGGGGTCAATTTCATCCAGAAGCCGTTCTCGAAATCAGACCTGGCCGCCAAACTCCGCGAAGTGCTGGACGGGAGGTGAGGGGGACGTGCGGAGTGCGGAGTGATGAATGCGGAGTGTGGAAGGCGGAGTGTGGAAGGCGGAGTGAAAAAATGGAGGAATGCGGGGGATGGATGAACTGAGGACGCGGACCAAGCAGTTTGCCTTGCGAGTGATTGCGTTGGTGGAGGATTTGCCTGCCAATACGGTGGGGCGGACGATCGGAAATCAGCTCGTCCGTTCCGGCACCTCGGTGGGGGCGAATTACCGTGCGGCCGGTCGGGCAAAATCGCGGGCCGATTTCATTGAGGAAGTGCGGAGTGTGGAACTCGGAATGTGGAGTATAAACCATTTTGTCTTCACTCCGCCTTCCCCACTTCTTACTTGGGCCGGACGCGGGCGATAAATTCGAGCAGCGGGGGGATGGCCGGTTCCACCATGCCGTGGCCGTAGCCTTGCATCTCGTAGAGGGTGACGTCCTTGTGCCCGTTGATCTTAAGCATGCGCATCAGATAGGCGTTTTCCTCATAGCGTCCGAGCATTTCCTTTTCCCGGTCGCCGGTGATCAGCAGGATCGGCGAGGCATCACCCCGGACAAAAAAGAGGGGGGCAAAGGCGTCCACCACCGGGGTGTTGCCGCTGATGCCGTTCTCGCCGCGGATGGCGAAATGGGTGATGGTGTGGCCGCTGAGCGGGATCAGGCCGGCGATTTTATTGGCGTCAATGCCGTAGGCGGCCAGCCAGTGCTTGTCCAAACCGATCATGCTGGTCAGATAGCCGCCTGCCGAATGGCCGGAGACAAAAATGCCATCCGGATTGCCGCCGTATTCGGCGATATGCCGGAAGGTCCAGGCCACCGCCGCCGCGGCGTCATCGATGCACTCGCGGCATTTCACCTTGGGGCTCAGGCGGTAATTGACCGCCACCACCGCCACGCCCTGGTTCTTCAAGCCGTCGGGAATGCCTTTTTCGCCGCCGGAGAGCCCGCCGCCATGGAACCAGACCACGGTATTAAACCCTTTCTTATTCTCGGGATAATAGAGGTCGAGCCGGCAGCGCTCGCGCATGTACGGGGTCAGCCCCGGCGCGTTCTCCGCCCGGTACGGGAGGTTCAGCTCCGTCTTGTAGGTGACCGCCGGCGTGGGGGCGTTCTGGCAAAACGCGGCCGGCACCGTCACGGCCAGCAACGCGAACGATAGGGACAACGGCAAACGCATGGATGACTCCTGGATTTTGTTTGAGAGCTGGGGGATGCGGGAGGAAACTATATCCCAACATCCTCAGCTTTGGGGGTAATTGGGTGCGTGACAATGAGGCCGGTTGGGGCCACCCTTTTGAAAAAGGGTGCTCCCTTTGCGGATTCCGCAGGCCGCTTCAGTCAACCAGCCATGATTGGGGCGCAGGGGCGGCCTGCGGAATCCGCAAAAAGGCACAAAAAGGTTTGACGGAGAGTTTGGGAACCGCCTTTCCTCAAAAGGGGGTTCCCAACATAACTATCATACTTCCTCGAACACGAACGCAAGGGGCACTGAGCGGGGGGTACGGGGGCGCATGTCAGTTCCGTAGGGCCGTTACGCTGGCACGCATGCGCGAACAGCGTGGTTATATTGGCCATCAAGTTACCGGTTCCGGCCGCCGCCGGAACCTTTTGAGTGGCGGTGGCTCGACACCGCTTTCATACTGTATTTTTGCTATAATACGTTTAAATACAGTATTAAAGCGCCGTCAAGCCGGCGACACTCTAAAGCGCCAGCCCGGTTCCCGGCTGACGCGGTTTAGACGCCCTCTTATACTGCGTTAGAGGGAATCCCCTACGGAACTGACATGCGCCCGGGGTACGGTTTTGGACTTGCAGGGGCGGTGTTAGGGGTTAAAGTCAATTTTATAACTTGGGGACGGCACGGAAACGTCCCGGTTTGTGAGGCGCCACATGATCACCACCATGCTCCTGGCTGCGACCGCCATTTTTTTCTACATGAACCTGGTGTTCGTCCTGGCCCTCATCCGGCAGGACAACAGCATTGTTGACATCGCCTGGGGGCCGGGCTTTGTGGTGGTGGCCGGACTGACTTTTTTCACCGGTGGGCAGACGGGGCCGCTGCCGTTGCTCATCTTGGCGTTGGTAACGGTTTGGGGGGGGCGGCTGGGGCTCCATCTTTGGCTGCGCAATCGGGGGCGGGGCGAGGACTTTCGCTACCGGAACTGGCGGCAGACCTGGGGCAAGTGGTTCATCCTGCGCAGTTATCTGCAAATTTATCTGCTTCAGGGGCTGATGATGTTCATCATCTCGCTGCCCGTGCAACTGGTCAATGCGACCGGCGGCCGCGGTGTTTTTGGCGCCGTGGCGGCGGCCGGTGTCGGCGTGTGGTTGGTGGGGTTTCTGTTTGAGGCGGTGGGCGATTTTCAGTTGCTGCGTTTTATGCGCCATCCCGCCCATCCTGGCCGGGTGATGCGGTATGGGGTGTGGCGGTGGACCCGGCATCCGAACTACTTCGGGGAAGCCACGCTGTGGTGGGGGATTGCCCTAATCGCACTCGGCTGTCCTTACGGTTACCTGGGGCTGCTAAGCCCGTTAACCATTGATTTTCTCCTGCTCTGCGTGTCGGGCATTCCCATGCTTGAGGCCAAATATCGCGACCATCTGGAATACCAGCAGTATCGCCGGACCACCAGCGCGTTTTTGCCCTGGCCGCCACGGCCGTGGAAAGACGGCATGAAATGAAACACTCGGGGACGCAACCCGCAGGCGGTTTCCTGGCGGTTTCACCTCACGGACCGCGACGGCGCCGGTGGTGGGGATGGACCGGCGCCGTCATGGGCCTGCTCTTGCTGTTGCCGCCGGGTTGGGCGTCAAGCCCGGCGGCACCCCTGCCGGAACCGGTGATGAAGGCCGAACCCATGCTGCGTCTGCTGGGCAGCGGTACCCTGCATTGGTTTGGCCTGCACGTTTATACGGCTGCCTTGTACGTGGACGGCGCGGCGTATGCGTCCTCTGGCGCCGCCGTTTTGACCATCACCTACCACCGCCGCATCAAAAGCGCGCGCCTGCTGGCGACCACCCTCAAGGAGTGGGAGCGGATGAAGACCGGCAGTATTGACCAACGCCGGGAGTGGATCAAACTCCTGACCGGACTTTGGCCCGATGTCAAGCCCGGTGACCGCCTGACCGCCTTCCATACGAAGCAGGGGGACACCCGGTTCTTTTTGGGCGGGCAACCGCTGGGAAAAGTGGCCGATCCGGCCTTTGGTCCGGCCTTTTTGGCCATCTGGCTGGGCCCTGACGCCCGGTACCCGGAGGTGCGCGCCGCGCTGCTTGGCGAAACCACTACACGGGAACCGCCCCTGACGTGGTGGGGGTCGCCAAGGGGGAAGCCTGGGGGAATGCCTTGCAGTGGCGTTACACCTTGGCGCTACCCGTCAATGGCAAGACCTATCACGTGCAGTTCAACGACTGGATGTTTCTGACCGACGACCAGCACATGGTCAACCGGGCGGTGATGAGCAAGTGGGGCGTGCGCCTGGGCGAGGTGACCCTGGGGTTTCGGCGGTTGCCCTAGCGTCTAACCGTGATACATGACGGAAAATGCAAAATGGGTCGGTATCAAAACAAACCGCCTTACGCTTGGAATCTCAGGAAATGTCGCGTTTTTTAAGCACCTGTGGGACGGTAGTGCAAAGAAAATGATTAAAACAGAAGGACGCAAAGATCGCAAAGGCTGGATTGGCGGTTGGGGGATCCGTCCTTTGCGGTCTTCGCGACCTTTTGTTCAAAACTTCGGGGTTTTCAGTTCACCATCATTTGGCACGCCGGGGCGGCGTAGCACCAGCTGCAGGTCGTTGATGACTTGCGCGTCGAACCCGGCCTCGCAATAGGCAAAGTAGTACTGCCATTGGCGAATGAACGCATCCTCGTACCCCAGGCGGAGCAGGGGCTCGCGGGCCTGTTCCAGGCGCTGGCGCCAGGCTCGCAAGGTGAGTGCGTAATCGGGCCCGATGTTGTTCAATTCTTCGATGATCAACCGGGAATCCCGCGTCATGGCCTTGGTCAGTTCCGTCAGGGACGGCAGCATGCCGCCGGGAAAGATGTGCTTCTGGATCCAATCGGGGGTGCGTCGGTAAGCGTCATAGCGCTGATCCGGAATGGTGATGACTTGGAGCACGATGCGACCACCCGGTTTGAGGAGGCGGTCACAGGCGGCGAAGAAGGTGCCGTAGTGGTCATGTCCGACGGCTTCCAGCATCTCCACCGAGACAATCTTGTCGTAGGCACCGTCGATCTCCCGGTAATCGGTCAGCCGGAGAGTGACGCGTTCCTCCAGGCCGGCCTGCCGGATGCGTTCCTGCGCCATTGCCAGTTGGTTTTTGGACAGGGTGATGCCCGTCACCCGGCATCCCGTGGATCGCGCCGCTTCCATGGCGAACCCGCCCCAGCCGCAACCAATTTCCAGAACATGGTCCGTCTCCGCAATGGCCGCCCGGCGGATCAGGGAACGGAATTTGTTTTGCTGGGCGTCGGCCAGGCTCTGGTCCGGGTGCGCGAACATCGCACAGGAATAGGCCATCGTCTCCGCATCCAGGAAGGAGGAGAAGAAGTCGTTGCCCAAATCGTAATGGGCGGCAATGTTCCGGCGGCTGCCGGAGCGGGTGTTGCGGTTGGCACGGTGCCGAAAGCGCATCAGCAGGCGCTCCAGCCAGGCTGGCGTGAGGTTGCCGTTGTCCAAGGCGTCGGCATTGGCGATCAAGGTTCGCACCACTCCCGGCAGATCATCGCAGTCCCAGTCGCCAGCGGTGAATGATTCGCCAAGACCAATGTCACCGGCAAATAAAAGGCGGGAAAAGAACTGGTAATTATGGAGCGTTATTTGCTGGGCGGCGCTGGTTCCTGGCATGCCGAAATGGCGGGTGCTGCCATCGGGAAGGCGAAGCGTGATGCCGCCATGCCGGATCTGGCCGAGCAAGGCCAGCACCAGCCGCATCCCCAACCGTTCCATGACGGTGGGGGGTGTCACGCCAATGGTCATGGGGTTGGACGGGTTGGGCTTGTGGTAAAACGGCAGATGCTTGCGGTAGTAGAGTCGTGCCGCCTGCCAGACGATCCGGGGAAAATTCAACGCCGCGGTCAGCGGATACCGCAACAGGGTGGTGGCGAGCGTCCGGGAAGACAATGGTTTGGCCTGGCCAGAGAGTGCGGCGATCAGAATCCGCCGTCCCTCGCGATACAGCGTCACGCTGATGGCCAGGTGGTCGTCGAGACAGCTGAATGACATCTCGTAGTACCCGTCCATCGTGTTGAAAGGCGAGACATGGAATTCCTTGGTTTGCCGGTAAACGGCCGGCCACATGCCGGGCGCGGTTTCCGGCGCGTTGAGAATGTACAAATGACGTTCGCTGAAGGTGTTGTTCACTTCTGCCACCGCGCAGCGCAAGCTGCCGTCCGGACGGTAGCAGTAGTAGAAGCTGACCGGGACAAAGGCGTAGCCCAACAGGCGCGGCAGGGTCACCAATTCCACGCGGGCGATGCCGTCGGCACAGCCCCGTTCCGCAAGAAACCCCAATAGACGTTCCTTGATGCCGCCGGTGCCGCGCAGGTAGTCCCGGTCACGGATCGACAGCAGGCGTGTCCGGTTGTGGCCGAACCCCCAAACGGTTCGGTCGAGCGCCGGCAGCTCGTCCAGGTCAACGGCAACGACGAAAAAGGGATAATGAAAGCGATGGGCGACGGGCTCAAACCGCTCGTGCATTACCTGGCCGAGGTAGAACCGTGAATTCATAAGTCCACCCCAAAGGCACGGGCGACCATGACCCCGGACCGCACGGCATCCTCATGGAAACCATACCCCAGGTAACTGCCGCAAAAATAGGTGTGCCGAACGCCGTTGAGGTTGGCTAGGCCGGCCTGCGCCGCCATGGCCGATGCCGTAAAGGTCGGGTGATCATAACTCAGGCGTTTGATCACCGCTGCCGGCGGATACGGGTGCGACCGATTCAAGGTCACAAAGTAGTCCTGGGATGCGGTCAGCCGCTGAAGGCGGTTCATGTGGTAGGAAAGGGTGGCTGGACCATCGGCACCGGCGGTCGGTTCACGGGTGTAATTCCACGAGGCCCAGGCCCGTCGCAACGGCGGCATGACGCTGGGATCCGTGTGCAGCACGGTGGCGTTCGCCTGGTAGGTCCAGGCCCCCAAGAGGCGGCGTTCATCGTCCGTGGGATCCAGCAGCAGGCCCAACGTTTCGTCCGCATGGGCCGCCATGACGGCGGCATCAAAGTTCAAGGAGTGGCCGTCCGGGAGGATCAGCACCACGCCGTTGTCCGTGCGGCGGAGCTGTTGCACTGGCCGGTTCAGGAAGAGTTCGCCCGAAAAGGTGGCGAGCATTTTCCTGACGTAAGTGTGACTTCCCCCCTGCACGGTTTTCCATTGCGGCCGGTCGTCCAGCGACAACAGTCCGTGATTGTTGAGGAACTGGAAAAAACTGCGGGCCGGGAAGGACATCATGCGGTCGCAGGGCGTTGACCAGATCGCCGCGCCCATGGGAATGATGTGGTGCCGGATGAAGCTTTCGGCATAATGGCCGCGCGCCAGATAGTCGCCCAAAGAGAGCTCCCCCACCCGGCCGGCCTGCAAATCGGCGCGCGCCTCCCGGTTGAAGCGCAGGATTTCCCGCAACATCCAGAGAAACGACGGGCGGAACAGGTTTCGGCGCTGGGCGAAGATGCCATTGAGGTCACTGCCGTTGTATTGCAGCCCGCTGGCCGGGTCATGATAGGAGAAGGACATCTCGCTATCCTGCACCCGGACCTTGAGTTGTTCGAGCAGTTGGGTCAGCAGCGGGTAATTACGATGGTTCATGACGATGAACCCGGTGTCGATCGGCAACCCCTGGTCGGGGCCGTCCGGCAAGGTCACGGTATGCGTGTGGCCGCCCGCATAGTCGTTTTTCTCGAAGAGACTGACCTGATGTTTGCGTTGCAACAGGTAAGCGGCCGTCAGGCCGGCCACGCCCGCGCCAATCACGGCGATACGCAGTTGAGGAGTCGGGCCAGTCATGCTTTTACCCCTTGATTCCAAGCACGTACGCACTTCTTTGGGCGCTTTACCCGTGGCACCACCACCGGTCACTCGACGACACCACGGTGCGAGGCCCGAACCCACGTCTCTGAATAGTATACCGCGTTAAGGCACAAACAGATTTGACGGAGGGTTTGGGAATCGCCTTTCCTCAAAAGGGGGTTCCCAACCGACATAATTGTCATATCCCCAGGCAAGAAGGGGGATTAGCGGTTGTCTTCGGTGATGCCGGGCCGGCCGGTCAGGCGTTCCACCTCCAGGCGGAAGCGGCGCTTGCCGGTCGAGAACCAGGCGGGGCCGCCGCCGGCTTCGCCGTTGGGGAAAAAGAGAAACACGCCGTCTTCGGGCGGCAGCTCCCGGCCATTGGCATCCTGCCACTCGACGCCGCGGGGCAGTTCGTACGTCATGGGGCGCCCGAACCAATCCCCGGGCTTGCCGCCGGCGGCCTCGGGATCGGGTTTGGCGGTTTCAGCGGCGGCCTCGGCGAGCACGGTGGTGGGGCCGGCCGGCAGGGCGTCCGGCGCCGTCTCCAGGCGGATCATGCGGTCGTCGCCGCCAATCCGCACCCGCACCGGCACGCCGGTGGCGCGGGCGCGGGCGGCGGCGTCACGAAAGGCGGTCTGGATCTGGCCGGTGGCGTTCTTGGCGACCACGCCGGCCGGCAAACGGCCCACCCGGCCGCCCACCACCGCCATGATCAGCGAGATGATGACCATCACCACCAGGATTTCCACCAGGGAAAACCGGCGGCAAACGGTATGGCAGGCCAACAGGTTCATGATAACTCGTCGTTGTAATGAGAGACTCTTGACCTGGATTATTCACCACGAAAGAACGCAAAAGATCACAAAAGAAAATGCATTTACGGTTTTTTCTTTCGCGCTCTCTGCGTTCTTTCGCGGTTAATTGAATGGTGGTGAATAATTCAGGCTACCCCCCAAGTCCCCGCTCACTTAATGGTGTCCGCGGTGGCGCCGGTGGCGCTGTCATAGCTGATGTCCGCATCCCAGCTGTCGCCGCCGGGTGTGCGGTCCTGGCCGTAACTGGTGATTTTGAAGCCCTTGGGGGTGATCTCGAAGTGATAGGCCTCATTCCACGGGTCCAGGGGGATCTTTGCCGGATCAAGATAGGGTCCGTCCCAGCGGGTGTCGCCGCCTGGGTTCTGGATCAGATCCTCCGGGCGCTTAGGGTAATTGTCCATGTCCATGTAGTAGTCTTTGAAGGCGTTGGACAGCAGTTTGACCTGGGTGTTGGCTGCCTGCCATTTGGCTTTCTTCAGGCGGTTAATGACCTGCGGCCCGATCATGCCCGCGATCAAGCCGATGATGGCGAGCACAATCATGATTTCAATCAGGGTAAACCGCCGTCGTTGGCCCTGCCGCCGCGGGGGTATGCATGCTGCCGATGCGCTTATCTTCATGATCGCTTCCTTGCTGTTGTGGGTGGTACGTCTAATGGATCGTTATACTGCGTTAGGATGAAAACGTAACTTTTTTACAACCGCAGAGTGACGAATGTTGAGGTTCGAATAACGAAGGAAATCCGCTGAAGGACAGCAACGACCTCAAGATTCTGCGGTTCAACATTCGGCAATCTGCGGTCAAATTATTTTTGACCGGTCACTTTCGTTCTCTACGGTCGTTTCGTTCGCGGCTCGGATGGGCATTGTAGCAAAGCGATTGCATCGCGCTCTTCGAGCTGCACGTTTTCGATCTGGCGGGCTGCAAGCCCTTTGCTACAGAAGTGCGTTCGCATTTCATGCTATCTTCTATCTTCCAGACACTTGCAAATACTCCGTGTACACGATTCCGGGCTTCCTCACACGCCGCCTTGGAGATCGAGGATGGCCAGGAACATGGAAACGGCAATCCCGGCGACCACCAGGCCCAGGGTGACGATGGTGATGGGCTCGAACAAGCTGATCACGCGACGGACCATCAGGCGCAGGTCGCTTTCATAGCGTTCCGCGACCCGCTCAAGCATGACGTCCACCGAGCCGGTTTCCTCGCCCACTGCCAGCATGCGCAACATGAACGGTGGAATGAACGGGCTGCCACCCAGCGCGGCCGACAGGCGTTGTCCCTGGCGAAGCTGGCTGGCCAGGCCGGCCACCGACTGCCGGATGGTCGCGTTTTCCAAGACGCGGGCGGCGATCGCCACCGTGTCCAGCAGATGCACGCCGTTGCGCATCAGGATGGACATGGTGCGGGCCATGCGTGACAAATTGGCGTACAACACCAGGGAACGGAGCAGGGGCAGTTTCAGCAGGGTGGAATCCAGCCAGTTGCGCATCTTTCCCTCTTTCCGCGCCTGGAGCGCCAGCATGATCATCCCGGTCGCCAGGACCGGAAAAATCCACCACCACTCCCGCACGAAGTCGGAAACGCCCAGCAGGATGCGCGTGGTCGCCGGCAAGGCTTGGCCGGCCCCGCGCAGCACGGAGGCGAACTTGGGGACAATCACTCCCAGCAAAACACCGATCACCCCGAGGCTGACCAGCAGGATCACCGCCGGGTAAATGCTGGATGTGACCACAAAGGTGCGGAGTTCGCGGCTTTCCAGCAGGAACCGGCGCAGGTCGCCCATTACTTGCGGCAACGCGCCCGCCTCCTCGCCCGCTTCCACCATGCTGGCATAGAGCCGGGGAAAAAGAGTGCCGCGGTCCTGGATCAGTTGGGATAGTTTGCGGCCTTCATGCAGCCCCTGGCGCAGTTCGGAAATGACCTTGGCGGTGTAGGGATCGTCGGCGCCTTCACCCAAGATGCCCAAGGCGCGTTCCAGCGGGATATGCGCCTGCAACAGCGGCACCAGGCGGTCGGTGAAGTCGATGACGTCAAATTTCCGCCGCCACCCGAATTTCCGCTCACCGCTCACCGCCAGGGAGCCTTCGCCGAGGAATTCGAGCGGCATCAGGCCGCGCCGTTGCAGCCGGCGGGCGGCATCGGCCTGGTTTTCCCCCTCGACCAACAGCACGCTTACCGCGCCGCCGCCGTCACTTACTTTGTATTGGAACAGGGCCATGGGTTAGCGGTTGAGGGGTTGGGAGGTTGAGGGGTTGGGTGAAGCAAATGTCGAATGTTGAATTTTGAATGTCGAATGAACCCATCAGTCAATTATTTGTTCATCCGAGCCCGGAACGTCAGTGACGGGTCAAACGAAAGCAGAAATTGGGAAAGCAGAAAACAGAAATTATCTTCAGTTTTTTCTTTTTGACCGGTCACGTTCGCTCTCTAGTGTCGCTTTGTTCGCGGCTCGGATTAGCATCGATATTTGGGGTGAGGCGTGATGCGTGAAACGTGATGCGTGAGGGAGAAATTGAATTCCAAACCTTCTGACGACGGGCTACTGCATTCTGGCTACTTTTCTGACACCTGAAACCTGAAACCTAACACCCCAATCGTCCGTTACTCCGTCTGTCGGCGGTCCTCCGGTCAGGGCTGTTCTGGCGGTGGGGCGGGATTCTCCGGACCGTTTTCGCCGGGAGCGCCGGGGAGGGCGGGCGGGCGCCGCGGTTCCACTTGGCGCACAAAGAGCGGGCGCCCCATGACCGGGGCATCGTCGGCCAGGAAATGCAACCAGTAAACGCCCGGCTCGGCAAAGCGGACGCCGCGCAACTGAAACACCAGTTCGACCACATGGTTTGGACTTGGAAATTTGATTTTACCCTTGGCGGAAAACGCCACCACCTGGCTTTCGCCGTGGCGGCAGACCAGTTCACAAGCGGCCTCGCCCCGGCCGCCGGTGACGGAGATGTAGACATCCATCCCCTGATGCACGCAGGGAAACGACGCGGTGAAAATCTGGTCGAACAGCCCGATCAGACTTTTCTTGCCACTGCGCTTATCCTCGATCAACGTATCGCACACCACCAGGGCCAGCCCCAGCGGCGCTTCAATAGGTGGATTGGACATGAGAAAATTCCTTGGGTTCCATACGGCGTGTGAATTGGGCCGCCATGCTTGTGCAATATTCCCCGCCGCATCGGGATTGCAAGTGGATTCTTTGATCCTTCACCGATTGCTTTCGGGGTCGGTATCGCTATCGGTATCGGGATCGTTTTGGTTCCGGCTATGCCGGGTTGGGCTGTAGTCAATTAAAATCTCAGCCTAACGCGGTATACTATCAAACGGGATTGCCGGAGACGTCTGACTTCCTGTAACACACGACTGAGGCCACGGATACCGAAGCGATGAGCAAAACCATTCCCAGTACGCCTGCCGCCATGGCGGATTTTGCCTGCCTGGACGCCGAATGCCAGGCGACGGTCAGTGTCAACCTTTTGGAATTGAAAAAGAAACGCGGACGCATCCGGTGTCCCGCCTGTCACCGCGAGTATCAGTTTGAACCGGCATTTCTGGATAAATTGGAAAAACTGCGCCGGTTGGTTGACGCCGTGCGAGATGCCGCCGACATCTTGGGCGACGTCCATGTCGGCATCGCCACGCCCGCCGGCGAGGTCAAAATTCCCTACTGGCTGATGCTGACCCGGATGAACACGGTTTTTACCTTGGACATGGCCGGGCAAAAAATTGAGTTTCATTTTCGCGTCGAATCCGTGGGTGACGGGTCGTTCCGCTGACGAGGTGTGACATGCAAGTCGCCGTTTTGCTAGCCGAGGGGTTTGAGGAAATTGAGGCGCTCGCGGTGGCGGACATCCTGCGGCGGGCGGGGGTGACGACGCCTCTGGTGGCAGTGGCCGCCGGCGCGGCCTGGGTCACCGGCGCGCACGGCATCACGGTCAAGGCGGATGCCGAACTGACTGACCTGGAGCCGGGCGGCTTGGCGGCCGTGGTGCTGCCGGGCGGCATGCCGGGGGCCAGGAATCTGGCGGAATCCCCGGCGGTGCTGGCGCTGCTCAAACAGGTGCGGGCCAATGGCGGCCTGCTGGCGGCCATCTGTGCCGGGCCGCTCGCCCTGCAGGCCGCCGGACTATTGCGCGGCCGGACGGTGACCGGCTTTTCCTCGATCCGCGACCAGCTCCCCGGTGCCACCTATACCGGTGACCGGGTTACCTGGGACGATGCCATTCTCACCAGCAAGGCGGCGGGCACCACGTGTGAGTTCGCCTTGGAATTGCTGCGCCGGCTTAATCTTGCTGAACATGCCGCCAAGTTGCGCGATAGCATGTGCGTGGCGGCGTTGATTGAGTGACGCGGTGAGAGTGTTCAGGTTTCGGGTTTCAGGAGGTGCATGTTATGTCTGAACGGACATATTTGGAAGTGGAAGATTTGGAGGTGTATCGGCGACTTTGCCTGTTGCATATTGACGTTTGCGCACTGACTCACGTCTGGCCGGTTGAAGAAAGATTTGAACTGGGAAGTCAGGTGCGACGCTCCTCAAATAGCTCACCGGCTCAGTTGGCAGAGAAAAATGATGATCGGCATGTTCGGAACAAGATAGAAGGTGTGAACCGTAGCAGAGGTGAAGCAGGTGAGACGATCCACCACCTCTACATGGCTTTGCTCAAGCAGTACATCTCCGACCAAATCTACGCGACCTTTCGGATGCGTTATACTGCGTTAGGGTTATAATTTAAACTTTTATCGTTTGAAATTTCAAGCTCATCAGGCTGCGCATTTCATCAGCGTATTCAGTTGGCAAGTCGGCGATGCATTGCACGATGGCGGATTTGAACAGGCTGAAGCTACTG
>CAITYL010000035.1 GCA_903896595.1 uncultured Lentisphaerota bacterium
CCGCAGGCCGCTCCCGCGTGATAGCACACGATTGGGACAGCAAGGGCGGCCTGCGGAATCCGCAAAACGAAACAAAAGTTTTGGGAAGGGGTTTGGGGAGCACCCTTTTCCAAAAGGGTGGCCCCAACGGTGGCCGGAAACGGGGTTGGGCGTGCCGTTCGGGTGCGGCGGGTCATTGGGGGGCTGCCGTGTCCTGTCAAACCACCCAAGGAGACAAGTCCCATGCGTTTCCGTAAGCTTTCCATGATCTCCGCCGCCGGCCTGTTGCTGGCGGCTCCGGCCGCCGTCCGGGCGGTGGATACCGGTCACGCCGAGTACCAGTCCCTCACTTATAGCGGCACCCAGGCGGTGAGCGCCTATGCCGGCGGCTTTCCCCTCACCTTGGTCGGGGTGGTGTTGAACAACACGGAGGAGTGGCTGAATCCGGCCGCCGATTACAACACGACACCGTGGAACATGGGCGGCCAGGCGCAGTTCGTCATCCAGGCGGTGCCGGGTTACGGCGTGGCCGGCGACACCGGCGGCACGGCGGTCTACCTCGCCCAGAACTACGGCAACAGCTGGCGCAACGACTCCGCTTACAGCTATACCAACACCGAATGGCTGGCGCGCCTGGCGGAACTCAACCTCTACAACGGCACCGGCGATGCCAGCGGCACCTTACGGGCCGGGGCCCTGGTAAAAGTGACGGCCCAGACCGGCACCTATTACGGTGGCAAGGAAAACATCAACGAAAACCACGACAAGGCGGCGGCCAATCACTTCACCATCGAGGTGCTGGACGCCGACTATGGCCTGCCCATGGCGCCCCTGCTGGGGCTGGCGGAGCTGAAAGACGCTGGCAACAGCTTCATTTTCGACATCACCCGGGCGACCGGGTGCGAGCTTTACCAGTCCACCCTGGTCAGTCTCGGCCATGTCCAGGTCACCGGCACGGCGGCCTGGCTGCCCAACAGCTTCGTTACCGTCACGGACGGGCAGGGGCGCACCTTTTCGTTGAACCTGGGCCGGAACGACAGTTTCACCGGCACGCCCCTGGTGGCGGACGGGCAATGGTTCAGCGTCACCGGCATCCTGAACCAGGAAGCCGGCGGCAGCGGCATGGACGGTTACCGGCTGCTGGTCACCAATGCGGACGCCTTCGTGGTGCCCGAACCGACGGCCCTGGCGCTGCTGGCCGCCGCGCTGCTGGCCACCGTATCCGCCCGGCGCCGTCGCCAGTGACGGTTGCATTGGGCAAAGGGAAGTTGGGGGGGCGTCAGAATTATCGGACTTGTCGGACGCGTCTGACATAATAACGCCCCCCTCGGACAACTCCATTCAAACGTGAAACATCCAGTCATGAAGCGATTTACTTTGATCGAGCTGCTGGCGGTCATTGCCATCACGGCGCTGCTGGCGGGGTTGCTTCTGCCGGTGTTGGCCCGGGGGAGAAACGCGGCCAGGATTGCCCGCGCCCACGGGGAGTTGCGCGGCATCACCGTGGCCCTCATTTTATACCGGACCGATTTCTTGGGGCTGCCGCCGACCCGGGCCTCCTGCAACACCCATGCCATTTACGAGTTGCCGCTGGAATTGATCGGCTATCTGCCCGGCGGCAGCCTGAACGACACCACCATCGCGCGGGTGCCGGACGTCTTCCATCCGGAGCTTGGCGGCTACAAGTACCGGGCGCCGGGGCCGGCGATTTTCAATGAATACACCTTCCAGGCCGACGGTGGCACCCTGTGGGTGCCGAATGGTTTTCCCGGGGCCGAAACCGAGACCGGCCAGTATTACACCTCCCAGGCGGCCTCACCGGTGCGCTATGCCGTGTGGAGCTGGGGTCCGGATCCAGACTCGCCCAAGCTGGCCAATTCCGGCCGGGCGCCGATTCCGCGGCAATACTGGCTGCGCAACAGCGGCGATACGGGCGTGATTGTGCATTACGAGAACCGGGACGGACAGATGCATGCAAGTCCTTGACCCCAAATTAAAAACGTGGAAATTGCGGACCGTCTCCGGCCTGGCGGCCGTCTGGGTGGCGGCGTACCTGGCGGGGTGCGGTCCCGGGGCGCCGGCCGGACCGGCGCCCGCGGTGGCGGTGTCGAACCCGTACCTCGAGAGTGCGGTGCGAGAGTTTCTCGGGCCGGCCGCGCCCGTGCTAAATCTGGCGGGACCGGGAAGTTGCCCCGGCCATTTCGACCTCCGCCCCGGTCAGGCGCGGGCGCTGGCCCGTTGCCAGCTGCTGCTACGGTTTGATTTCCAGGCGGCTTTGGACGACCGGCTGGACGGTGCCCGCGCCCAAGGGCTGCGCATCGCGGGGATGCCGGCTCCCAATGGGCTGTGCCTGCCCGCGAGCTATCTCGCGGTTTGCCGCCAAACCGCCGCCGCCCTGACGGCCGCCGGCCAGCTGCCGCCGCCCGTTGCCCAGGAAAAGCTGCGGCGGCTGGAGGCGCGCCTGGCGGAGAACGCCGCGACGGTCCGGCGGCGCTTGGCGCCGCTGAAGGAGGCGCCGGTGCTGGCCGGTCCGCACCAGCGGGCGTTTTGCGGCTGGCTCGGCCTGCGGGTGGCGGGCGTCTTTGACGGCACGGACGCCGCCTCGCCCGCCGCCGTCAACCAGGTCATGCAACTGGGGCGGCGCGCGGGCGTCCGGTTCGTGGTCGCCAACCGTCCCGAAGGCCGGCAACTGGCGGACGCCCTGGCCGGCCATCTCGGCGCACGGGTGGTGGTGTTCGATAATTTTCCGGCCGCCGCCACGGGCGCGCCGGCGGGCTATGACGCGCTGCTGGCGGACAATGTGGACGCCCTCCTGCGGGCGGCGGCGCCATGAGCGTGCCGGTGGTCGAAATCGCCGGACTGTGCGTTCAGGCCGGGCCTGCCCGGATTCTGGAGGTTGCGGAGTTCGTTGTCAACGCGGGGGAACTGGTCGGTGTGCTCGGCCCCAACGGCGCCGGCAAGAGCACGCTGCTGCGCTGCCTGCTGGGCATGCAGCGCCACGCCGGCGGCGGCGTCCGGATGTTCGGCCAGGATCTGGGCGCCCTCGGGTGGGCGGAGCTGGCCCGGCTGCGCCGCCGCATCGGCTATGTCCCGCAGCCGCTGCCCGGCCGGACGGAGGCGCCGCTGACCGTGCGCGAAGTGGTCGCCGTCGGCCGCTCCGGCCTGGCCGGCCTGTTCCGGCCGCTGCGGCGGGAGGACTGGCGGGTGGTTGACGCCTGGCTGGAACGGCTGGGGCTGGCGGCACTGGCCGCCCGGCCCTGCCAGGAACTTTCCGGCGGCGAACAGCGCAAGATGCTGCTGGCCCGCGCCATGGCGCAGGAGCCGGAGCTGCTGCTGCTGGACGAACCGGCGGCCAATCTTGACCTGGGCTGGCGCGAACGGCTCGCCGGCACCATTCAGGACTTGCACCGCGACCTGGGGTTGACCACGTTGCTGGTCTGCCACGAGGTGGAGGTGTTGCCCGCGGCCTGCCGGCGGCTGGTCATCCTGCGGCAAGGGCGGGTGGAGGCGGACGGCGCGCCCGGCGCCCTGCTCACCCCGGAACGGATCGCGCGGCTGTATGGGCCGGGGCTGGCCTGCCTGGCCCGCGGCGGGCGCCTGGCCGTGGTGCCGGCGGAGGTGGCACCATGAGCGCGCTCGACCTGGCGTATTGGACGCCCGTGCTGCTGGGCGGACTGGTGGCGGGCGCCTCCTGCGGCACGATGGGAGTGTACATCACCGGGATGCGGTTGTCGTTCCTGGGCATCTGCATGGCGCATGCCGCGCTGGCCGGGGCGGTGGCGGGCAACCTGGCCGGCTTGCATGGCCAGGCAGTGCTGTTGCCCGCCCTGGCCGGGGCCATGCTGGTGGCGCTGCTGCTGGGGCTGGCGGACCCGCGCCGGTGGCAGCTGGACGGCAATCTGGTGCTTGGGGTTCTCTTTTCCCTCACCATGGGACTAGCGTTCTTAGGAATGGGGCTGGCCGACCGCCTCGGCCGGGCCGCCGCCGACAGCCAAGCCCTGTTGTGGGGCAACTTGGCGTTCTGCCGCTGGCCCGAGTTTTTCCTCATGCTGGGCGCGGCGCTGTTGCTGTGGGGATTCATCCTGCTCTTCGGCAAGGAGATGTGCGCCATTCTCTGCTCGCGGACGGAGGCGCAGGCCGCCGGCATCCACGCCACTTTTGTCTGGTGTGTGTTTCTGCTCTTGGCGGCGGTGCTGCTGACCGTCAATTTCCAGACCGTGGGCGGCCTGATGATCTACAGTCTGATCACCAATCCCGCCGTCGCCGCGTTCCAGGTGGGGCGCGGCCTGCGGCAGTGCCTGCCGCTGGCGGCGGGGTTTGGCGCGCTTAGCGGCGGCGGCGGTTTCCTGCTGGCCGCGTGGACCGACCTGCCGGTGGGCGCGGTCATTGTCTTGGTCTCCAGCGTTCTGGTCTTGGCCGCGCTGCTGGCTGCCGGGCGCCGCCGAGGCTGATCGGTCCGATCTGTCGGATCGGTCGGATCTGGCAGACCGCCACCCGATTCCGCGGTGAACGCGTTATACTGCATTAGGATGAAATTTTAACTTTTTTACAACCGCAGAGTGACGAATATTGAGGTCCGAATAACGAAGGAAATCCACTGAAGGACAGCAATGACCTCAGGATTCTGCGGTTCAATATTCGGCAATCTGCGGTTTAATTCATTTTTCACCCTAACGGAGTATAACATTACCGGGCACGATGAGGATGGGCGTGGACCCTGGCCGGGCGCCGCAACTGCTGGCCGGTGGTGCCGGCGGCAAGCCTGGCATGCAGGACCCCTTTTTCGCGTTGCAACTGGTCGGCGAGCGCCTTGATCTCCTGGCCGCAGCCGCGGACCATGATCATCTCGGCGCAAAGCTGGTGGTCCAGATGGATGTGAGTGGTGGCCAGCACCTGGCCGGCAAAGGCGTGCTGGATCTCGGTCAGGCGTTCGGTCAGGCCGCGGACGTGGTGGTCATAGACCAGGGAAATCGTGCCCAGCAGATCCTGACCGCCGGCCCATTCCTGATCGACGAGGCAATTCCGGATCAGGTCGCGGATGAATTCCGAGCGGTTTTCGTAGTGGCTGGCGGCCACCAGCCGCTCCAGTTGCACGAGCAGTGTTTTCTCGATCGACAGGCTGATGCGCTCAATATCCGACATGTGTGAGATTCCTTGGAACCCGACCCGCCATTACGGTTCGTCGGGGCGCCTTGCCCGACCCTGCAATAGGATAGCGCCACCGGAATGCCCGGTCAAACGGCCCTAAGGTCAGATTGCCGGGTCCCCGCCATTTTGTTTTCGCCCGAAGGTTGGCTATGTTCACGGCGTTGACCGGCGTCTTGCTGTCGCCTGCTTGCCGAAGCCACCTTGGTATTCCGTGCCATTCACGCCCCCAACCCGTTTAGAGTGAGGAAGTCCGCCCATGCACGCCCACTGTTCCCCCGTCACTCCCCGCGCCCGTCGTTGGTTCACCGGCGCCCTGGTCATCAGCAGCCTGGTGTTCGCCACCGCTGGCGTGAATGCCGCCGACACGCCGGCCGCCAAGCCGGCCGACGACGTGGCCGAACCGGCATTTGATCCCCAGGCCGAAACCGCCCTCAGGGCGATGTCCGAATTTCTGCGCCACCAGCCGATTATCGAGCTGAACTGCGAACGGATACTGGAAGGCGTGACCATGGACGACGAGAAAATCCAGGTCATCACCCAGGTCGCCGTCCAATTGCAACGGCCTGGCAAGTTCAAGGCCGAACTGAAGATGGCCAACGGCAGCACCACTTGGTGCGGCGTGGACGGCCGGATCGTCAGCGTGTGCGAACCGGACCACCGAACGTCCGAGATCACCGGACTGCCGGTCACCATTGACGGCATGCTGGACGCCGCGTCGGAGCGCTACCACCTCAGCCTGGTCCTGGCGGACCTGGTCGCCAGCGACCCCATGGCCAGCTTCAAGCAGGGCACGCTGTCGGGCCGCTATTTGGGCCAGGCCACAATTGACGGCGTCCCCTGCCTCCACCTTGCCTATCGCGCCAAAAACCTCGACTGGCAGTTGTGGATCGAAGCCGGCAAAACCCCGCTTCCCAGGCGCCTCGTCATCACCTACAACGGCCAGTCGATGGCCCCGCAACAGACGCTGGCCAACCTGCGCTGGTCGTTTCCCACCACCCTGCCCGCGGACACCTTCATTCTGGCGCCCCCCGCCGGCGCCACGGTCATGGAAATGAAGGAATTTCTCAGCTATCTCCGGACCCGCGTCATGCCGTGATCCTGGCCGTTCCCGCCATTTTAAACTTCAACGACAACGGAATCTTAAACCGCCCATGAAGAGTCACCCCCCCATCGCCTGCCGACCGGCTCGTGGCCTGGCGGCGCTTCTGTTCGTGGCCGCCGGGTTGCTCCTGTCCGGCGGCCCGAGCCGCGCCCAGAACACCACCACGGTCTCACCGCCGACCCCGTTTCAGACGGCGCCCGACATTTCCTCCCACGGCGCCGGCGACACGGATTACGTCCCCCCCCGCCCCAAAAAGCGGTCGAGCCACGCCATCCGTCACGGTTACAAAAATGTGACCGACAACGCCATCCGCCACGGCTACGACACGCCGACGGACAACCGCATCCGCCACGGTTTCGACACGCCCACCGACAACCGCATCCGCCACGGCTACAACAATGTGACCGACAACGCCATCCGGCATGGGTACTAGTACCCAGTAAAGCTTAAATCTTCACCACGAAGGCACGAAGGACACGAAGTTCGATCGAAGCGTTTCAATGGCGAATCAACAGCGCAAAACACCTCTTCGATTTAGCTTCGTGATCTTCGTGTCTTCGTGGTGAATTCTAACGTTTCTGCTTTTGTTTTGCCCCGTCAGCGAAAAGGTTTCCTTCATCATGTCCGCGCCCACGCCCCCCAAGCCCAACACGCTCCGCCTCGGCCTGCCCAAGGGCAGCCTGGAGGAGACCACTTTCAGCCTGTTCGCCAAGGCCGGCTACAAAATCCGCGCCGATTCCCGCTCCTATTACCCGAGCATTGACGACCCGGAAATCGAGTGCATTCTCATCCGTGCCCAGGAAATGGCCCGCTATGTCGGCGAAGGCATTCTGGACGCCGGCCTGACCGGCCATGACTGGGTGCTGGAAAGCGGCGCCCAGGTGGTGGAAGTGGCCGAACTGATCTACGGCAAGGTCGGCCGCAAGCCGTTGCGCTGGGTGCTGGCCGTGCCCAACGACTCCGCCATCCAGGGTGCCGCCGACCTCCAGGGCAAACGCATCGCCACCGAAGCGGTGGGCATGACCCAGCGCTACCTGGCCAAGCACGGCGTCACCGCCACCGTCGAGTTCAGCTGGGGCGCCACCGAGGTCAAGCCGCCGCGCCTGGCCGACGCCATCGTTGAGATCACCGAAACCGGCTCCTCCCTGCGCGCCAACAACCTGCGCATCATCGATACCCTCTGTGAAACCACCACCCGCTTCATCGCCAACCATGACGCCTGGGCCGATCCGTTCAAGCACCGCAAGATCGAGCGCCTGGCCATGTTGCTCAAGGCGGTGCTGGCCGCCGAAAGCAAGGTCGGCCTGATGCTCAACGTGAGTTCGGCCAACCTGAAAAAGGTGCTCGGCATCCTGCCCGCCCTGCACAAGCCGACCCTGTCCACGCTGTCGGACGACGGCTGGTACGCCCTCAACACCATCGTCGATGAAAAGGTGGTGCGCGAGATCATTCCCGACCTCCAGGCCGCCGGCGCCGAAGGCATTGTCGAATACCCGCTCAACAAGATCGTGCCGTAAGCCACGGCCGGACACGCTGAGCAAGGCCTTCAGCCTTGAATGGCTTTTTTCATCCAACCAGGGGCGTTGCCCCTGGCTACGATGCAGAGGCGCTTTCAGCGCGTTAACCCCGAAGCATGGCCCTCTTGCGGCGCCCCGTAAAAACAACGGCGTTTGCCCACGACCGGGAGCCGCCCGTCCCCGGGCGGACGAAAGCGTCATCGTCGGAGACGCGCATCATGGGTTTGGCGGACGGTGGCCCCATAAAAAGGGCGGAACGGGCGTGACGCCATTGCCGCACTCCAAAAACAGTGCCACTTAATTCTACTTTGTTAGATTGGAAATCGTCGTCGTTCTCGTGCTCGTCGTCGTCCTCGAATCGAGTACGACGGACGACAACGAGAACGACGACGAGCACACGAGCCGGGAATCTAACAAGTTAGCCGTAGGCCGCGGCGACCTCTTTGGCCATGGCGGCCCACTCCCACACCCGTTGCGGCTCGTAGCGCACAGTGCTGACATCCTTGAGAATGATCTCGACCACGCAGCCGCGGCTGGCCGCCAGCGCCGCCTCCAGCTCGCGGCGGGCCTGGGCCAGGTTCCAGGTATCGGTGGCCAGCACGGCCGGGTTCGGCTTGAGGGAAAACACATAGTCCCGGCCGATCCGCTCAGCGGCCCGGTCCAGCTTGTTCCACGGGCTCATCGAGACCTTGCGCAGATTGGGCACGCTCTTCAAGATGTCGAGTTTGAGCCACAACGGCTCGCAGCAGCCGTAGTAGGTCTGGCCGAACCGTTGCAGCCAGCGCCGCTCATAGCGCAGGGCAAACTCCTCATGCATGTCGGGTGAGACCTCGGAAAAGATCTGGGCCGTGGCGTTGCCCCACTGGTCCAGCGGCCGCACCCGGGCCGGGTCAAAGCCCGGCGCCGGCAACTCGTCAGTGTAGCCGAGCCCGCCGGAGCCAATACGGAAATTACCGTTATTAAGCGACAGCAGATTCAGCTTTTCCCATTGGTCCAGGCGCGCCAGATAGGCGGTAACCAGCCGGTCCATGGCGGCATGCACCAGTTCGGGGCGCAGCACCAGGTCCATCATCGCCTCCTGGACGCCCCACCAGCGGATCAGTTCGTCCCACGGCGCGAACCACGAAAAACCGACACCGTAGGGGCGCACCTCCAGCAGGTCGCCAAACAGGTCGCGAAACTGTTGTACCCGGGCCGCCGTCGCGGCGGCGTCGTGGGTGACCACCGGCGTTTTAATCTTTTCCAGGTCTCCCTCGTTCTGAATTTGGGGTGTGAACTCGCGTGACACCACGTCGCTAGCGGCATCAGTGGCCTCGGTCCGCGTCACCTCGCCAATGCCGAACCCGGTGTCATGAATGGCCATGGGGACCAGGAACTCCTGCCCGATCACCATATCCGCACGCAGATGCTCCCATTCGTAGAGCGTCCTGCGCATGGCACTCTCGACGGCGCGCCATTCCGGATCCCGGCAGACCGGAGTCAGCTCATCGTTGACGTTCATCTCATGCCACGGCAGTTCGTTGATCCACACCAATGGCCGCCCCGGCTGGCGGCGGTTGAGCCGCGTCCAGGCGGCGGCGGTCTCCCGCTGGCACGGCAGGGCGATGATCTCCGCCACCCGGGCGGTCAGCCGGCGCAACACGTCACGGTCATGATTGGTGATGGGATGCATGTGGAAACCTCTGTGAATGGGGATCAGGCGTGAAACGTGAAGCGTAAGACGTGATAAGAATTCTGAATTCTGGCTTCTGAATTATAAATTCCCGAAAACCGTTGCAAGAGGCCGTATTCACGTATTCACGTATTCACGTATTCACGTTTCACGTCCTCACACCCACGGCCCCATGGCCCGTTTTGGACACTTTATTTGCATGTTTGTTCTATATCTACCATATTCATAACCTCCACTTTTTGAGCATGTTTATTTTATTGTACTTCATATCTGTTTTTTTGCTATGGACCTGCTGCAATCATCCGTTTCCGCGGTTTTTCTGACCGGTAACCGCAGCCGGCTGGACGCGCGCTGGCAGACCCCGCATACCCGCGACCCGTTTGCCCGGCTGTACTGGGTGCGCGACGGCGGCGGCTATGTACGCCATCACGAACGGGCGTTTCCCCTGCGGCCCGGACATGCTTACCTGATCCCCCCGCGCTGTGACTGCGCCTATGGCTGCCCGGAGCGGGTGGAGATCTGGTGGGCCCATGTCACGCTGGAACTATGGGGCAGCCTGGATGCCTTTGCCTGCCTGCCCTGCCGCTATGAACTGGGGCGCGCCGAAGCCGGCCAGGCCTTTCCCCGGCACCTGCGGCAGCTCCTGGCGCTGGCCGGCCAGGAAACGGCAGCGGCCCGCCTGGCGAGGATCGGCCTGATCCTGCAACTGGCGGCGCCGTTCTTCCGGGTGCCGCCGACGGCGGCGGCGGCGGCCGGCGACGGCCTGGCCGCACCGCAGCGCCGCTTCCTGCCGGTCCTCGACTACATTGACCGCCACCTGCGGGAAAACACCCCCCTGCCCCGCCTCGCCGCCCTGGTACACTTGCAGCCGGCCTATTTCTCCCACCGTTTCGCCCAGTGTTTCGGCCTGGGACCGGTGGCCTGGCGCAACCGCCGCCGCATCGACCGCAGTATTCCTCTCCTGCTGGGCACGGAACGCACCCTGGACGACATCGCCGGCGAAGTCGGCTTCGCCAATGCCTTCCATTTCTCCCGGGTCTTCAAGCACGTCATCGGCATCGCCCCCGACCCCTTCCGTCACCGCCGCCGCGGCCCCTGACCAGGCTGTTAGACTGAAGGCTGTTAGGCTGAAGGTAATACAGGTGTAACTTCCTTCAGCCTAATACCAATTAAAGTTCAAATTGATTTTATATTCTACCACAAAGAACGCAAAGAACACAAAGATCAATTGCTCATTTTTAGATTGTTTTATCTTTGCGATCTCTGCGATCTTTGCGGTTAATTTTAGAATCAATTTGAAGTGTTATTGGAATAAGATGGCCGCCAACGTTCCGCCCGGGACGGGCGGCTCCCGGTCGTGGAAAAACGCCGTACGTTTATGTTTTATCTCTCCGTGGCTCCGTGTCTCCGTGAGAGAATGGCCTGGGGAAAACGCGGCGGTACGTTACCGGGCATGATGGAATGGAGCCAGCCCCATGAATTAGCGCCGGCCGAGGTGCGCCGGCGTCTGGACCGCTTTTTGGACGGCCTGATGCGCACCACGTTTCCGGCTGGCGTCAAGTTGCGGCATCCGCACGCGGCCTGGAACGAGGACCGGCTGGAGTTCCGCTTCCGCCTGGAGCGCGGCTTTCTCGGCGCCGACTTCCACGGCGAGATCACCGTCCAGGACCACCAACTGCACCTGCGCTGCCAGGTCCCGGCCCTGCTGGGCATGCTGGTCGGCGAGGACAAAGTCAAAACCTTCGTCACTCGCAACCTGAACGAGTTGCTGGACCCTGCGGCCACCCCGGATACCGAAGTACGCTGATTCCAGATCACGCGTCAAGTTGATTTAAAAAGTAACAACGTTTCCCATAACCGGGAGCCGCCCGTCCTCGGGCGGACGAGCCCGTCATCGTCGGAGACGTGCATCATTGGCTTGGCGGACGGTGGCCCCATAAAAAGAACGGAACTGGTGTGACGCCATCGAGTTCCGCCCGGGGACGGGCGGCTCCCGGTCTTGAAATAACGCCGACATAAAAAACTGCAAAGGAACTGCCGCGCCGGTTCAGCGGCGGCCGACGGGCGCAATGTAGACCGTAAACTCCTCGTCCCCGTCAACCCCGAGTAGCCGGTCGCAGGCGTCCTGGTCATATCAGTCCGATCTGTTCATCGACGGCCAGTTGCGCCAACTGACCGTCAAAGGGCAGGTAGCGGTAAAGACCGGACGGCAGGCCCTCCACTCTACTGACCGCCACATAGGTTTCAAAGGCGTGGCGCGCCCCTGCGGAGGGAACGGTGCGCAGCGCACTGGCCGGACTCAACACCTTGCGAACACCTTGGGTTGCCCACAGAAGCGCGGCCAGTTCCTCGACCGTGAGCGGAGTGGCGGCGTAGGTGCGCACGCTTTCCCGCCGGGTGATCGCCTCGCTAATGGACATGCCGCCCAAGCGGGCCAACGCCGCCGCGCCATCAGGAAGCGCCATCCGCACAACGCCTGGCGGGCACGCCTTTTGCAGAGGCGGCGCCGGCAGCTGCCGACTCTGACCGGTGCGCGAGAAATCAACCTGCTGCCGAATGGTGTCTTTGAGGAAGATCCGGTTCGCATCAAACCGGTTGTCGGAGTTGTGAGTGGAATGCATGATCAACTCGCTTTTTTGCACCGTATTTGAGCAGATACAAACAAAAGTTCATTCCGTTGCATACCTCATAAAAACGCATTTCGGGTCAACCTCGTAGCACACCTTGTACACGCGGTCAATTTCAGGCTCCTTGGTCGTAAACCTTCTGCCGTCTTTTGTGGTTAGATCAACTTCTAGGCTGTGCGATTGAAAGACTGAAATAACCATCCCGCTTTGGATCAGCTTCACGGCTTCTGCCCATGCAATTTCTTTGACTGGTGCTTGCCGGACCATCACCCAAAAGGACGAGGAAATGGTTTTGTCATCCGCGGCACGAATGAGAAATGGGTGTACTTGCCGAAGAATATCCTGATCGTGCTTGGTCACTTCCACGTTACGATCATGCATCCGCCGCGCAAAATCGGTAACAAACTGATCAGCACAAGATAATTGTGAAACTCCCCATGTAACACAAGCACCGATCAAAATAGAGCCAATAGCGAGACGCAGAATTTTATTTTTCATGGCATGTTCCTTTCTGGTCGGCGAGGACAAGGTCAAGACGTTCGTCACCTGTAACCTCCAATGAGTTGCCGGATCCCTTCGCATCCAGCCGGCCGACGATTGCGGGTGGTGTTGTTTCATTACACTTTTTCTGGCTCATTGCACGGCAACAGCCGTTTGTTCGCACGACACGGGTTCGCTTCGCGCGTAAAGGTATTCTGGATCAAGGTCTAGCCCGTTCTCCCACTCGACGGTGTCAAAGGCCACCCGCACCTTGCCAAACTCCTGTGGCGAGACCAGTGATTGAAATCGTCCGACCGTCAGCAACGGCCCAACATCAAAGATTCTGCTCTCGCCGTTATCGAACCCGACGATCAGCCGGTGGTTCGCGATGGCGACCACGCTCTTGACGCCTGGGTACATGGTGATTGCTCCTTCTACTGAAGTGGCTGTATGCGGCATGGCTCTTCCCCGGTCATGGCCAGTTGCCAATCGGCACGGAGCTCATCCTGATGCAGTTCTGCCCATGCCTGAACCAGCCGCATCTGCCGTCGCGGTAAGTCACCCTGCATTAACTCCAACGAATCAATCGAGAATGTCGCCTTGCACTCGTTGTAGTACGCATGAAAGTGAGGCGGATTGTGCTCACCTGGGGCGTAGTACATCCGAATGATGATCCCGTAGAACATCGATATCGTTGGCATACTTCTGTCCTTGGCTCTGCTACGCGAACGTTCACCGTCTACCGTATGAGTGGAGCGACAATAACCAGAATTGAGTGGTTCGCCACCTTATATATTCGATTTCCCAAGATTGCACTTCAAGCAGAGCGTTTGCAGATTCTCAGCAACGGTTTCTCCGCCCTTGCTCCATGCCTTAATATGATCCACATGCAACTCTACGTCTGGTGTTATGGCTGGACTCGCGCCGCAAGCGCAACATTTGAATCGGTCACGTTGAAGAACTTTCCAGCGAAGACGCAGCGATGGGTCGCGCCCTGTTTCTCTTGGCTTCTGGGTGGTGCCCGCCGAGTCCGGAACGGAAGCCCCCATGTCCGCAGCGTTTGCGAAATCAACAAATGCATTGAGCGACGCCGTCCACGAATCAAAGCGTCGGTTATATGGACTTTGAGAGATCGTTGTTTCGTTATATTTCCCGATGGTTTGGTACTCTACTTGGCCGACAGTGTTTCTCCCGGTAGACGAGGCCACGAGACGAAGATCCGCAAGAATATCGTCGTTGGCAACGGGCATACCGGAAACCCGCCTTATCGTATATGGCATTTTCTCGGTCATCGTCTTTTGTCTCGGCAGGCCTGAAACGGTCGTCTAATCGAAAAACACGGGTGTTTCACCCGAACCCGCGTTCACCGCCCACATGACATGACTATACCAGTCGCCGAAACACCATCAAGGTGATTTCTTTGCGATCTCCGCGATCTTGGCGAGAGACTATTTTCGAGCCACACGCAACGACCTCATGGCGGGCCGCCACGCATGGTGCAACCACGCGCCTACCGGAAGGGCGATCCGTATTGAACCGCGGATTGACGAATGTTGAGTTCCGAATCATGAAGTAAATGGTGGATCTGCCATCGACTTCGTGATTCTGCGGTTCAACATTCGGCACTCTGCGGTTGATTTTCTTCCCGAACCCCGAACACCGAACACTGCCCCCTGCCCCAAAACGGCTACTCGGTCCAGATGGCGACTTGGACGGGGCGGCGGAGAACGGTGTCCTTGCCGGGCGGCTCGGAATGCACGGGGTAGTCGCTGTTGAAGTGCAGCCCCCGGCTCTCTTTGCGGGCCATGGCGCAGTCAATGATCATCTCGGCCACCGAGGCCAGGTTGCGCAGCTCGATCAGGTCGGGTGTGACCGTGAAATCCCAGTAATATTTCTCGATCTCGTGGCGCAGCAGGCGGGCGCGGGCCTTGGCGCGCTCCAGCCGCTTGTTGGTGCGGACAATGCCCACATAATCCCACATGAACCGGCGCAGTTCTTCCCAGTTGTGGGTAATGACAATCAGCTCATCCGAGTTGCGCGCCTCGCCGCTGTGCCAGTCGGGAATGGCGTCCAGCGCCACCGGCGGCACCTCCTGGCGGCGGGCGACGGCATGCGCCACCGCGTTGTGGGCCAGGACCAGGGCTTCGAGCAGGCTGTTGCTGGCCAGGCGGTTGGCCCCGTGCAAGCCGGTGCAGGCCGTCTCGCCAACGGCGTAGAGGTTGCGAACCGTGGTGCAGCCGTTGATGTCGGTGCGCACGCCGCCGCAGCAGTAATGGGCGGCCGGCACCACCGGCACCAGGTCCTGCGCCATGTTGATCCCGAACTCCAGGCACTGGGCGAAAATATTGGGGAAGCGCCGCCGCAGAAACTCCTCGGAATGGTGCCGGATGTCAAGGTAGGCGCAGGGCTGGCCGCCGCGCTTGAGTTCGTTGTCAATGGCGCGGGCCACAATGTCGCGCGGCGCCAGGCTCTTCAAGGGATGGTACTCCTGCATGAACTCGGCATAGTCACCGCCGCGGCGCACCTTGAGCACGGCGCCTTCACCGCGCACCGCCTCGCTGATCAGAAACGACTTGGCGCGCGGATGATACAAAATGGTGGGGTGGAACTGGAAGAACTCCATATTGGAGATCTCGGCCGAGGCGCGGTAGGCCATGGCGATGCCGTCGCCGGTCGCCACGTCCGGATTGCTGGTGTACAGATAAACCTTGCCGGCGCCGCCGGTGGCCAGAATGGTGCAGCCGCTGACAATGGTCCGAATGCGGTTGGTGGCGGGATCAAGCACATAGGCGCCAAGGCACCAGTTTTCCCGCTGCCAGTTGACATGGCGGGTGGTGATCAGGTCGACGGCAATCTGATTCTCCCAAATCTCGATCCGCGCGTCGGCGCGGCATTTCTCCAGCAGGACGCGGACGACTTCCTGGCCGGTGATATCGCCGGAATGGAGCACCCGGCGCTGGCTGTGGCCGCCCTCGCGCCCCAGGTCAAAGGCACTGGCATCCGGGGTCACTTCCCCCGCCTCGGCCATCTCACCGCGCGTGGTGAAATGAATGCCCATCGCCACCAAATCCTGGATCCGGGCCGGGCCGGCGCTGACGATCTGACGCACCACCTCGGGCCGGCACAGGCCGGCGCCGGCGGCCAGGGTGTCCGCGACATGGGCCTCAAAACTGTCGCCGTCCGCGGTCACGCAGGCGATGCCGCCCTGGGCATAGCGGGTGTTGCACTCGTCCGCGCGCTGCTTGGTGACCAGCAGCACGCGGCCATAATGCACCGCCTCCAAGGCGGCATACAGCCCGGCGATCCCGGAGCCGATGATCAGGAAATCGCAGGAGGTGCGGTCGTTGGCGTGAGTCAGGGTGGTGTGCATGGTAGAGTGAAACGTAATGCGTGAAACGTGATGCGTGATGCGTGAAACGAGCCGCCGCACGGACAAGCACGAACGAGCACGGACAAGCACGGACAAGCACGAACGAGCACGGACAAGCACGGACAAGCACGGACGAACACGGACTGGCACGAACGCCGTACGATTTTGGCGCCGCCACCGCGTTGTCCGTGCCTGTCCGTGTTGGTCCGTGTCAGTCCGTGCGGCGCGCCTTTCACTCAGGCACCATGCCGCTTCAAATATTCGCGGGGGGTCAGCCCGGTTTTTTTCTTGAACACCTTGGACAAATGAAACTGGTCGTAGAAGCCGGTTTCGGCGGCAATCAGCTTCAGGCTGCGGCCGCGCAACAGCATTTCTTTGGCATGATTGACCCGGATGGCGACCAGGGTCTGCAACGGGCTTTCCCCGGTCAACTGCTTGTATTTATGGGTGAGCGTGGAGGGGCTCACGTTCAGGCGGCCGGCCAGGGCCGTCAGGGAGAACGGCTCCTGGTAATGGCCGGCGAGCCACTGGGTCAACCGCTCCGCCAGCCCCGTGGCCACGCCAGGCGCCGTGGCGGCAACGATGCGGACAAAATCGCTGCCCGCCGCCGGGCGTGACGGCTGCCGCAGCAGGACAAACAGCTCGGCCAGCAACCCTTGCACGCGCCAAAAGGCGCCGTTGCCCTGCCGGGCGGCCAGGGCGAGGCGCCGCAGCTGTTCACCCAGCACCCCGGCCGTATCCTGGAAGCGGCCAAACCCCTTGCTGTTTTGTACAAACTCATTCAAGCCCGCCAACTGCCCCCCGGTAAACATGACATACCGGCTTTCAAAACCGTGGGTGAGCATGCGGCTGTCTTCCCAATAGCGGGTGCCCGGCGCATAGAGATGGGCGATCCCCGGTTCCCGGGTAAACCAAGTATTGCCGGCCCCCTGCACCCGGCAGAGGCCGCAGTCATCCACCGAGTAGTCGAGCACCCAGAACGCATGCCGGTTGCCCTGGCTCACTCCCCAGGCGGTCCGGGCCGTGGCCACCGCGGCCACCACCCGCGGCGCCACCCCGGCAAACGCCGCGCCTTCAAACAAATGACCGATGCGCCAGGGAGTTTTCATTTGCCATAACATACATCTTTTATACAAGAACTTCCATGGGCGAATGGCAATGCTGACGCTAGACTGGTGTAACAGTGAAATCGTCCCCCGTTTTGACGATGTTGGGGCCACCCTTTTGAAAAAGGGTGCTCCCCAAACCCCTTCCTAAAACTTTTGTATCTTTTTGCGGATTCCGCAGGCAGCCCTCGCGCAACAGACCACGCCTGGGACGGTTGTGGCTGCCTGCGGAATCCGCAAAAGGCACAAAAAGGTTTGACGGAGGGTTTGGGAACCGCCTTTCCTCAAAAGGGGGTTCCCAACATGGTCCAGCAAACCTGTCGTGCACCTGTACTGAGGAGTGATTGGCTGATGGATCGTCTAACCTTGTTTGACGTGAATGGCGACATTGGCTGCAGCGCCTATGGCGAGGCGGACTATCCGACCGCCACCGCACTGGTGGAACAGCTGGACTATCTCGGCATCGACCGGACGCTGGTTTCCCATGCCGAGTCACGGGAGCTAAACCCGACCTGGGGCAACCGGCGGCTGTTGCGGGAGATCGAAGCCTCCGGCCATGGCGACCGGTTGTTGCCGGCCTTTACGGTTTCGCCATCGTGTTATTTCGAGAACGGGGTGCTGCCGTTCCTGAAGGAAAAGTTCAGTTCCGGCCAGGTCCGGGCGATCCGGATCTATCCGGAGATCTGCCGGTACCCGGTGCTGCACCTTGAGCGGATTTTGGCCGAACTGGCGGTGTGGCGGCCGGCGGTGTTGTGGAACTGCCCGACGTTTGCGAATGAGAACGATATCCGCGATTTCGTGACGCTGGCCGGGAAATTCCCGGAGATGTCCTTCCTGTTCACCCAGAAAATGTGGCCGGGGTTCGGCAGCCTGATCGACGCCCTGTGGCGGCAGAAGAATATCTATGTCGACATTTCCTGGGTTCACATGCGGGACACGGTCAAACTGATGATCGACGACTTCGGAGCGGACCGTCTGGTCTTCGGCACCGGTTACAAGGCGCATTACGGCGCGGCGGTCGCGGCGTTGGCGCACTATCCAATTACGCCCGACCAGCGCGAGTTGATCGGCCACGGCAACATTGAACGCCTGCTGCGGCTGCCGCCGCTCGAGAAAAAACTGGCGGTAGCGCCGGCCTTGCTGGCGCGGAAGCCGTTATGGCAGCGTTGCCGGAACGGCCTGCCGCTTGAAGGCGTGCCCCTGATCGACGCCCACGCCCATGCCGGACCGGCCAACCGCGGCTGGTATGTCCGGCAGATCGATTTTCCGGAAATCGCCCACGTCATGATCAACCAGATGGACCGGCTCGGCGTGAAAAAAACCGTCATTTCCGCGGAAACCGCACTCTTTGGCAATTCACTGGAAGGCAATCTGTTCGCGGAAAAAACGCTGACGCCGTACCCGGGGCGCTTTGCCGGCTATCTGGTCTTCAATCCGCGGTACAAGGCCGAGATGGTACCGGCCTTCGACAGCTTTTTCCAGCGCGGTTTCTTTGTCGGGTTCAAGATCCTGGCGGCCTACTGGAAGATCCCGTTGACGCATCCCGACTATGAAGCGGTCTGGTCCTATGCCGACCACCACCGCCTGCCAATCCTGGTCCATACCTGGGACGATTCCTACAACTCGCCCGCGATGCTCAAGGAGATCGTCCGCAAGTATCCGCACGCCAACTTCTTGCTGGGGCATTCCGGCGGCGGCACGCGCGGCCGGCTGGAGGCGGAGGAACTGGCGGTGAACAACGCCAATGTCCACTTGGAATTCTGCGGCAGTTTCTGCACGCCGCGGCCGTTCGAGACCTCGATGGGGCTGGTGGGCAACGACCGGGTTATTTTCGGTTCGGACACCGGCGGCCATGACCAAGCATGGGAATTGGGGCGGTATCTGTCGATGCCGCTGCCGGATGACCAGCTGATCCCCGGCCTTGGCCGTAACTTTGAAAAACTGGAGGCACAGTCGACCAAATGAAAATCGCTATCTTATTGGGCACGCCCCAGGTAAAGGGTGCTATCACGGCCGTCAACGGCACGTTGAAAACGCTCTCCGGGGCGCCCGGACGCACGTTCCCCGGCGGTACGTTTGACCTGCCCGCCGGCGGCCGGCTGGTGGCCGAATTCACGGTGTTCACCCTGAAAAGAGGGGCGTTCCCGACCATCGTCAAAGTCGCAACGGCCAGCCAGCCGTTCTCCTTCTTCCTGCGTGACGTGACTTCGGAGTCGCCGATCTATATCCCGGAATTCAAAATCGCGGTGGTGCCAGCCGCCGATCCGCGAACGTTCCAGCAGGTGGCTGATGAGATTGCCGCCCAAGGCCTGCAATCCGATTTTGGGCGGTTTGCCGGCGAACCGGAAGCCTCCTATGAAGCGGCCTGCCAGAACAATCGCGAGCAGTATTGCGCCACCTGGCTGGGCGTCGGCCGCGACATGCGGATGTTCCGGGTCGGCTTGCAGAATGACGGCAACGTCTACCAATACTGGGGCCAGATCATTCCGGTTTATCATTCGATTGGCCAGAGTCATCCAGTCGATAAACAGGTGCCGTATCGGATTCTTTTTGAGATCGGCCCCGGCGAAACCTGTTGTCCGCACGTCACCCGGCGACTCGAAGGCGGCGTCCTGCCGATCCTCCGCAGCGTCCAAGATGAGGCGGAAATTCAATACCATGTGACGTCGTTCGTCTCCCTCGAAAAAAATCCACTGCGTGACCATGCGGTGCGCGGTACCGACTGGTTTGCCGCTTATGCCAACACTGGCATCAATATGCTGACCGCCGAAGACCGGGAAAAAGCCAAAGATCTGCTTGAACAGGAAATGCATCAGCGGGAACAGGAACTCATCTGCGTGGTCCGGGTTGAGGCCGTCAACGTCGGCAAAACGCCGAACTATGCCTTCTTCAAGGCGCCGCACTTCAATGAATATTCCTGGTTGCCGTCGCCGGACAAACCCAAATTCGCGAATGGCAAAGCGTGGTTTAGCGATTTAAACAAAGTGTTCGCCGTCATGCGGATCGACGGTGAACCGATGCCGGACGAGGAGATGGCGATTTTGCTGCCGCCCGGCCGCAAAGTGGTTTTCGACATGCTGATCCCGCATTCGCCGCTGCCCCCGGCCCGGGCGGACAAACTCTTCAATTGGAACGTGGAAAAACATCTCGTCGCCTGCCGTGAGTTCTGGCAGGACAAACTAGCCAGTGCGGCTCACCTCACGGTTCCGGAGGCAGCTATCGACGAACGCATTCGTGCCGGACTGCTGCATTGCGACCTCGCCACCTTGGGGCGGGAGCCGGACGGCCCCGCCCTGGCCACCATCGGCTGGTATGCCCCAATCGGCACAGAAAGCGCCCCCATTATCCAGTTTTTTGACTCCATGGGCTGGCACTCCCTCGCCGAACGCTGCATTCAATTCTTTCTGGAACGCCAGATGGACAATGGCTTTATCCAGAATTTCAACAACTATCAGAGCGAAACCGGGCCGCTGCTATGGACCGCCGGCGAGCATTTCCGCTATACCCGTGACGTCGCCTGGTTGAAACGGGTGCTGCCGAAACTGAAAAAAGCCGCCGACTACCTCCTGGCCTGGCGCGACCGCAACAAGCGCCCCGAACTCAAAGCCACCGGCTGCTACGGGCTGGTCGACGGCAAGGTCGCCGACCCGGATGATTTCTTCCATGCCTACTTCCTGAATGCCGGCACGTACATCGGCCTGGCCCGCATGGCGGAAATGGCGGCGGCCGTCGAGCCCGCCTATGCGCGGAAACTGAAAAAGGAAGTTCAGGCGTATCAACAGGACATCCGCGATTCCGTTTATTTTTCGCAGGCCCGCGCCCCCGTGGTCCCGCTCGGCGACGGCTCCTGGGCGCCACTGCTACCGTCGTGGGCGGAATACACGGGCGCCCACCATCTTTATGCCGATGGCGGCAGCAGTTTCACCCATGGCACGTTTGTGGCGAGATCGGCCATGATTGGCGCCAACTGGCTGATCATGCAGGAGGTGCTTGACCCCAACGAAGCGGCAGCCAACTTCATTGTCAAGACCAACCAATACCCCATGACGCGCGAAAATGCCGCGCTCAGCCAGCCGTATTACAGCCGGCATGATTTTGCCCATATCAAGCGCGGGGAAGTCAAACCCTTCCTCAAAGCCTACTACAACCAGTTTACCGCCCTCCAGGATCGGGAAACCTATACCTTCTGGGAGCATTACCACCACGCCAGCGAACACAAGACGCATGAAGAAGCCTGGTTCCTGATGCAGACCCGCTGGATGCTGTATCTGGAGGAAGGCGACGCCTTGTCCCTGCTTAAGGCCATTCCGCGGCGCTGGCTGGAAGACGGCAAGGAGATCACGCTGGACGGCGTTGCCTCCTACTTTGGCCCCATCATCTTCCGGGCCAAGTCGGACTTGGCAAACGGCCGGATCACGGCGGAAATCACGCTGGGCGCCGGCCCGCTGCCGGCGACAGTCTACATTCGGCTGCCGCATCCGGAAGGCTTGAAGGCGGTTGCGTGTGAAAACGGCTCATATGATTCAACCACTGAAACCGTGACGATCAGCAATTTTAATGGCCATGCCAGTGTTTGCCTGAAATTTTAGAGACGCTTGCAAAACTTCTTTTGACCGGCGGGGTGTTCAGTGTTCGGTGTTCAGGAAAACCGTTTTTGGAGTGCGGCAATTCCTTTGCCGCTTTTTCATGCCCGATTTTCAGGAATGGTTCCCCGTTGACCCGTCACTAACGTTCCGGGCTCGGAAGGAAAATACTGAATGAAACTGTACCTGTTTCAGTGTGGAATAATAAAAACCTTAAAACATCTGATCACCAAGGGACGTGGCATCGGACAACCGTTTGACGTTCCAGTTCCTTTTTTTCTGATAGTGCACCCCAAGGGAAAGGTGCTTTTCGACACAGGCAATGCGTTGGCGGTGGCACACGACAAAGTCAAACACTGGGGATCAACGGTTGTCAAAACCAGTGATCCGATCATGAACAAAGAGGATTATGTGGTTGCTCAACTGGCCACTCTTGGCGTCAGGCCAACCGAGATTACCCAGGTTATTTTTTCTCACTTGCATTTGGATCACGCTGGCGGAACTGGCGAGTTTGTCAATGCGACCTATTACACCCAGCAGGCGGAGATGCAATATGCACAGGCACCTGATTCCATTCAGGCTGGCGCTTATATTCGGGACGACTTTGACAAACCTAATCTAAAATGGCATCTCCTAAATGGCCGCCACGATGATTATTATGACGTATTTGGCGACGGAAAACTGAAAATTGTCTTCACCCCTGGACACACGCCGGGATCCCAATCCTTGCTGATTAAACTGAAAACCTGGGGACCCACGCTGTTGACGGGTGACAGCGTCTACACCGAAGAAATTTTGCATGAAGACGTTCTTCCCGGTTTGCTTTATCATCAAACGGATACGGTTAAGTCCATCAAAAAAATCCGTGCTTTAAACGTTGACCAGGGAGTGAGAATTATTACTGGCCATGATCCACTGGCTTGGACTAAATTCAATCTCGCTCCGGCCTACTACGAATAATCTTGGGCGGAAAACTTGAGGCAGTCTTATTATTTTCTCTCGCCAAGATCGCCAAGATCGCAAATATAATCACAATTCTTTGTATTTGAACATGAAACCTTGAATTTCTTGGCGCTCTTTGCGTCTTTGCGAGAGAGAACAATGATTGAAGGGAGCCGCCCGGCCTCGGGCGGCCGGGGGCGTCCGTCGCGCCACAACCATGCGGAAGGCCAGGACAGGCAAGATTGCCTGTCTCACGTTGTGTGCCAATTTTGAATGTCTTCGAACGTGTATGCACTTTTTCCATCATGTATTACGGTTAGGCGCTAAACGCGAGGAATTGCCATGCTTGAGACTATTAACCGTTCGGCGGCGGTACCGCCGGGAGCGCCGGCGGGCGCCTATCGTTTGGATTATCGCCGCGCGGTGGACGGCGCCGCGGACTGGGCGGTGGTCTGTCCGGGCACCCGGCCGGTCTGGGTGGTGATGATCCACGGCCACGGCAGCCATGGCGACCAGTTGTTCACCCGCGCCGACATCCGGGACGCCTGGCTGCCACAATTGCTGGCCAGCGGTGCCGGCCTCGTCAGCCCGAACCTGCGCGACAACGCCTGGATGTCGCCGGCCGCCGCCACCGACCTGCACGCCCTGCTCGCCTGGTTGCGGAGTTCGCACGGCGCCAAGAACTTCATTCTCTTCAGCGGTTCCATGGGCGGCACCAGCAACCTGCTGTACGCGGCCCTGCACCCGGAGGACGTGGCCGCGTGCGTCGCCTTGGGCGCCGCCACCGATCTCACCAGCTACTACGCCTGGTGCCAACCCCACCCCGCCGGCTCGATCCAGCGCGAGATCGGCGATGCCATTGTCACCGCCTATGGCCCCACGCCGGCCGCCGCCCCGGAGCTGTACCGGCGGCACTCGACCGTGGCGCAGTGTGCCCAGCTGACCATGCCGGTGTTCTTCGCCCACGGCGGCGCGGACGCCCTGATCCCGGTCGAACAGGCGCGCCAACTGGCCGCCGCCCTGGCCGGCCAGCCAACCTTCGAATACGTGGAAATTCCCGGCGGCGACCATGACTCGCCATGCTGGGATCCGCGCGCCCTGGCGTTCCTCACCCGGCAATTCGCCCGTTTCCCTTGAGGCTTTCAGAGCCGCGAGCCTGCGAGCGTCCCCCTCCATCGTCTGGTTCGCATTCCGATCTTTCTCACCATGAAGGACATGAAGAGCTTGAAGGGAGCCGCCCGTCCTTCATCTCGGCTTTTCTCTTTCTTCGTGCTCTTCATTTTCTTCATGGTGAGGCCGCTGCCGCTAACCGCGAGTTCACGGCCACTAGCGGTGGTAAATATACGAATATTTTTCCTGATAAAATTACCCAACACCCATGCCATTACCCCCACCATACAAAACCACAAAATAAATGCAATATGCTTTAAATAAGCAAGTTAATGATTTTTTAAAAAACCTAGCCACAAATTTGACATTGGTAAAGATGATGGTAAAGTAATTGCAGTAACGGTTGTAGCCACAAGCGATTCGAACTAACCCAAGACAAGGACAAGGAGACGATGATGAAGAGCTCACTCATGATCGGTGTGTTGGTGGTGCTGGCAGGCTTGGCGGCCGCGGGCGCCAGGGCGGACGTGATTGCGGTCGCCTATCCGACGTTCGCCCAAGATAGCCATTTGTTTGACGGGATTCAGCTGGGCTGGAACGGTCCCGGCCATGCGGGTCTTGTCCCGCCTTATAATATTACAGGATGGACAAAGTATAGCAGTACCGCCAATGCCGGCGTGAGCGGACCCTACCAGGCCTTGACTGCCCTTTACGAAGCGAACAAAACCTACACCTTGACCTTCAATGCCAAAATCGAGTCGGGCACTGGTAGCACGGTGGCGGCCTCTTTTAGGTATCTCCCCGCCGGTGCCTTGAACGGCTATGAATCGTTGAGTCTAAACGCGGAGAAGCTTTTCACCGTGACCAGCACGACAGAGTGGACCCCGTGTTCCTTTAGCTATACCGCCCCCGCCAGTGGCGTTTCGATTGGACGCAACATCTCCCTGTTATTCTACTTTCCAGATACCAATCAGGTGCCGGTGGTCTGGCTCACGGATGTGACGCTCTCGGTGGTTCCCGAGCCGGGCGCCCTGGCCTTGTTGGCCGCCGGACTGGCCGGCTTGTGCTGGCGCAAGCGGCGGTAAGCGTGCGGCTCCCCCGGATTGAGGTGGCAGTTTCATTGGGATGATGCTTAAACCGGGTGCGACGCTGCCGTGACGGCGCGGCGTACCCGGACGGCACGTCCACTACCTGGGAACGCCGAGCCCCAGCTCGGCGCGATCTCTCTTTTCGCCTTTTATATTAGGGCCACCGTCCGCCAAACCAAAGTATGGGCGTCTCCGACGATGACGGGTTTGTCCGCCCGAGGACGGGCGGCTCCCGGTTAGGGGAAAACCCAGTTACTCTTGAAAACGCCCTTATCTTTCCAGGAAAAGAGTTACCATGGCCGCGACCATAACCGAAATCGCCAGGCAAGCCGGCGTCTCCGTTCCCGCCGTCTCCCGCTTGTTCAAAGGCGACAAAACCCTGCGAATCTCGAAAAAGACCCATGACCAGATTATGGCGGTCAAGGCTCGCCTGGGCGGGGTCAAACGGCGCGGCGCGGCGCGGCAGGCCATGACCTATAACATCGCCGTCCCGGCCAACCAGATTTTTGAAGACCATTGGGCAAAAACCAGCCTAATGACGCCGCCACAACTGTTCAATCCCGAAAAATACC
Source organism: uncultured Lentisphaerota bacterium (assembly GCA_903896595.1). GTDB lineage: Bacteria > Verrucomicrobiota > Lentisphaeria > Oligosphaerales > CAITYL01 > CAITYL01. The sequence goes on from CAITYL010000035.1 coordinate 25,297, forward strand.
TGGCGGACAATAAATTCCTGCTAAACTTAAAATCCTATCTGGAGGATCATAAGTTTCTGCTGAGCTTCAACTTCTTTGATCCGAAGGCCCAGTTCGCCTTTTTTGAAAACCTGGTCAACTCCGCGTCGTACTGCGACGGCCTGTTGTTGCTCACCGGGGTGGTTGATGAGGCACTGGCCCGGTTGTTGACCGACTACCGGTTCCCCCATGTCAGTCCGGACCCGGGTGCGGAACGGTTCCAAGTCAATACCGTTTGCCAGCATGAGCTTGACGGCATCCGCCAGCTCGTCCAGCACCTGCGGGATCTGGGACACCAGCGGATTGGTTATCTGGGCCCCAAGGCGTTTCGGTATCCGTTCTTTTTGAACGTGATGGCCACGAAGGGGTTGGATGACGCGATGTTCCTCTCCTTTACACCGGTATTTGATTTCTTAAAAGGCCAGGAGGACTGGTATCACATCGGTCATGATGCTTTCGCGCACTATCTGCGCGACCCGCATCCGGAGGTTACCGCCTTTGTCTGTCATAACGACTGGACGGCCTTGGGGGCGGCCCAGGCGATGACCGAACGCGGCCTGGTCCCGGGCCGGGAAATCTCCCTGGTCGGTTACGACGACCTCGAAGCGGAAATGCCCGCACGTTTTCCATCCCCCATGCTCACCACCGTGGCCTCCAACTGGGAGCAGGTTGGCCGCCGGTGCGGGGAACTGTTGTTAAATCAAATCATTCACAAACAAACCCAAATCGTCCACGAACGCTTGCCGGTGAAGCTGGTCGTCCGTCAAAGCTCCGGGCCGTGTCAAACGCGGTAACCATGGGTGAAAACGAACGGGGGTTATGCGCATGCCACGTTTTAATCAAACATCCAAGGCTCTTGCAAAACTCCGGGTACCGGTTCAAGGCCAATCCGAGCCGCGAACGAAGCGACCGCAGGGAGCGAAAGTGACCGGTCAAAAAGAATCCACTTTTCTTAGGAGACGGCAACCTTTGGGACCCGTCACTAACGTTCCGGGCTCGGAAGGAAAATGTTTTACCCTCATTGAATTGCTGGTGGTGATCGCGATCATTGCGATTCTGGCGGCGCTGTTGCTGCCGGCGTTGGGCCAGGCCAAGGAAAAAGCCAAACAGGCGGCCTGCGCGGGCAACCTCCGGCAGGTCGGGCTGGGGCATGAATTATACGTGAACGACTATGCGGGGTGGTATCCGCCGTGGGTTGATGGACCGGCCAGCAACTTGCCGGCGGCCGAATTTTTCTGGTACAAGAAAATGGTTAATCGGGGATACCTTAGCCGTAGCGTCCTCTTTTGCCCGTCCCACGTTCCGCAGTCTTCTTACGTCAACGTCACCCCGTACGACGGCGGCTATATCTCATTAGGCTGCAACCTCGGATTGAGTTATGATCTCAAGTGTTGCAGTTGATTTTTGTGCTTAAAACAGGGTTCGCATTGGTGTGATATTTTATCATAACATACTATCATCAAGCGGCTTTCTTGCAGGGTGCAAAACCACCATCATGGAGGAACTGCCCGAACAGGCACTGC
>CAITYL010000036.1 GCA_903896595.1 uncultured Lentisphaerota bacterium
GGCGTGGCCGATGGCGGCGGCACCCGGTTCCGGCTTTTTTGAAAGGGGATTCCAAAGGGACAGGTCCCTTTGGCGGGGGTGTGGGGGCGGCGCCCTCACATCAGGCGCGCGAGTTTCCCTTGGGGTGGCGCGCCGCCACGGCCAGGACGCGAACGAGTTCTTTGGGGTCCAGCGGCTTGGACAGGTAATCGTCCATGCCGGCGGCCATGCATTTCTCGCGGTCGCCCTTCATGGCGTCGGCGGTCAGGGCCACGATGAAGACCGGGCGGGCGGCGGCGCCGGCCGCCCCGGCGCGGATCTGCTCCGTGGCTTCGAGGCCATCGAGGTGCGGCATGTGAACATCCATGAGCACCATATCGTACTCCTGGCGCGCCAGGGCCTCAACACAGAGGCGCCCATCGGCGACCGTGTCGGCGGTCTGTCCTGACTTGGCCAATAACTTCAGGACCAGCTTCTGATTGACCGGGTTGTCCTCGGCCAGCAAGATGCGCAGGGCCGATCGCGGCGGTTCCGGCTCACTGACGGGCTGGCTGGCGACCGGCGCCACCGTTTCGACTCCCGCCAGTGCCTGCCGCAAGGCGGCCTGCAACGGGCCCAAATGCCACGGCTTGCCCACCGGCACGCACACGGGGGGCAACGCCGGGGGAATGGACAGGCGCAGGGGAGTCAGGCACACCTGCGGCGTCCCATTGAGTTCGGGAAAGTCCCCGCAACAGCGCAGGATTTCCGCACAGGCGTCCTCGTTCCGGGGCAGATCCAGCAGGAGGGCACCGGCACGACGGCCGGCGGACAAACGGGCCCAGGCCTGCGGACAGGCTCCGGCGACCTCCGCCTCGATCCCCCAGGCACGGCACAGCTCCAGCAACCGCCGCCGGCAGGTGGTGCTGGACGACACGACCAGCACGCCTGAACGCGGTTGGGGCGCCCCCACAGTGGGCGCCAGCACCAGGGTCGAGTCCCCCGTCACCCGGCCGGCAAGAATGCTGAGGTGAAACTCGGCGCCACGGCCGGGCTCGCTCTCCACGGTGATGTCTCCCCCCATGAGCTGGCATAGTTTGCGGCAAATCGCCAGGCCCAGGCCCGTGCCACCGTACTGACGGGTGGTGGACGAATCCACCTGACTAAACGGTTGAAAAAGACGGCCGCGACGGTCGGCGGGAATCCCAATCCCGGTGTCGCGCACCCGGATATCAAGTTGCCATTCCGTCGCCGGCCCATGGCCCGCAACCTCCGCAGGCGTGGCATCCACACTGATTTCCACCTCGCCGCCGGCGGTGAACTTGACGGCATTGTCACCCAGATTGGCCAAAACCTGGCGCAGGCGCGGTCCATCCACCAAAACGCGCGCCGGAACGCGCGGCGAAAAGGCGGCATAGAGTTCGATCGGTTTCTTGGCCGCCTTGCCGGCCAGCAGGTCCAACACCCCTTCCACCAACGGCAGCAATTCGACCGTATGCCGCTCCACTTCGAGCCGGCCGGACTCGATCTTGGAGAAATCCAAGATCTCATTGATCAGGGACAGCAGAATGTCGCCACTGGCGCGGACGGTTTCCACAAACTCGCGTTGCTCCGCCGTCAGCGGGCTGTCCAGCAACAAACCGGTAAACCCAATGATGCCATTGAGCGGGGTGCGAATTTCATGGCTCATGACCGCCAAAAAGTCACTCTTGGCGCTGCTGGCGCTCTCGGCCGTCTCCTTGGCGCCGAGCAGTTCGGTTTCAACCCGTTCGCGCCGGGCGATCTCATCCATGAGCTTATCCACCGCCCGGGTCAACTCACGGGTGCGGTCCCGTACCAGATCTTCCAGCAGCAACTGATGTTTCTTCAATTCCTCCTCAGAGACGCCCAGTGCCTGAACTTTGGTTTCCAGTTCAGCCTGGTAGACTTCCAGTCGCTGTTTGTTCTCGGTCAGGGCCGTCAGCATGTCGTTGATCGCCTGCGCCAAATTGGCAATCTCGTCATTGCCGCGGAAGGAGCAGCGCGCGTCCAACTGCCCGGCCCGAACCTCATGCGCCACCCGCGCCATCTCCCCCACCGGCCGGACAATGGTGACATCCACCAGCAGCAACACCGTCAGCAGCATGGCCAAACCGCCGAACATGGCGACGAACAGACCGTATTGCAGCCGGACTCGCCAAAAATCAGCCGCGTTCATTTCATCGCGAACCTGGGCGAGAATAGCGTCGCCCATCTGCCGCAACTGGCGCGATAATTGCAGACTGATGGTGTCAAATTCCGTGCCAATCCGCTGAATTTCCAACTGCTGGGCGCTGTCGCGCCGCAGGAGCTCCCGCAGTTGGGCGGCGGTGACGGCCCAAACGGCGTGTCCCTGCACCAGGCGTCCCAACGCCGCTTCCGCCGCCTCCAAATCATCCTCGGCACCGGACTTCAGCAAGGCGTCGCGGGCCTGGCTGAAACGGAAAAAGTCGCGGACCGCCATCGGTGAATCTTCCAATAGCGCCAGCTTTTCCAAGGCGGTATTGACGCTGGCCAATTGCCGCCGGTTCTCCCGCAACTGGGCCCGAGTCTGGTCAAGCTGTCGAAATGACCGTTCGTAATCCTGCAACAGCGTAAAGATCTGGCGGCGCAACAGCACCAAGTTGGGGTTCAGATTCTCCGGGTTAAAATAAGGCAGACGCCCGTTGACCTGACGCAACACCGCGCGAAACTGTTCCTCGGCATCGGGCCGGGTATCGTGCAGGATCGCCTGCTCCCACAGGCGGACCTCCCAAAATTTGGCCTGCAACTGGGTGATATCACGCGTGATCACCGCGGCATTGCGCTCACGTTCGCTGCTGTGCGTCATGCCACGCAACACCCCAATGGCGCTGACGCAGGTCAAGACGAAGATCATAACCAGCAGGCCAGTGACTAAATTGAAGCGCTGTTTCAGCGAACGTAACATGGACGGCAACATAAAGGCGCCAACCGCTTCAGGCAACCGGGGAAAGTTGTCGGACGATGTTGGGGCCACCCTTTTGGAACAGGGTGCTCCCCCCGCGCTCCGCGCTTCGCAGTCCCGGCCCCGCCGGGTCGTTCACATGTTCACTCTGCACCCCCCTTCCTAAAACTTTTGTTCCATTTTGCGGATTCCGCAGGCAACCCCCGCAGCCCCGGCACAGTTTGTCGCGCGAGGGTTGCCTGCGGAATCCGCAAAAGGCACAAAAAGGTTTGACGGAGGGTTTGGGAAC
>CAITYL010000037.1 GCA_903896595.1 uncultured Lentisphaerota bacterium
GCGCTCGGCGACAGCGGGAGCGGTGCTGTAGCCGCGCCTGTGCCAGGCGCTAAAACGGACCCACTCTTGGGGCGGCTGGCACAGCCGCGGCGACAGCGGGGAACACACGAGGTGCATGCGTCATCCGTCGTGCCCTCTGCCAATGACTCCTCCGGCGGTTCTCGGGGTCGGAATCGGTATCGGTATCGTATAGAAACCCATAGATCAATATCAAGCAGGAAATCTCCGGGAAACCGGGTCAACCAACCGTTATGTCATGCCCCCACGGCCGGCGGCGGTTGGCGCCGGCGCGGGGGGTTGGCTATATTCAAGCCCGAGGGCGGTTTGTCTTGGGTTGGGCGATATGGGGAAAACAACGCATGATGGTCATGACGAAACGGCTGCGGAAACTGAGTACGGCGGTGTTGCTGGGGCTGCCGTTCGCGGGCTGTGCCCCCACCACGGTGATCGTGGAAAAAGAATATGACGGGGCGCTGCCCCGGCCGGCCCAGGTGCTGGTGTACGATTTCGCCGTCTCACCGGACGAAGTGACCCTGGACCACGGCCTGATCGCGCAGTTGCGAAACCAGGGGCAGCCAGTCCCGCCACGCCAGGCCGAACTGGCCGCCGGCAAGGCCGCCCAACAAGCTTTGGCCCAGGCACTGGTGGAGCAGCTCCAGGGGCTCGGCCTGCCGGTGGCACGGGCGACCGGCGACGCCACGGCCAATCAAACCGTGCTGGAACTGCGCGGCCAGTTTCTGAGCATTGACGAAGGCAACCGGACACGGCGGGTGGTGATCGGGTTTGGCGCCGGCCGTTCCGATGTGCAAACCGCCGTGCAGCTGTACGAAACGCTCCCGCGGGGCCGGACCCTGATCGCGCGTTTCACCACCGACGCCCAGAGCGGCCCCAAGCCCGGCGCGGCGGCTACCATGGGCGCGGGCGCGGTGGCCGACCACTTGGCCGAATCGGCCGCCGTCAGCGGCGGTTTGGCGGTGGTCAGTGAGACCCTGAGCGCCACGGTCACCGCCGATGCCAAACGCACCGCCAAGGAACTGGTCGCCCGCCAGCTCGGCCCCTTCTTTGTCGCCCACGGCTGGATCCCCGCCAGCGCGCTGCCGACCCTGGAAAAAACCGTGCAGGCGGATGAACAGAAACTGATGAATGAGCTGAATCAGTAATTCTACTTTTCACACTTCAAATTGACTCTATAATTTACCGCAAAGAACGCATAGAGCGCAAAGATAAACCAAGCTGAAAATGAATCATTAATCTCTGTGTTCTTTGTGGTAGAACAAAGGACCAATTTGAACTTTAATTTTGGAATGAGGAGACGCAGATGAACCGCACCCCGCGCTTTCTGATGACTGGCGCCCTGGTCCTGGCCGGCGCCACGGCAACCCTGTTGCTGACCGGCTGCCAGACCGGCGACGGGGCGAGTTGGCTGAAGGTCCCCTGGGGGCCGGTCACGGAAGCGGAAGCCAAGGCGATCGGCACCGAGGCGTATCTCTACGGTTACCCGCTGGTCACCATGGACACGACCCGGCGGGTGATGACCAACGTCTCCAAGTTTGAACCGGCCAAGCTGCGGGCGCCGATGTCCCAGTTCGCCAACACCCGGGACTATCCGACCGCCGCCCTCAAGGACGTCACCGCGCCCAACATCGACACCTTGTATTCGACGGCCTGGATCACGGTCGGCGCGGAACCCTGGGTATTGCACATCCCGGACATGGGCGACCGTTATTATCTGTTCCCGATGCTGGATGCGTGGACCAATGTTTTCGCCGATCCGGGCCAACGACTGGGCGTCAAGGGCGGCGACTTTGCCGTCACCGGGCCGGGCTGGAAAGGCACGCTGCCGGCCGGCCTCCGGGAGATCAAGGCGCCCACTGACCTGGTGTGGATTGTGGGGCGCATCTCTTGCACCGGCACCCCGGAGGACTATCAGGCCGTACACCAGCTCCAAGACCAGCTATCCCTGACCCCGCTCAGCGCCTGGGGCAAGCCGTACACGCCGCCCGCCGAGGTCCCGATCAACCCGGCCGTCAAAATGGAGGTGCCGACACGGGACCAAGTCAACGCCATGGACGCCGGCACCTTCTTCAACCGGCTGGCGCAGTTGATGAAAGACAACCCGCCGGGGGCGGCGGACGCGCCGATCACGGCCCGGATGGCCAAGCTCGGCATCATTCCCGGCCAGCCGTTTGACGTCACCCAACTGGCCCCGGCGGTGGCGCGCGGCCTGGAAGCCGGCCGGCTGGCAGGTCAGGAAAAAATCGGGAACGAAATCAAAACCATCGGCAAAAAAGTCAATGGCTGGCAGATCACCTTCACGGGCGAATACGGGGTCAATTACCCGTTCCGAGCCGCCGTGGCGTGTTTCGGCCTGGGCGCCAACCGGGCGCTGGACGCCTGTTACCCCGTCGCCATGGTGGATGCCGACGGCCAGCCGCTGACCGGCGCCAACAAGTACGTGTGGCATTTTGCCGACAAGGCGAGCCTGCCGCCCGTCGCCGGCTTTTGGTCGCTGACGATGTATGACGCCAGCTGGTTCTTCGTGGACAACCCGCTGAACCGGTACGCGCTCAGCCAGCGGAACGACCTCAAGACGAATGCCGACGGCTCCATCGATCTGTACGTGCAGAAGGACTCCCCGGGCGCGGACAAGGAAGCCAACTGGCTGCCGGCGCCGGCGGGGCAGTTCGTGCTCTGCCTGCGGCTCTACTGGCCGAAACCCGCGTTTCTCGACGGCAAGTGGGCGCCCCCGGCGGTGAAAAAACTCCCATGAACTTCAACGCGAACCGCAGCTTGACGAATTTTGAGGTCCGAATCAGGAAGTAAACGGCGTTAGACTGAAGCGTGTTAGGCTGAGGGCTGAAGGTAATGAGAATCTCATCTTAACCTGGCACAACCGGAACTAAAACGATGCCGATACCGATAGCGATACCGACCCCGAGAACAACCAGTGAATGATCAAGGCTCCCACATCTCGGGTTTTCCCCGCGGCTTTTCATCGGTATCGGGGTCGCTATCGCTATCGGAATCGAAGGATTCAAGGTTGTCATTTCGAGCACGTCGTCACTAACACTTTTCCATCGCTGTTCTGCGGTTCGACATTCGACAATCCGTGGTTCGTTTCCTGTTCACCCCTCAACCTCCCAACCTCCCAACCTCCCAACCTCCCAACCTCCCAACCCCTCAACCCCTCAACCCCTCAACCCCTCAACCCCTCAACCCCTCAACCCCTCAACCCCTCAACCCCTCAACCCCTCAACCACCCAACCC
>CAITYL010000038.1 GCA_903896595.1 uncultured Lentisphaerota bacterium
AACAACGATTTCGGGGTTGAGGGGGGGAACGTGAAACGTGAGTTAAAAAAATGGGGAACTCCAAACTAATAAAGTTTATTCTGGGAGGTATGGGAGGTATGGGAGGTATGGGAGGTATGGGAGGTATGGGAGGTATGGGAGGTATGGGAGGTATGGGAGGTATGGGAGGTATGGGAGGTATGGGAGGGTGGCACTGTTCCCAGAACTCCCAGAACTCCCAGAACTCCCAGAACTCCCAGAACTCCCAGAACTCCCAGAACTCCCAGAAACTGGCTCCTCATTGGGTTGTTCGCCCCAACGGGGCTGGGGAGAATAGCCCAGGGCCGCGCCCTGGGAAGCTCCCCCTTCCCTCTCTTTTTCGCCGCCCTGAAGGGGCAAAGGAATGGGCATCTCCATTGCCACTACAAGGCGCAAACCGCGGAAGGAAAATGCCGAAAGTGAGATCGCCTTTCATTCTGAATTCTGGCTTCTGGTTTCTGAATTCCGGGCAACCGTGGGTTTGGCAAGGGACACCCTTATTCCGGCGGGACTAAGACCGGAGTGAAGTGATAGGGCGGCCAGGGGCCGGAAGACGCCAGTTGCAGCCCCAGTGCCTGATGGCTGGCGTTCCACTCCGCAGTCAGCTGGTGCAGCCGCCCGACGGCGTCATCGGGAACGAGCAGGGCGGCCTGGAAGAACATCTCATCGTCGCGCCCGGTCAGTTCCGCTGCTTGCAAGCGCCCGGTCCGGGACGCTGTGGCGACCGCGTTGACCGCATGGAGCAGTTCGGCCGTGACGCCCGTGAGCCAGGACGTCAACTCCCGCTCCACCTCGCCTTTGATTTTTTGTTCCAGGAAGTAGCGTTTTCCCGGGGCCAGCCCGGCGAGTTGCGCGTGTTCCGCGGCCAGCCGCGCAGTCAGGAGCCGCGCCTTGGCCTGTGGCCGGTCCACAAACGTCTTGAGATTCCATTCCTGCTGGCCGGCCGTCTCACGGAAGAATTGCGCCAAGGCCACCCGCTGCCGTTCCAGCGACGCGGCCAAGACAGTGGCGGACGAAAACACACTGCCGAAGCGCACCGGCAAGACGGGCGCCTGGCGCAGGATGCTCATGATGACCGCTTCGTGCCGCAGCGCCCGGGGCGCCACCCACGCCAGGTCCGCCAACTGCTCACGGGCGGCCGGCCCGCAGAACTCATCCAGGGCAACGCTGGCGAGAACGGCGGTGACGCCAGCGACGGCCACGGTAAACAGCGGCGGCGCGTCGGCAAGCCCCGGGCCCGCGAGATCCAGTTGCGACGTTTCCGGGGTCAGGCAAAACAGGTACAGCCCCTGGCTCATCCCCGTCCTCCGCGCACCTCGGCCATGGCGTCGTCAAGATCCTGGCGCTGGATCAGGATTTGGGGGTCGCCAGCCGCGCCCTGCGCCAGGCTCTTCACGGCCCGGCGCACCGCCGTCATGGCGGCGCGGCGCGCGACGGCCGAAATGTCAGCACCGCTGAACCCGTCCGCTTGCGCGGCGAATTCCGCGCCGTGCAGCCCGGCCGCCAGCGGTTTCCGCCGGAGATGAACCGCGAAGATTTCCTCCCGGTCGGACGTTCCGGGCAGGCTCATTTCAATGATGTCGTCGAAGCGGCCCGGGCGGAGGACAGCGGCATCCAGCAGATCCCGGCGGTTGGTCGCCCCCAGCACCAGGACGCCCCGAAGTTCGTCGAGCCCGTCAAACTCGGCCAAAAACTGGCTCAGCAGCCGTTCCGAGACATGCGAGTCCGTCGTGCCCGAGCTGCGGGTCGCCACCAAGGCGTCGATTTCATCAAAAAAGATGATGCACGGCGCCGCCTGCCGGGCTTTGTGAAAAATTTCACGAATTCCTTTTTCCGATTCCCCGACCCATTTTGACATCAGGGCGGGGCCTTTGACGGAGATGAAGTTGGCCTGGCTCTCGGTGGCAATCGCCTTGGCCATCAGGGTCTTGCCGCACCCTGGCGGACCGACCAGCAGAATCCCCTTGGGCGGCGCCACGCCGCCCTGCTCAAAGAGCGCGGGATATTTCAGCGGCCATTCCACCGCTTCGACCAGGCGCTGCTTCAGGGCCGCGAGCCCGCCCACGTCGTCCCAATGCACATTGGGTGATTCCACGAAGACTTCGCGAATGGCGGACGGCTCGATCTCCCGCAGGGCGGCCAGGAAATCGTCCATGCGCACTTCGAGTTTGGCGAGCGTTTCGTAGGGAATGCCCGCCTGCGCGAAATCAATCTCGCCCATGATCTGGCGGAGGCAGCTCATGGCCGCTTCCCGGCAGAGGGCCTCCAGATCCGCGCCCACAAATCCGTGGGTGATCTCCGCCAGATGCTCCATTTGGACATCGCCGGCCAGCGGCATGCCCCGGCTATGGATTTCCAGAATCTCCAGGCGCCCGCGCCGGTCTGGAATCGGAATGACCAGCTCCCGGTCAAAGCGGCCCGGCCGGCGCAGCGCCGGATCCAGGGCATTGGGGATATTGGTGGCGGCGATGACGATGACGTTCTGCCGCTTGTTCAGGCCGTCCATCAGGGCGAGGAGCTGGGCGACCACCCGCTTCTCCACATCCCCGACCACATTGTCCCGCCGCGGCGCGATGGCGTCAATTTCGTCAATGAACAGGATGCTGGGGCCCTTCTTGGTCGCCTCCTCAAAAATCTTCCGCAAATGTGCTTCGCTTTCGCCGTAAAACTTGTGGATGATCTCCGGGCCGCTGATCGAAAAGAAGCTGGCCTCCGTTTCGTGGGCAATGGCGCGGGCGATCAGCGTCTTGCCGCAGCCCGGCGGCCCGTAAAGCAGCACCCCCTTGGGCGCATCAATGCCGAGGCGCTGAAACACCTCGGGATAGCGCAGCGGCAGTTCGATCATTTCACGAATGCGCTGGAGCTGGGATTTCAGCCCGCCAATATCTTCGTAGGACAGCGTCCGCCCCCCGTCCTCCTCCTGGCTTTTGCCAATCACCAGCGTTGTGCCCGGATGAATCAGCACCGGCCCCTTGGGGGTCACGGCTTCAACTTTGAAATGGGCGAACCGGCTGCCAAACAGGGCAACTTGAATCTTGGCCCCGGCCATGACCGGCAGGCCGTCCAGCAGGCTGCCGATGTATTTAAGGTCGCGCTCGGCCGGCACCACATTGGTCGGTGCGAGCACCACCCGTTCCGCCGGCCGGCACGGCATCTGGCGGACGCTCACCGCTTCATCGAGGCCAACGCCCGCGTTCTCGCGGGTCGCGCCATCCAGCTGGATTCGGGACTGGCCGCGAAGATCCGCGTAGGCCGGCATCGCCTTGCAGACCGCCTGCCGCTTGCCCTCCACCACCACGGTATCGCCGACGGCAAGCTGGAGCCGGGCCAAGTCCTCGGGGCCCATCCGGGCAAAGGCCCGCCCGACGTCCTTGGGCAACGCCTCGCTTACCCGCAGCTTGGCAACCGGCGCCTCACGCTCTTTGGTGGCCATGGTTCACCCCGCCTTTTCGCAACGAATCGTCACAATGCCATTGTTGCAAGTCACCTGAATCCGCTCTTTCGTGATCAGGTGGCGCAGGAGCAGTTCTTTCCGGTACTTCTTCTCGCCCTTGCAGGCGGTGAGGGTCAGCACGTCATCCCGGACATCGAGCTGGATGTCCTCCGCCCCCACGCCCGGCATTTCGGCCACCAGGGTGGTGGCGCCGTCCTCCTCGAACAGATCAACCACCGGTTCATTGATTTCCTGCACCACCGCCTCGCCGGTTTGCCGGTCCTGGCGAAGGTTGCCAAAAGGTTCAACCTTGATCTGGTCGCCCTTTTCCCCCAGTCCCGTTTTCATGGAAAACCCGTAGACCCCTTTGATGCCACCGGCCTTTGAGGGAAAGGTGAACTCCCGCGTCCCGGTCATGCCCTCGCCTTTTTCCGAGAGCGCATTGAGCTTTTCGGCCAGCTCGGCCAGGCCGTTCAGAATCCCGCCGATCTTTTTCGCGCCGGTGGTCTTCCCGTCCGTGCCGCCGGCCGCGCCGGCGTCGCCGGCGGGTGTCTCCGCCTGGCGCCGGGCCCGCGCTTCGGCGGTTCCGGCCAGGTTCCCCACCGTCTCCAAAAACCCCGTCAGGCTGCTGAACAGGCCGCCCGTGGCGTCCGCGCGGTCGCCATCTTTCGGGTCGGATGCTGACTTCCGCTTACTCATGGTCGTCTCCCTGGGCTTGAATGCCGAACTGCTTTACCTTGGTATGCATGGTCTTGTAATCAACTTGCAGCAGCCGTGCCGCCTTGGCCTTGTTGCCACCGGTGGCTTGCAGCACGCCGGTCAGCACGCGTTTTTCCACATCAATCACGGTTCGCCGCACAATGTCCCGCAGCGACGCCCCTTTCCATGAGGTTCCGCCGGTTTCCAGCGCCACGGCCGGCGCCAGTGCCGCGCTCCGGCCAAGGCCGAGATCCGTTTCGGAGATCGCCCCCGTGGCCACCAGCGCCGCCCGCCGGATCACCGCTTTAAGCTCGCGGACATTGCCCGGCCAGTCATAGGAGAGCAGGCCGCGAATCGCCGCTTCCGACAACCCCTGGGTCTTCTTGACCAGTTCGGATTCGGCCTGGTCCAGAAAGCGCTTTGCCAGATACAGCACATCTTTTTTGCGCTCGCGGAGGGCGGGAATCTCAATGGTGAAATCGCCCAGCCGATAATACAGGTCTTCGCGAAACGTCCCGGCCGCCACCATCTCGCGCAGACTTCGGTTGGTGGCGGCGACCAGCCGGAAATCCACGGCGATGGCGGTGGTGCCGCCAACCCGGTGCACGGTTTTGCCCTGAATCGCCCGCAACAGCTTGGCCTGTGAACTGAGGGGCAGATTGGCGAGTTCATCCAGGAACAGGGTGCCGCCACGCGCCGTTTCAAATTTGCCCAGTTTCTGCCGGTCCGCCCCGGTAAACGCCCCTTTTTCGTGCCCGAACAACTCACTTTCCAGCAACGCCTCGGGAATGGCTCCGCAATCCACCGCGACAAAGGGCGCCTGCCGCCGGCCGCTGCCACGATGAATCGCCGCCGCCACCAAGTCCTTACCCGCGCCCGTTTCGCCCATGAGCAACACCGAAAAGTCCGAGTTCGCCACCCGATGGACATCCGTCGCGACCTTGGCCACGGCGTCCGAGGGACCCATGCTCTCAAAGAGGGACAAGTGCTCCAGGGCATCGCCGGTGGCCACCCGGTGTTTCTTCAATTGCCATTCCGCCAGGGCCTGGCAGGTGATCCGGGCCACTTCATGGTTGTCAAAGGGCTTGGCCAGATAATAATAGGCCCCGCCTTTCATCGCCTCCACGGACTGACGCAGATCCGCATGGCCCGTAATCAGCACCACCGGCAGATCGTTGCCCATCGCCCTGATTTTCTTAAGCACTTCCATGCCATCGAGCCGAGGCATGCGAACATCGAGCAGAACCACATCCGGAACGGTGGCAGGCGACTGCAACATCTCCATGGCCAGCTGACCGTCAGCCGCCGTGATGACCTTGAGCCCTTCCCGTTCCAGAATCCGGGTAAAAA
>CAITYL010000039.1 GCA_903896595.1 uncultured Lentisphaerota bacterium
CCGGCCGCCGGCGGAACCTTTTGAGTGGCGGTGGCTCGACACCGCTTTAATACTGTTTTTAGACATAACAGGCTTCAATACACTATGAAAGCGCCGTCAAGCCGGCGACACTCTAAAAATAATCAGGCCGAGTCCGATATAACCATCGGACTCGGCCTGACTGGATAGCTGGTAGACGTAGGGATTATTTCTTGTGACGAATCAATCCGGCGGCGCAACCAGCCAATAAGAGCATTGCCGCCGCAGATTAAGGAATAAGAACCGCGACCTCATTGACTGATTTTATACTACTTACGTCTACGAAGTATCAGCAGTCCTCCCATCGCCAGCAAACCCATCGTCATCGGTTCGGGGACGGGGTCCGGAGTAAAAGTGGCTTCAATCTTGATCGGCCAACCCTCGAACCAAGAGTACGAAGAGCCGGAATTCGGACGGTAACCAAAATAGATCTGATCGCCCGCCGCCATGCTAACATTCTCGACCGACACAGAACCAGCACTGCTGTTATTAACAGTTGAACTGGTCAGCACTGTGCCGCCCTTATCGATAATCTGATAGATCGACTGCGTCACCCAATTGGACCCCGCCCCAATGAAACTCACCGTTCCCGCCTCAGGTGCCTGCCAGCCCAAGACCAGCTTGAGATTCGGCTGGGCACTAAACGCCGTCGCATATATATAGTGGTCGGGCTGATCCGCCTTGATCATTCGACCGGTCACATCGTCCCAAACCAAATCTTGAAAAGTGGCTGGGCTATTCTGATCCCAATTGGCCCATTGGCAGGACCAGCTTTGTCCGGGACCAGACGTCGCATTCCAGTCATTGCTGAAATTGGCAATGACCGCACCAACCGCAAGGTTACCGCCGCAAACCAGGACCAACGCCAGCATTTTCAGGCAACGCGTTTTTTTCATCTGCATTCTCCCTTTTTGTTTGGACTCGCCATGACCACTGTCGAGCGTGAGCGGGAACGTTTTCATGCGTTCATTCCTTTCTAATGCTGACTTCTGGAGCGCGAACGGGACCATTATGTGGCCTCGTTACAATTAACTATAGGGGTTGCTCACAACAGTACTAGATCCTGAGATTTGACATTAATACCCAAAATGTGATGCTACTGATTGCATGGATTGGGGCGGGCAGGGGGCTACGGGTATTCCACGAGGAGGACGCCGTTGGCGGGGAGGCGGACCGGCTGGGCGAGATTGACCTCGCCGCCGTTCCACAGGTCGCGTCCCGCCCGCTTGGGCGCCGGCGTGATCGTGACGATCTGTTCCTGGTCGCCCGCATTGCACAGGTAGAGATAACGGGTTTTACCGTCCACGTCCGTGGCTGTGCGGCATTCGACACGGGGCATCTCTTTGCCGTCGGTGGTCGTCACCCGCGGGCCGTCCAAGTAGGCCTGGAAACCGGTCCACTGGCCGTCCACCACCACCCGGCCCTTTTGATAGGCGTGCTCGCCGGGGGTGGCGAGCAGGGCGAGGAAGGCTGGGGCGATGCCGCGATGCGGCTGGCCCCACGGGTCGGCCCGCAGTCCCGGAGCCGTCAACCATAGGGTGCCGCCCTTGGCCACCCACGTTTCTATTGCGGCCAAGGCCGAGGTTTGGAGGTAGTCGGCCGAACCCGCAGCCAGCAGTGAAACGCCCGCCAGGGGGTTGACGGCGAGCGTTTCCGGGATCACGAACCTGACACCTGCCGCGTTGCCTGACAAATTGACATACGTTTTTTCCAAATCTTGCAGGTAGGCCGGCACCTTGACCAGCAACTGCACGCCCGGCAACACCCGCTCTTCCGCCGCCGGTTGGTGCAGGTGTGACGCCTTGCTGTACAACAGCCGCACCCGGCCGCCGTCCAGATTGGCGAACCGTGACAATACCGGCATGAGGCGGCGCAGCTTCACCGCCGTCCGGCCCATGCCGTCCAGTCCCAGCGGATAACGGGTGATGGAGCCTGCCGCGCCATGGATCTGGCTGTTCCAGTCGAACCGGCTCCACTGCCAGATGTAGCCGGCGCCGATGCCATGAACGACGCCTTGAAACATGGTTCGGCTCAGGTAGGCGGGGGTGTTGCCCATTTGTTCGGAAAAGATCATATGCCACTCGCCATCAAAAACGGGCAGTGCCGGATCAAGCGATTTCATATAATCAAGGAACATTGGATTGGCGCCGTCCGTGCCATGTACAGTCTGGCCGCCGTGCCATAAGATCTCCTGTTCGTCGAGGTAATCATAGCCATACCCGCCCGCCAGTTTGACCGACACGGAAACGTTGGGCAGGCGCTGGCGGATCCGTCCGCTGAGTAAAGCAAAAAAATCCCCCTGGGTCTGGGCCAGAAACTGGTTCCAGTCGAAGACCGCGCCCTTGCTGGTTTTCTGCAGGTTAAACAGGCTGGGCAGGTCGATGGCCGCAAAAGACGGGTATTTGCTGCCCCAGCGGGTGTTGGCTGCGGCGATGTTCCCGTATTGTCCCGCCGCCCATTTCCGGAAGGCGGTCTGGAAGCTTTGGGAGTCCGGGCTGACCCCGTAGGTCGGTTCATTGGCGGCACCAAGATTCAACAGGTTGGGGTAGGCGGTGAAGGCGGGGAGCATGGCATCATACCAGTTTCCCAAGATCCGGTGCGTTTCGGGGCGGAGGATGTTCCAGGGCAGGCCCGGGTTGCCGCTGGCACCGTCACCGATGGCGGCGGCATCGGTGGGGGTCAAGGTCGGCACGTAATGATTGGCGAGTTGGAAAGAGATGGCGATACCGGCGCGTTGGCTTTGGTCCAGCGCCGCCTGGGCCGCCGCCGCTCCGGCGCGGTTGCCGCCGTACCAGCCGGGCAGGCCCAGATCCATGACGACGCTGTTGAAACCAAGCCCGCGGGCCAGTTCTATCGCGTCCGGCATACCCGTCCAAGCGAGCGGGCCGACCAAGAGCAGGGGACGCCCCTTTTGAGTGAAATTACCGTCCCGGATCACCACCGGCTGGGTCGGATCATAATCCGCCAGGGGCGCGGTGTGGGTGGGCGGTTGGGCCAGCGCCTGTTCCGTCTGACCCAGAATGGCGCCGACATCCGCCAGTTCGCGCATGGCGATGACAAAGGCGCCCTGACGGTTGAAGTCGTCGGGAATGTAGGTTTCCAAAAAAACTCGGGCCACGGTCAGGGAAACCAGGATTTCCTCGTTGCCGGGGCGCCGGTCGGCTTTGACCTGCAATTGATTGCGCAACCGTATCAAGTTCTGGCGCTGGCGGTCCATGGCCGTGGTGCTGAAGGTGGCGATGGGCGTGGGGGTGGCCAGCCACGCCAGCCGCTGGCCGCCGGCGCCGGTTAGTTCGACTTCCAATGGAAACCGGCCCATGCCAAGAACGTCAACCACGTTCGGGATCGTGATGTCCAGCACGGTGCAAGGAGCTTTAATCTCAATACGCTGTTGCCACTTCAGGACACGCAGGGTCGCGGTTTGCGATGTAGTGGCGCTGAGTTCCAGGTGCAGTTGGAGCGGTTGGGCATCTTTAAGCATTGCCCCTTGAGTGAGTTCCAAATATCCGGCCTGCATTGGCGGCTGGGTTTTCAGGGAGGCGATGGGGAGTTCCGCGGTCTCGCGCGGGGCGGGCTCGAAACGGAGGTTGGCAAGAATGAACCGCACCGGCCGGCCGTTGGGAATACCTTCGGCTTGGTTGTCGATATCGAATTTTAGGGTATCGATGTAGCGTTGGGTCATGATCGGCAGTCGTACGGTGACCCATTTTCCCGCCGGGTGTCTGCCCAGGGAACTCCAGCAGATGGGCAGGACGGACTGTCCCTGCTGGGTGCCGAAGCGGGCTTGGATGTCCATGGTCAGGGCATCGACCGGATACAGTTCAAAGACCAGTTCACGGGAACCAAAGACCGACAATTGCGGAGTCAGCGCATAGCGCCACTCCAGCCACTGCGGGGCGGCCCGGTTAATACTAAAGGAAAACTCCAGTGCCTGCTGGCCCGGACGTCCCGGCGCCGGGACGCGTCGGATGCCGCCGCCGTTGCCGTTGGTGGCGCCGCCGAACCACCACCCTTCCGCCCGTTGCATGCCCAGTACGTCCTGGGGATAAGCCAGGGTGCCGGTCAGGTGCGGCGCGGTGGCGGGATAGCTGCATTGGACGGCCATTTCCGCGGAACCGGTTCCACAGAGGCCGATCAGCAGGCAGGCGGGCAGGAGGCGTGAGATCATGGGGGTGCTACCTTGAATGGCTTGAGTTGGTTGTAGGACTAGGAACCCTTGGGACACTTAAGACCATTGGGACTCTTGGGACGTCGTGCAATGCCGGTTCCGCCGGCGTCTTAACGGTCCTAATGGTCCCAAGAGTCCCAATGGTCCTAGTCTTCCGCCGGCGTCGCCCGCCATCACCGGCCCAGCCGTTGTCCGAGATACCCGGCAACCGGGAACGACTGGTTTTGGCCGGTCAAAATTACCGTGCTCATCGGTTGGTTGTTGACGGCCGAACCGTCGTTCATTCGGTCGGTGTCAAGATGCTTGATCGCGCTGCCGTCCGGCTCCGCCACGTTCCAGCTCTTGCCGTGCGGCATGGATTCCGCCACATTGGAAGTGAAAAGATCGGCGATCAAGGCGTGGTGCTGCTCCTGATATTTGGCCAATGATTTGGTGGCCCAACCAACGTCCGCCGTCCACCACGGCAAATAATCGTACCCGGCCGTGCTGCCGCCGTAGTCGAACGGCAGTTTGTTGTAGGCGGCATAATTGGCCCCCGAACCGGCGATGGTCTGGGCCGGGCAGTAGAAGTCGCCGGGAGTGATGATCTTGGTCGTGTACAACAGGCCCAGGCCGATCGGCGTGCCGCCCCAGTTGGTGATCATGCGGCCAGTCCACGGCTGACAGCTACCCGAACCGGCATTGGGCAGATTGCCGTTGTAGTCGCCGGCGTACATGCTCAATCCGATGCCTATGCCGCGCAACTGGGAAAGGCAAGCCACCTGCTTGGCGGTGTCTTTGGCGTTGCGCAGGGCCGGCAGCAGCATGGCTGCCAGGATGGCAATGATGGCGATCACCACCAACAGCTCGATCAAGGTAAAGAAGGTACGGCTCTGCATGGACACCTTATGCACCTCTTTTTTTGTGACCTGTGGCTCTGGCCTCGACCTTTATGTGGCCTTGTCATCAATTGACTATAATGGTTATTTCCGCTAGGAATAGGTTCTGCTATTTGATATTGATACCCAATATGTGATATTGATGGGCGGAAACGTGGTACCCCAACCGTGAGGTGATCCATGAAGCGTCCCTATGCCCATACCCGGTTTCATGCGCAGACCTCCTGGGAGGAGTGGCCGTACCTGGCCATGGCGGGGGTGGAGACGCGGCAGGATCCGGCCTATCGGTTGCTCGGCCGGCAGCGCCCCGACCGGCCGCACTGCGTGTTCCAGTTCACGCTGGCGGGCACCGGCTGGTTCCGGGACGCGGCGGGGGACCATGAACTGCCCGTTGGCACGGGGTTCCTCTGCGACGCCCTGGACCCGGCGGTGGAGTACGGGTATCCCCGGAAGGGCAGCGAGCCGTGGCGCTATGTGTTCGCGACCATGACGGGAACCCTGGTTTACGCGCAGGTTCGCTCTCTGATTGAGCGTCACGGGGCGCTTTGGACCCTGCCGGTGGAGACGCCGGTGATTCAGCGGTTGATCGGCCTGGGGGGCGCCGGCGGCCGGCGCGAAATGGAGCAGCCGGCGTTTGTTGGCTATCAGTTGGTCGCGGAGTTGCTGTCCGCCCTGCTAGCGGTCATGGGGCAGGCCACCGGCGCCAGTGCCGGGTCGGACTTGTTGCGCCGGGTCCGCGCCTGCGTGAAAAACGGGGCGCACGGCCCGCTGCAGGTGGGGGAGCTGGCGCTGATGGTCGGGGTGACCCGCGAACATCTGACCCGGGTCTTCCGGCACCAACTGGGCATGACCCCCGCCCAGTACCTGGCGCGGCAGCGGATGCTGCAGGCGTGCGACTGGCTGCGGGACACGCCGCTGAGCGTCAAGGAGGTGGCCTTCCGCCTGGGCTTTTCCGCGCCGCATCACTTGGTGCGGATGTTCCGCCGGGTGCTCGGCACCACTCCGCGCCAGTTCCGCGAGACCGGCGCGGCGACGCCGGTGTTGTGAAAAAGGCTGTTAGGCTGTAGGCTGAAGGCTGTTAGGAAGACAAATAAATACGTACAGGCTGGTGGTGGCGGGCGCGGAAGATGTCGAGGGCCGTCGACCACTATCGATTACCATCGACGACCATCGATGGCACTCGATGGATATCGACGGGCATCGACGGATATCGACGGGCATCGACGGATATCGAAGGCGGTACACCCGCCCCCGCCCGTTTTCCTAACAGCCTACAGCCTAATAGCCTTTATCCCAACAACAGGCCCAGCAGGCGGGCGGCGAGCTGGAGCTTGTCCATTTTGGGGAAGTCGTGGACGGCGCCGTTGGCGGCGAAAACGGTGGCCGCGTTGTCGGCGGCACCGAAACCGATGTCAGATCGGGAAACGTCATTGGCAACGATCCAGTCAACCTTTTTGCGGCGCAGTTTTTGGCGCGCGTGGTCCGCCAGGTCGTTGGTTTCGGCGGCAAATCCCATGATGCGCTGGCCGGGCTTTTTGCCGGCGGCGACGGCGGCCAGGATATCCTCGGTCGGAGTCAAGGGCAGGGCGGTGGGCGCGCCAGCGGCGGTCTTTTTGATTTTGTGCCCGGCGGGTTGGGCGGGGCGGAAATCGGCGACGGCGGCGGCCATGACCAAAAAGTCGGCGTCTGCGAACTCCGCACGCACGGCGGCGGCCATGTCGGCGGCGCTCTCCACCGGGACGAACCGGCAGAGCGCGGGCGGCGGCAGATGAGTGGGGCCGGAGACCAGGGTCACCTCCAGGCCGGCGGCGGCGGCGGCGGCGGCCAGGGCATAGCCCATCTTGCCGCTGGAGCGGTTGCCAAGGAAACGGACCGGATCCCACGCCTCGTGGGTGGGGCCGGCGGTGATGACGATCCGTCGCCCGGCGCCGGCGGGAACGCCGGCGTCCAGCACGGCCAGGTGCGCCAGCACGCACTGGGCGATCGGTTCGGGCTCCAGCATGCGGCCGTCACCTTCGTCACCACACGCCACGGGGCCATGGCCGGGGCCGAGAATGCGGACGCCGCGCTCCCGCAGACGCCGGACATTGTCCTGCACGGCGGCGTTCCGCCACATGCGCGGGTTCATGGCGGGCGCCACCAGGAGCGGGCCGCCATGGCTGACGGCATAGGTGCTGAGGGCATCGTCGGCAATGCCGTTGGCGAGCTTGGCCAGGGTGTTGGCGGTGGCGGGGGCGATGACCAGCACCCGGGCGCGGTCGGCCAGGGCGATGTGCCCGGGCTTCCAGTCCGGGAGTTCCCACAGGCTGGTGATCACCGGCAGGCGCGACAGGGTCTGGAAGGTCTGCGGTTGCACCAGCTTGGCGGCGGCGGCGGTCATCAGCACCTGCACCTCCACGCCGGCCTTGACCAGGGCGCTGGTCAGGGCGGCGGCCTTGAAGGCGGCGACCGAACCGGTCACGCCCAAGGCCACGCAGGGGCGGGCGGGTTTCGGCGCGGCCGGGTTCGGCGTCGTTGGCGATTTCTTGCGGACAGTGTTGGTCATGCCACAATTTACACTGGGTTTCGGTGTTCAGTGTTCGGGGTTCAGAAAATGATCGGGAGCCGCCCGGCTTCGGGCGGACCGCGCCGGCGTCACCCCAGTTCCGCCCTTTTTATTGAGCCGGCGTCACGCCAAACCAGCATGACGCGCGTCTTCGACGATAACGGGTTCGTCCGCCCGAGGACGGGCGGCTCCCGGTTATGGGAAAATATCATTAACTTATTGAAAGCACCTCATTAAATTGGAAACTTTCAACCTAGCGCGGATTTTGCAACCTCTTCAGGTTGTCAAGAAAGAACCCCGTTGTCCGATGGGATTACCTTCAGCCTAACAGTCTACAGCCTAACAGCCTAACCAGGCGTCCACTGCTGCCGGGACGTGGCGCAACGGGCGGCGGTGAGAATGGCTTGCAGGCGGGTGACGGCGGCCGCCACGTCGTCATTGATGACTAGGAAGTCGTACTCGCGCCAGGCGGTCACTTCCACCCGGGCATTGGCCAGGCGGCGCTGGATGGTTTCTTCGCTTTCGGTGCCGCGGCCGCGCAGCCGTTGTTCCAGGACCACCAGTGACGGCGGTGCGATAAAGATGAAGACCGGCGCTCCAGACACGGCCGCGTCGAGGTTGTGGCGCAAGCTGCGGGCACCTTGCACGTCCACATCCAGCAAGACGTCGCGGCCTGCGGAGATGGGGGCGGTCACCTCACTGCGCGGGGTGCCGTAATAGTTGCCATGAACCTCGGCATGCTCGAGAAAGCCGTCGGCGGCCAGGCGCGCCTCGAACTGGGCGCGGCTGAGAAAATAATAGGCGGCGCCGTCGGTCTCGCCGGGGCGCGCGGGCCGGGTGGTGCAGGAGACGGAGAAATGCATCTCCGGTTCCCGCGCCAGCAGTTCCCGGCAGACCGTGCTTTTGCCGGCGCCGCTGGGGCCTGAGACCACCACTGGCACGCCCCGTTTGAGCAAAGACCTATTCATGCGTGCTTTGTTGCCTTACAAGTGAACGTCATTCAAAAATTTCACCACAGAGGGTACAGAGAACACAGATTATAAATAATTAGAGGCGCTTGCAAAACCACCTGTTCCCGGTGGGGGCGTCGGGTGTTCAGTGTTCGGCGTTCAGGCGGAAAAAGCGGCAAAGGAATTGCCGCACTCCAAAAACGGTTTTCCTGAACCCCGAACACTGAACACCCCGCCGGTCAAAGGGAGTTTTGCAAGAGGCTCATTAGGCTCTGTGCTCTCTGTGGTGAGGCATTGATTGCGGTTGTGCTTCGGACGGGGGCTGCGGGCTAAAAGAAGGTTTTGACGCGGTAGCGTTTGCGGAGTTCGGCGACGTACTTGTCGTAACGCAGGTTTTCATCCTGCACGCGGAGCTTGCGCTCAATGCGTTTGGCCAGGTCATTGCTCAACGGCGCGGGGCCGGCGGTCTGGCGTTCGAGCACATTCAGAAAGACCACGCCTTCAGTTTTGCGGATGGGGGCGCTGGACTGTCCGGGCTTGAGGCTGAGCACGACGGCGTCAACGTCTTTTTCATCCAGCCAGCCCGCATCGCCGCCGGCCGTCGGGTTGGGGCCTTCGGAGTATTGTTTGGCCAGGGCGGCAAACGCGGTGCCACCGTTCAGGCCGCGCTGGATGGTGGTGACGGTTTCCTCGAAGGCGGCGGCGTGCCGGCCGTCTTTCTTGAGGATGATCATGGCGAGCCGGATGCGGCCCGGCTGGCGGAACTCATTGGGGTGCGCCTCGTAGTAGGCCTTGACGTCGGCGGGGGAGATATGCACGGGCCGGCGGACCATTTCGTCGATCAGCATGTCCACGGCGACCATCTTGCGCGCCTTGTCTTCGAATTCGCGGAAGCTCATGCCGTCACGGGCGAGCATTTTTTCGAACCGTTCGCGATTGCCGCCGGCCTGGTTTTGGATAATCTCATCGA
Organism: uncultured Lentisphaerota bacterium; assembly: GCA_903896595.1. GTDB lineage: Bacteria > Verrucomicrobiota > Lentisphaeria > Oligosphaerales > CAITYL01 > CAITYL01. Next base: position 9,530 of record CAITYL010000039.1, read on the forward strand.
TGCGCTTTTGCACCGGTTCGGGAGGGAGCTTGAACTCCTTGGTCTTGAATTCGCACCAGGCGAGTTCCCGGTCCACCATGCGCTGGGCCGTGGAACGGCGGAGCTGTTCGGTTTGGCGCGCCAGCTCATCCGGCTTGTCCCGGTACTTGTCCCGCAGGGCGTCCTCGAAGGGGCGGGTTTCATTGACAATGTCCGACACCGTGATGATTTCATCGCCGACCACGGCGGCCACGGCGTCCTGGAGCTCGGCGGCCTGAAGGCGTGGCAGATCGCAGAACACGGCGGCCACCGTCAGCAGCGTGATGGCGCGGAATAGGAGGTGGAGGTTTTTCATGACAGCCAATCCCAAAACAGGGTGAGTTCCAACAGGGCGAACCCGCACCATAGCCGCCCCCTGCCGGATTGCCAAGGAGGGGGCGGGGCGCATGTCAGTTCCGTAGTGGATTCTCTCTAACGCGGTATAAGAGGGCGTATAAACCGCGTCAGCCGGGAACCGGGCTGGCGCTTTAGCCAGAATTATTCACCATCATTCGATTAACCGCGAAAGAACGCAGAGAGCGCGAAAGAAAAATTCGGACACGCATTTTCTTTTGCGATCTTTCGCGTTCTATCGCGGTGAAGATGCCTTAAAATACAGTGTGAAAGCGGTGTCGAGCCACCGCCACTCAAAAGGTTCCGGCGGCGGCCGGAACCGGTAACGTGATGGCCAAGATAACCGCTGTTCGCGCATGCGTGCCAGCATAACGGCCCTACGGAACTGATATGCGCCCGAGTGGGCGGCGTGGAACTTGATGGCGTCACCCCAGTTCCGCCCTCTTTATGGGGCACCGTCCGCCAAACCAATTATGCACGTCTCCGACGATGACGCGTTCGTCCGCCCGAGGCCGGGCGGCTCCCGGTTATTGGAAAACCGCGTTACTTTTGAAAGCACCTTCCGTGTAAAAATGGTTTTTCTTGCTATATTTATTGGAGTGGGTGTGAGTTAAAGCATGTAATCTTAAAGTCTATTTTTGGAGTGCGCCAATGAGGTTCGGTAAGTACGTTTTGCCATACACATTGTTAGCCGTTTCGACGGTGATAGTTATGTTATCTATTCCGGCGGAGGCCATCTTGCTCGCGAATAGTACCGCCAGCAGCGCGGCGGCACTGGCGCCATCGAGCACGTCCGCATACGCCAATAGTGGTTGGGACTTTGTTGGCAGCGTCAATTCCTACACAGCAACCGTGATTGACTCTCATTATGTGGTCACCGCCAAGCACGTGGGCTGGCAATCTGGAACCCCGTACACGCTGTCGTTTTCCTCTGGCCCGAACCAGGGATCGTACGTTCTGACCAGAACCAGTTCAACTTATTGGGAGGATCCGAATTCAGACTTGTGCGTATGGAAAATCACCTCGGGGGCGTTCTCATCTTGGGCTTCACTCTACACCAGCAGCAATGAGTCGGGCAAGTCGATGGTGGCGATCGGACGGGGCGTGACCAATGGCAGTGAAGTAAAAAAAGGAGCCACGCTCGTCGGTTACCAGTGGGGCAGTTCCGGAACCAAGCTATGGGGCACGAACACCGTCTCCGGCTATGCAAATTACAAGACCGGCGACCAACGGCTTTTTACCGCCACGTTCGACGGAGGCGTCGGCAACACGGAGGCGATGTTGGGCGATCTTGACTCCGGTTCGGGCATTTTTATCAAGAACGGGAGTACTTGGAATCTGGCCGGAATTGGTTACGGCGTCGCCCCCTGGTCCTCTTCACCCAAGGCTTTTGACACAGATGCCGACCATGCCAGTGGAACGTTCAATGCCGCCATTTTTAATGTCAGAACCAGCGGACTTTACTGCTATTACAACGGGGTATGGTATGATCCGGGAACTTTTAATGTTTCTTCCACCCTTTTTGCCACCCGGATTTCCTCCTCTTCCGACTGGATTTACGGTCTCATTCCCGAGCCGGGTTCACTGATCTTGCTGGCGCTGGGTGGCGGTGCCCTGGCGTATCGCCGCCGGTTTTCCCGTTCGTAGAACACCGGCAGATTTTGTCATGCAGGATCTACGGAACGGCGGTTAGTGCTATTCGCGAGGGTTGCATGAATACGACGTCCCAAGGGGCACGGACGTGCTTGGTATCCGTTGTGGTGACGGTAATGGCAACGGCTTCGCTTGGTCACGCCATGCTGTTTCTCGACAACACAAGCACGGCCTCCTCCTACAACGCCACGGCCCCCGGAGGCGCCTTAATCGGCAGCGGCTGGGATCTGACCGGCAATCTCAACAGCTTCATCGGGGTGCCGATTGATGGCCGTTATTTTGTGACCGCCAAACATTGCGGGTGGAACGACGCCACCCAGTATTCAGTCACCTTCGCCTCCGGTCCCAATCAAGGGACGTTTAATGCGTCCAAGACCCAGCATTGGGACGATCCGAATTCGGACCTCCGGGTTTGGAAGCTGGACGCCACTTCAGCATCCTTTGTCTCGTGGGCGCCCCTGTATACCAATACCAACGAGGCGGGAAAAGATCTCGTAATGTTCGGCCGCGGGTATACGCGGGGGGCGGCGGTCACGGTCGGCACTGAACTCAAAGGCTGGCAATGGTCCAGCAGCGGCGCGGGTACCAAGCGGTGGGGCACCAACGCGGTTACCGGGTATGCCGACTATCAAACCGTGGGAGACAATCATCTTCTCTACGCCAACTTTGACCAGTCGGTTGGGGGCACGGAAGCGATGTTGGCCAATCTGGATTCCGGGGCCGGGCTGTTCATTCAGGACGGGACGACCTGGAAGCTGGCGGGGGTTGGCTATGGTGTGGATCCGGCGACCTATGCCCTGACGTCGAGCCATACCGGCAGTTTCAACGCCGCCGCGTTCGACTACGGTGGCCTGTATTACTATGACGGACAGGCGTGGCAATATATGCAGGATTCATCATCGAACATTCCGGCGGCGTCGTATGCCTCCCGGGTGTCCACCAGCAGCAGTTGGATCATGGGCATCATTCCCGAGCCCAGCGCCCTGCTGTTGCTCCTGTTGGGGTACGGCGGTTGGGGAACGCGCCGGCGGTGATCGGTGTTATTTCAAGGCCGGGAGCCGCCCGTCCTCGGGCGGAACGCGATGGCGTCACCCCCGTTCCAGTCTTTTTATGGGGCCACCGTTGCCAAACGTCTTCGCCGCGCTGCAAGCGCTCAGCTACAGCAGGAGACGAACCCCGTTCTGAATCGTCCAAACGAAACCGCTCAACCGCCGAACCCCTCAACCCCTCAACCCCTCAACCCCTCAACCCCTCAACCCCTCAACCCCTCAACCCCTCAACCGCCCAACCCCTCAACCGCCCAACCCCTCAACCGCCCAACCCCTCAACCGCCCAACCGTCTTTACAGCGTGAACACATCCCCGAGGTGGCGGATCAGGCGCCAGTTGTGGTTTTTGGGGGTGCCGGTGAGTTCGGCCTCGAAAAACCAGAAGAACGGGTTGAGC
>CAITYL010000040.1 GCA_903896595.1 uncultured Lentisphaerota bacterium
GGGAACTTCTTGATCGCGGCGAACTACACCTTCGCCGGCTCAGTCCTCCAATGCCGGCCGCGACCGTAACCTGCAAGAAAAAAGCCCGCCGACGTACGCCCGGCGGGCTTTAATTACAGGATGGGGTTTTTCAGCAGAATCGGATGAACCCCTCAACCCCTCAACCCCTCAACCGCCCAATCGCCCAACCGCCCAACCGCCCAACCACCCAACCGCCCAACCGCCCAACCACCCAACCGCCCAACCACCCAACCGCCCAACCGCCCAACCGCGGACACCCGCACCGGAAAAACGTGGTTTTGCACGAGGCTCGGCTTACAATCCGGAGAACGACGGCTGTTTGTCCCAGGCCGGCGCCGTTTGCAGGAACGCCAGGGCGCGGGTGCGCAGGGTCGGCAGGTCCGGGGCGTGCTGGGCGGCGGCGTGCAGGGTATGGCCAAAGCGGAAATTGCGGGCGTACCAAAAAGTGAAGTCGCGCAGGCGGAGGAATGCCTTGGCCGGTGAAAAATCGTCCTCAATATAGGCGCGCAACCGGTCCCAAACCGCGGCGGGATCGGCGGGACGCCAGGCGGGCTGGTTCCAATAGGCGCAGCGCCAGGGCTGGACGATGGCCTGCCGGCCCATCATTATCCCCGCCACTCCCCGGAAGGCGTCCGGGTGCGCGGCCAGCGTTTCCGGGCCGGTGATGTCGCCGTTGGCGATCACCGGCAGCCGGGTATGGGCCGCCGCCCACGCCCAGCGTTTCCACAGCACCGGCCGCTTGAGCCGTTCCTCGGCGAAGCGCGGATGCAGGGTGACGGCATCCACGCCGCACTCTTCGTACAGGCGCAGATTGGCCAGGAAACGTTCCTCCCACCCGGCATCGGCGCGGAAGCCAAGGCGGATCTTGACGGTAAAGGGGCCGGCAAATTCCGCGCGCAGGGTGGACAGGACGCGCCGCAACCGTTCCGCATCCCGGCAGAGGTGGGCGCCGCCGCCCACCAGCCGGGCGTCGGGGGCGGGGCAGCCGCAGTTCAGGTCCAGGCCGGCCGGCTCGACTTGCCGCAGCCGCGCCACGATCTCCGGCAGCCGGTCGCTTTCCGGGGCCAGCAACTGGTAGATGACCGCGCCTTCCTCGGGCCGGCGGCGGACGAAGGGCGAGCTGGCAAAGTGTTCCACCAGCAGCGGTTTGGCGGCCAGCATTTCCGTGAACAGCGCGCCATAGCCGCCGAATTCCGCCAGCAGCCGGCGGAACGCGCTGTGGGTGAACCCCGCCATGGGCGCGATCAGCAGCGGCGGCGACAGGGTCAGGCCGCGCAACGTCAACGCCGGCCACTGGGTGATGTCGGGGGAGGGGGGCATGGTGGGAAAAGCGGAAATGGGGAAAGCAGAAAGCGGAAATGGGGGCGGCGTGAAGCGTGAGGCGTGAGGCGTGAGGCGTGAGGCGGCGGGGCGCAATTCTCGATTGCACTCGACTGCAATCGGCCGCAATCGACTGCAATCGATTCCGGCATCCCGAGTCACGTTTCATGGGTCACGTCGCGCCGCGGACGAGGGCGAGGAAGTCGGCGGCAAAGGCGTCGTCGCCGGTCAGCACCCGGTCGGCGGCCGCGGCCAGTTCCGGCGTCCACGTGCCCGGCGCCAGCTGAAGCGGGTCATAAATCGCGGCGTCCAGGCCGGCCGCCATGGCCAGTTGGAGAAACCGGTGGTTCAGCAGCCGGCGTTCCGGCATGCCATAAGAGACGTTGCTGATGCCGCCGACCACATGCAGTGTCGGGCCGTGGCGGTGGCGGAGTTCGCGGCAGGCGTCGAGGAAGGCCATGCCCTGAAGCGGGTCCATGCCGATCGGCAGCACCAGCGGGTCGAGGAACAGGCGGTCGGGCGGAAGGCCCCGTTCCCGGGCCGCCGCCACCACCGGTTCCAGGGCGGCGACGCGCTCGGCGGCGGTTTGCGGCAGCACCGCGGCGCCGGCCCCCGAGCAGAGTACCGCGGCCCCTGTGGCGGCCGCCAGGTCCAGGACGTCCAACCGTTCCATGCTGGCGCTGTTGAGCAGCCATTGCGGTCCGGCCGCGGGGGCCGCTTCAATGCCGGCCTGGAGCACGCCGACGGCCGAGGAATCCAGTGCCACTGGCAGGCGGGTCTGGCCGGCCAAAAATCCCGCCAGCCAGCGCATGGCTTCGGCATTGGTCTCTTTGTCCAACGAATATTCGTCCACGTTGACATCCAGGTAATGGGCGCCGGCGAGCTCCTGCTGGCGGGCCAGCCAGACAAAATAAGCCTGCGCCGCCGCGGACTCCGCACCGCCGCCGCGGGCGACCTGGAGCGCCGCGATCACATGTTTGACCTTGGCTCCCGCCAGCGCCGCCGGCACGGCAAAAGAGGCGGCGCCGGTCCCGGACTCTTCCCAGGTGACGCGCAGGGAGCCGTCCGCCAGCTTGGCGCACCGCGGCCCTCCGGCCTTGACGACCCGGCTGCAATGGATGTTTTCACCGATGATGATCATGCGCATAACATAATCCGGGAGCGGTTGCAAAACTCGCGTTAGGCAGGAAGTTTTTGCTCAGATAGTTCATGGGTGTAGCAAAGGGCTTGTAGCCCGCCAGGACGTCACTAACGCGATACAATCGCTTTGCTACAGATGCGTTCGGAATGTCCGTTAGGGTGAACGGGGAGCGGCGGGCATCAGAGCCCGGAACGTCAGTGACGGGTCAATGGGTTGCACTGTTCCAAGCGAGAGTGGATTCTTTTGACCGGTCACTTTCGCGCCCAGGAATGGCGCTTCGTTCCCGGCTCTGATGGGCGGATAAAAACAAGAGAGGTGTTTTCAAAAGTCCCGATCAAGGTGGCATCGTTCTTGGAGAGCGGCAATTGTTTTGCCGCTTTTTCATGTCGGCGTTATTTCAAGACCGGGAGCCGCCCGTGCTCGGGCGGAACTTGATGGCGTCACA
>CAITYL010000041.1 GCA_903896595.1 uncultured Lentisphaerota bacterium
CCTCTGTGCCCTCTGTGGTGAAATGACGTTATTTTGGTTCCGGCTACGCCGGGTTGGGGTGAGATCTTAATTACCTTCAGCCTACAGCCTAAAAAGCTTCAACCTAACGCCGCATAAAGGCTATATTCCCTATCATGGAAGTTATCATTCTCCCGACCCGTGAAAAAGCCAATCTCCTGGCGGCCAAACTGATCGCCAAGGAGTTGCGGGCGAAACCGCACCTCGTCCTCGGTTTGGCCACTGGCCGAACCATGGAGCGGCTCTACCATCTGCTGGGCGACCTGTACCGGGAAAACACCCTCGACTTTTCCCTCTGCCGCACCTTCAATCTGGACGAATACATCGGCCTGCCCCCGGCAAACCCCTATTCCTACCGCCACTACATGAACGAACACCTGTTCCACCGCGTCAACATCGACCTTCGGAACACGCATCTGCCGGACGGCATGGCCGCCGACCTCGAAGCCGCCTGCCGTCACTACGAGGCCATGATCGCGGAGTGCGGCGGCATTGACCTGCAGTTGCTCGGGATCGGCGCCGATGGCCATATCGGCTTCAATGAACCGCTGTCCGCCCTGCGTTCCCGCACCCGGCCCAAGGCCCTGACGCCGGGCACCATCCAGCAAAACGCGCCCCTCTGCGGTGGCGAAGCCAACATGCCCAAGCGCGCCATTACCATGGGCGTCGGCACGATTTTGGAAGCCAAGCACTGCCTGATGCTCGTCACCGGCGGCAGCAAGGCCAAGGTGCTGGCCCAAGCCGTGGAAGGCCCCATCACCTCCATGGTCACGGCCTCCGCCCTGCAACTCCACCCGCATTGCCGGGTCATCGTGGATGCCAAAGCGGGCGCCGAACTGCAAGGCAAAGACTACTACAACTGGATCTTCCGCAACGAACCCGAATGGGCGGAATACCAAGAGTTATGGGAGGAATGATCGGGGAATCCGCGTCCGGAGCCGGGTGTCCGGCGTTATGTCAAGACCGGGAGCCGCCCGTCCCCGGGCGGACAGCGACGGCGTCACACCCGTTCCGCCCTTCTCTTGAGGCCGCCGTAACGCCACCCCCATGACGCGCGTCTCCGACGATAGCGGGAACGTCCGCCCGGGAACGGGCGGCTCCCAAGGTTCGGAAAAGTCCTCGGGAAGGAAAACAGTCAGGGCCGGCACCAAAAAAGGCCGTCCCTGCCGTTTCAACCCACACCAACCAAATCCGCTACCAGTAACGGACCTGATAGACCGGCCGGGGCGCGTAGTAGTAAACCGGCGGCGGCTGCACATAGACCGGGGCGGGCTGAACATAAACCGGCGCCACAGGCGCGGCTTCCACATAGTACCCCGGACCGGGCGCCACGGCAACGGGCGCCGGTGCGTAATAAGCGGCAGGCGCGGCGTAAACCGGCTGCTGGACAATGACCGTTTCCGGCTGGTTCATCAAGCTCCCCAGCACCCCGCCAATCGCCACCCCGGTCAGCACCGCGCCGGCCGCCGTCCAGTCGTTATGATTCCAACTGTTGTTGTGGTAATACCCGCGATTACCATAATAGTTATTGCCGCCGTGATAATAGTTGTTGCCACCACGGTAACCGCCACCCCCACCGTGGTAGCCACCACCACCACCGCCGCCGCCACGACCGCCACCCCCACCGCCGCCGCCCCCACGACCGCCACCGCCGCCAGGACCGCCCGCAGACGCGACGACACACAAGGCCAAGCCAACGCAAAGGGATAATTGAATGATTTTCATAAGACGCCTCTGAAAACAAGCTAACATTAAAACTACTTTTTACAAGCGCCAGACCGCGCCGCGATGGGAGCGCAGGTCAGTTCCGTGGGGCCGTTGTGCTGGCACGTCGACGCGAACAGCTTGGTCGCATTGGTCATCAAGTTACCGGTTCCGGCCGCCGCCGGAACCTTTTGAGTGGCGGTGGTTCGACACCGCTTTCATACTGTATTTTTTGACCTAACGGAATCCCCTACGGAATTGACATGCGCCCCGGAACCCGTCAGTGCATGCCGGGACCGCCGCCGCCAAAACCGCCCCGGCCGCGGGGAGCCGTATACTGGGTATTGCGGTAGATTTGCGTCACGCCATTGAGGACCGCCTGCGCGTTCTGCCCGCGCAACCCCAATTGCGTGGCGAGATTTTGCGCTTGCACCGTCCGGTCCTGCTCCCGCAGCGCATCCAGGTTCTCATACGCCTGCCGCAGTTGTTCCCCCATCTGCTGCGTTTGGGCCTGCCGTTCTTCCGGGGGCAGATCCGCCAGCGCCGACCGGCTCTGGCGCAGTTCCTGGATCTGGTCAAGCGTCGCGGTTACCTGCGCCAGCACTTCAGCTTCCGCGGCCGTGGCCGCGTTCTTGGCGCGCTGAGCCAGGGTGGCCGCCTGCTCCTTGTACGCCTCTTCGGCGGCCTGCTGGCGCTGCTGCCGGGCCTGGACAAACTGTTGAAAACGCTCCGGGTCTTCCTGACGCAGCCGCTCCATCCACGCGGCCGGCGAGCGGCGGACGTCACCGGCCTCGGGCACAGGCCGGCCGCCAGCGGGCATCCCCGCCGCCACCTGATTCCGCAACTGTTCGTTGTCGTTCAACAACTGCGCATAACTGTCCTCGTCCTGCTTGAGCCGTTTGCGGAGCTTGGCAATCTCCGCGGTACGGGCCGCCAAGATCGCCTCGTGCGCCGTCTTGGCTTGCCGCAATGCCGTTTCCGCCCGGGTCAGTTTTCCGCCCAACCGCTGGGCCTGCACCACCAGCCCCAGCGCCAGCAGGAGCACCAGCACGCCCGCCACCACAGCCAGCACGGAGACTCCGCGCGAAGCCGTTGTTTCATTGACGACCATAACCACACTCCCGCCGGTATATTGCTCTTGGACGAAATCGTTGTTGTGATCGTGTTCGTAGTCGTCATCGAGAAGACACGAATATTCAACGTCCAACGCTGCTTCGCAAGAGGCACCGTGATCCCTGCAATATACCCGAGAAACCGACCGGCATGCCGGAAAACTAACCGATTGAACACGCCGCACCTTGGCCAACCCCGGCCGTTCTCGGCCTTGTACGTGCATGTGCCGTTCTGCCGGCGCAAATGCGGCTATTGCGCCTTTTACTCCCTGCCCGGCGCGGCCCCGGCGCAGATGCGCGCCTGGCGGGAACGGCTCCGCCGCGAGTTTGCGGAGTTCGCCGCGGCCAGCGCCCCGCTGCATTCCGTTTTTCTCGGTGGCGGCACCCCCACCCTGCTCCCCCCATCCGAACTGGCCGGCCTCTTGACGGACATCCGCGCCGCCTTCACGGTGGCCGCCGGGGCGGAAATCAGTAGCGAGGCCAATCCGGAAACCGTGACGCCGGAAGTGGCGGACACGCTCGCGGCCGGCGGGGTCAACCGGGTCAGCCTGGGCGTGCAGAGCTTCCAACCGGCCCTGCGACGCGTGCTGGACCGGGCCGGCGACCCGGCCGCCGCCGAAACGGCCGTGCCCCGCCTGCGCCAAGCCGGCATCCACAACCTCGGCGCCGATCTGATCAATGCCATTCCCGGACAGACGCCGCCCCTGTGGCGCGACGACTTGCGGCGAGCACTGGGGCTGGGGATCGCCCACCTCTCCACCTATGCCCTGACCCGTGAGGAGGGCGCGCGCCTGGCGGACAGCTTCCCGCCGGCGAATCCCGAACTGGAGGCGGACCTGTGGGAGATCGCCGATACGGAAACCGCCCGCCACGGCCTGCACCGCTACGAAGTGTCGAATTTTGCCCGGCCGGGGGCCGCCTGCCGGCATAACCAGGACGTCTGGCTCGGCGCCGCCTACCTCGGCTGCGGCCCGGCCGCCTGTTCCTTTGACGGCGCTCTGCGCTGGAGCAATCCCGCCGACCTGAATGCCTGGCTGAGGGATCCCGTCCCGCGCGAGACCGATCCACTGCCGGCGGACCGGCGCGCCGCCGAGATCCTCGTCTTCGGCCTGCGCACCACCGCCGGCTGGACCCGCGACCTGTTCCAGGAACGCACCGGGTTCGACTACCTTGAGCTGCGCGGCCGGGAGCTGCACCGTCTCCAAGACCAGGGCGTCCTGGCCGGGCTCCCCGACCGGGTGTATCCCACCCCCCGCGGCCTGCTGCTGCACGACCACCTCGCCATCGAACTGTTATGAGCACGCGACGACGCCCCGAACACTGACGGGGATGGGGGCATGAGGCGTGTTGTAAGCGGCGCGATTTTACGATTTAATCAAATTCTAACAATTCAGCTTTGGCCAGTTTTGAGATGGGGGGGTAGAGTAGTCAACAGCGCCAACACGTCTCGGTTCAGCCAGTCCGCGAAACCGGCGGGGCACCCCTCCTGCCACGCCAAGGAAAAATTGAAGATGATCCGACAAACCTCCCTGGGCCGCCTCGCCGGCGGTGCGGCCATCCTGGCGCTGACCGTGGTCGGCTGCGGCGGCCACCGCACCAACATCACACTGGCCGGCTCGACCGCTTTCCAGCCGTTCGCGGAAAAATTGGCCGAGCATTACATGGCCGCCCATCCGGAAGTCAACATCACCGTCCAGGGCGGCGGTTCGGCGGTGGGCATTCAGGCCGCGTTGTCTGGCGCAGCCCAGATCGGCATGGCCGACCTGGTGCATCTGCCCCCCGAGGCCAAGGAACTGACCAGCGTCGTAGTGGCGCGCGACGGCATTGCGGTGGTCATCCACCCCACCAATCCGGTGGCCAATCTGACCCTGGCCCAAATCCGCGATGTCTTCAACGGCGGCATCCAGAACTGGAAGGAACTGGGCGGCAAGGATGCCCCGATCACCGTGGTGTCCCGCGAAGCCGGTTCCGGAACCCGTTCTTCATTTGAGCAAATCTTGGGCGGCCTGCGCCTGAGCAAGGACGCCATCGTCCAGGATTCCAACGGGTCCATTCGCGAAACCGTGGCCAATGACGCCAACACCCTCGGTTATCTCTCGCATGGCCTGCTCAACGACAAGATCAAGGCCCTGACGGTGGATGGCATTCCCTGCACCTCGGACGCCATCGTCGCCGGGCACTACAAACTGGTGCGGCCCGTGTACCTGCTGGTCAAGGGCACACCAACGCCGGCGGAACAGGCGTTTCTCGATTACCTGCTGGCCGCTGAAGCCCAGGCCCTGATCAAAAGCAACGGCCTGCTCCCGGCGAAATAACCCATGCGCTTCTTCTCCGGCGAAAAAATCGTTGAGCGGATCTTGCAGTTGATTGCCTTTTCGGCGATCACCAGCCTGCTGGTCATCGCGGTTTTCATCTTGAAGGAAGGGGTTCCGTTCATTCTCAAGGTCGGCCCGGTGGAGTTTCTGCTCGGCTCCGACTGGGACCCGGCGGCCGGCAAGTTCGGCATCTATCCGATGATCGTGGCCTCGCTGTGGGTGACCCTGGGCGCCATGCTGATCGGGGCGCCGCTGGGCATTGCCGGCGCGATTTTTCTCAACGAGTTCGTGCCGCCCGGCGTGACCCGCGTCGTCAAGCCGGCCATTGAACTGCTGGCGGGCATCCCGTCGGTGGTTTATGGCTTTCTCGGTGTGGTGGTGCTGGCGCCAATGATCCGGAGCCATCTCGGCGGCCCGGGCCTGTCCCTGCTGGCGGCGGCGATTATTCTCGGCATCATGATCCTGCCGACCGTGATCAGCATTTCGACCGACGCCATCAGCGCCGTGCCAGCCACCTACCGCGAAGGCGCGCTGGCCTTGGGCGCCACCCGCTGGCAGGCGGTGCACATGGTCATTCTCAAGGCCGCGCGGTCGGGCATCGTCGCCAGCATCATCCTGGCCATGGGCCGCACCATCGGTGAGACCATGGCGGTGATCATGGTCGCCGGCAATACGGTGCGGGTACCGCATTCGGCCCTCGACTCGGTGCGCACCTTGACCGCCAACATCGCCATGGAAATGGCCTATGCCACCGGCCTGCATCGCCAGGCCCTGTTCGCCACCGGCGTCGTCCTGTTTGTCTTTGTGATGATCTTGAATACCATCGCCACCCGCGCCATCCGCGGCGGCGCGGGCCGGAAAAAAGGCTGTTAGGCTGTAGACTATTAGGCTGAGGCGCTTGCAAAACCCCGATTACCGGTTCAAGAGGATCCACTGAATGTCCAATAATCAACAAGGAATATCCAATGTCCAAGTCAATGCGGGGGAGCGTGTTTTACAGAACTGAATGGCTTTTTCCTTCATCCTTGGACATTCCTTGTTGGATATTGGATATTCCGGGCTGTCGAATATCGCATATTGAAGGCTGATAACCGTGGGTTTTGCAAGTAGTTCAGGCTATTAGGCAGAATTATACCGCATTGGGGTGAAACCTTAATTACCTTCAGCCTTCAGTCTAAAAAGCTTCAGCCTAACTTCGCCATTCTGCGGTTCAACATTCGGCAATCTGCGGTTCATTAACGCCATGCGCATTCCCCCCAAATACACCCAGGTCATCGCCGTCACCCTGCTCGGCGGCGCCACCCTGTTCACCTTGGGGGTACTGGTCTTCATCATCGGCTTTGTCCTGGACAAGGGACTGCCGGTGGTCAGCCTGTCCTTCCTGTTCAGCAATCCGCAGGACATGGGCCGCGCCGGCGGCATTTTCCCCACCGTCATCGGCACCCTGCTTCTGCCGCTGCTGGCCATCGCCATTGCCCTGCCCCTGGGCGTCGGCACCGCCGTCTACCTGAGCGAATACACCCGCGAATCCCGCGCCACCGCCATTATCCGCTTCGGCACCGACTGCCTGGCCGGCATTCCGTCCATCATCTTCGGCCTGTTCGGCTTTATCTTCTTTGTCACCACGCTCAAAATGGGCTGGTGCCTGCTGGCCGGCGGTCTGACCCTGGCCATCATGATCCTGCCGACCATCATCCGCACCACCGAGGAGGCGATCAAGGCCGTGCCCAATGCCTTCCGCGAAGTCAGTTTCTCGCTGGGCGCCACCCGCTGGGAAACCGTGCGCAAGGTCGTGCTGCCCAACGCACTCCCCGGCATCGTCACCGGCGTCATGTTGGGCATTGGCCGCTCCATCGGCGAAACCGCGGCCGTCATCTACACCGCCGGCTCCTCGTTGCGTCTGCCGCAGGGACCCTTTGACTCGGTCCGCACCATGGCGGTGCATTTCTACATCCTGGCCCGGGAAGGCATCTCCAACGAGAACGCCTACGGCACCGCCGCCGTGCTGATCCTCGCCGTGCTGGCCGTCAATCTGACCGCCTATTGGCTGATGCACCGCTTCATTTCCAAACGGTCCCGATAGTTAGGCGGTTAGGCTATTAGACTGTTAGGCTGTAGGTGATTAGGCGGTTAGGTCCAATACCAGACGTTCCCTTCTCAGTTCTGACATCCATGCCCGTTTCAACCACCGCCCAGTGCAGAACCGCTGTGACGCCATCGCGTTCCGCCCGAGGACGGGCGGCTCCCGGTCTTGAAATAACGCCGAACAAACCGATCCGTCCTCATGAATAATCCAGGCCCAACCACCCAACCACCCAACCACCCAACCCCCCAACCACCCAACCACCCAACCACCCAACCACCCAACCACCCAACC
>CAITYL010000042.1 GCA_903896595.1 uncultured Lentisphaerota bacterium
GGAGAGAACGGAGAAAAAATTCTCTGTGGCCTCTGCGGCCTCCTGTTCAAAATCCAGCACACTTGACCGCCGCGTTTCACTGGCAAATAAAGATCAAAAAATACCTTCGATTTTATCTTCGTGCCCTTCGTGGCTTCGTGGTGAATCCGAATGTTTAACTATTACTCGGGTTACCGCACCATCAGGGCGTGCAGCACCAGATAGACCATGGCGGTGAAAATGGCGGTCAGCGGCATGGTCAGGATCCACGCCCACAAAATATTGCGGGCGGTGACCCAACGGACCTTGGCGGCGCGCTCCACCGTGCCCACCCCCATGATCGCGCCCGAAATGACGTGGGTGGTGCTGACCGGAATGCCGTAATGCGCGGTCGCCATCAGCACCATGCCGGCGGCGGACTCGGCGCAAAACCCTTCCATGGCGCGAATCTTGGTGATGCGCGTCCCCATGGTCTTGACAATCCGCCAGCCGCCAAACATCGTCCCCAGCGCAATGGCGCAGTAACAGGACAGAATCACCCAGTGCGGAATGGCCGCCGTTTTCGAGATGAAGCCGCCCGCCGCCAGCGCCAGCGCGATCACCCCCATGGTCTTCTGCGCATCATTGCGCCCATGTCCGGTGCAGTACCAAGCGGCGGACACCAACTGCAGTTTTCGGAACAGCTCCCCTGATTTGACCGGATTCGACTTCCGAAACAGCCAGATAATGGCCGTGGTAAAGACCAGCGCCGCCGCCAACCCGATCAGCGGCGCCACCAGGATGAACGCCGCGATCGTGCCGACCACCGACCACTTGACCACCCCGAACCCCGCCGCGGCGACACCGCTGCCCACCAGGCCGCCAATCAGCGCGTGACTGCTGGAAGTCGGCAGCCCCAGCAACCAGGTGATGATATTCCATAAGACGGCGCCGGACAGCGCCGCCAGCAGCAGCGTCAGCTTGATGTCCGGAGACGCCAGCAACGCCCGCCCCGCCGCATCCACCGCATCCAGGTTGATAATCTTCCCGACCGTGTTGGCCACCGCCACTCCGCCGAAAAAATAGCCCGTGAAATCGGCCAGCCCCGCCATGATGACCGCCTGCCCGGGCGTCAGCGTGCGGGTAATGACAATGGTGGCAATCGCGTTGGCGGCGTCATGAAAGCCGTTGAGAAAGTCAAAGATCAAGGCAATGACCACAACAATAACGACCAGAATCATGATGGTATGTTGATCAAACGGCATGACACCCCTCACCCCTGTTTGACCACGACACCACGAACCAGCTTGCCGATATAGTCGGCGCAATCCACCACCGATTCGAGGTGCTCGTACAACTCCTTGAGCCGGATGATATCGATCGGGTTCTTGTTATCCCGAAACAACTCCGCCATGCTTTGATGGAACAGGTCGTCGGCCTTGTTCTCCAAAAAGTGCATGTGCGTGGTGCAAGTGGAAATGTCCTTGCGGTTCCGCAGGGCAACCACCAGCTTGGCCATCTCACCGGAGATCTCGACGATGATCTCGGCGAACCGGCGGACATTGGCGGGCACCTGGCGGATGGCGTAAATCTCGATTTTGCGGGACACGCTGTTGAGGATGTCCAGGGCGCGGTCGATGTTGATCGCCATCGTGTGAATGTCTTCGCGGTCGATCGGCGTGATGAACGTCTGGTGCAGTTCTTCAATGATTTTGTGTTCGATCGCATCGCCGCGGAGTTCGCATTCCTTGATCTCGGCCAGGCAGTTTTTGAGTTCCTCCTCGCTGAGGGTCTCGAGGTTGGCGACCATGTTCCGGAACAGCTTGCTGGCTTCGAGGAGCACCCCCACTTGTTCCGAGAAGTAGGTGAAAAATTTGGTTTCCCGGGGCAGGAGAATATCAAGCAGGTTGAGCTTCATGCGGTGTACCTGGCTGGTAAAGGTTCTTCAGGCGGAAAGAAAAACGTTCTCCCCGTTCCGCCGGCCGCCCGCTGACCATGGGGGAAACAGGATCTCACCCCGGAAAACGGGCCGACGGCGCCGAACGACCAGCCCATAAGATATTCCCTCGACCGGAAAATTCCCCCCGGCTTGACTTTAGTCCGTTGAGCCGTTATTTTGCCATATCAAGACGGGGACTACTTCAGTGGAAAAGACTGTGCATTCATTATACGCCCTCCAGGAGCTGGAACTCGTTCTGGCTGAAACCCGCATTCTGCATCAGCAAGCGCCGGAAGCCCCCAATACCGCCGCTTTCGAAGCCAAACTGGACCAGGCCCGCAAGCGGGTGCCCAAAGAACACTTGCGCCGGTACGAGTTGTTGCGGCGCAATCACCAGTTGGCGGTGGTCCGCGAAAAAGCCGGCTCCTGCACCGGGTGCAACCTGAACGTACCGCAGGGCGACTTAAACCGCATGCGCCGGGGCGAAATGGACTGGGTCTGCCCCAATTGCGCACGCTTCATCCTGCTGGCCACGGATTAAACACGCCATGGACATCAAAGCCCTGCTTCCCCGGCATCATGTCCTGTTGCATTTGGCCACCGCGCCCCGCCGTGAGCTGCTGCGGCAGTTGGCCGCGCCGTTGGTCGAAGATGGCTTGGTCACCGACCTGGAACGGTTCCTCGACGACTTGGAACGGCGCGAAGACCAGATCACCACCCAGATCCGCAAGGATATCGCCCTGCCCCATACCCGTTCCGAGTGCGTCCGCCGCCTGGCCTTCTGCGCCGGCGTGGCCGACGGCGACGGCCTGCTCTATGACCCCGCTTCCGGCCCCCATTGCCGCGTGCTGTTCCTGATTGCCGTGCCCGCCATGGCGCCGACCGCGCACCTGGCCCTGCTCCAGCACCTGGTGCATTTCGCCACCGACCACCGGCGCCTGCTCAAGCTGGCCGCCGCCGCCACGCCCGCCCAGGTGATCAGCCTCCTGGCCGCCTACAAAGGCCCCAAGTGAAACGTCGGCCGCGCGTCATCATTGCCTCCCGTGACGGCGGGCAAAAGCTGATCGATTTCCTCGTCCGTCGCTTCACCTACCATGACCGCGACGCCTGGAACGCCAATCTCGCCCAGGGCCGGGTGCTGGTCAACGGCGCCCCCGGCCTCCCCGACACCGTTCTCCGCCGCGACGACGAGGTCGAGTACAAGGTGCCCGACCTCCCCGAACCGCCCGTGCCCACCGACGTGCCGGTGCTGATCGAGGACGAACGCCTCCTCGCCGTCAACAAGCCCGCCATGCTGCCCTGCCATCCCGGCGGCCGCTTCTTTGCCAACACCCTGTGGAGCCAGCTCCGCCAGCGCCACGGCTACCCGTTCCTGTCCCTCATCCACCGTCTCGACCGCGAAACCTCCGGCGTCATCCTCCTCGCCAAAACCCCCGAAGCCGAAAAAAGCCTGCGCACCCAGTTCGCCCGCCGGCTGGTCGAAAAAGTCTATTGGGTCATTATCGAGGGCGAGTTCCCCGACCACCTGGACGCCGCCGGCTGGCTCGAACCCGACCCCGCCTCGCCGGTCCGCAAAAAACGCCAGTTCCGCCCCGGCACTCCGGAAGAGCAGGCCGCCGCCGCGGCCGGCCCGACCCCGGCCAAAGCCAAGACCCAAACCAAAGCCGACGATGATCTGGCGGATGCCAACACCGCCGCCAAACCCGACTGGGCCGCCGTGGTCTGGGCCGAAACCCGCTTCCGCCTGCTCCGCCGCGCCAACGGCCTGTCCCTGGTCGAGGCCCGGCCGCACACCGGCCGTCTGCATCAGATCCGGGCCACCCTCTGCTCCCTCGGCTTTCCGGTGACCGGCGACAAACTTTACGGCCTGGACGCCAACTTCTTCCTGCGCTTCCGCGAAGGCCTGCTCACCGACGAGGACCAGCTCCGGCTCCGCCTCTCCCGCCAGGCCCTGCACGCCGCCCGGCTCCGCTGCCGCAACCCCCAGTACGGCCAGGAGCTCATCATCGAAGCCCCCATGCCCCCCGAAATGGCCGCCCTCCTGGACTAACTCACGCCGTCCGCTTCATCAGGGTGCGGCCGGCCAGCAGCAGCGGCACCGCCAGCAGCCCGACCACGCCGAACCCGGTCGTGGGTGAGAACCACGCCACCAACCCGTTGGCGGTGAACCCGGACAGCAGAATGCCGGCAAACACGGCGAAATTGCCGGCGGCCCACACCCGCCCCTTGCGTTCCTCGGACGGCAGGATCTGCACCTCGCTCTCCACCGGCACCAGGAACAGGCCGCCGGCAATGCCCACCCAGGCCAGCAACAGGCAGACGCCCGGCACCCGCGCCCCGTTTGGCAGTAGCGGCACCGCGGCCATCAGCATCAAGCCAATGGCCAGGGCCACCCCGGACCAGCCCGCCAGCCGGCGCCAGCCCAGGCGCGGGGTCAGCCGCCCCGCCAACAAACCGCCGGCCGCCACCCCGCACATCTGGGTTGCCAGCAGACCGCTGGTGGCCTGGTTGCTCAGGCCGAACTGGCGCAGCCCCAACGGGTTGATCAGCAACAGCTCCAAGGAACCGACAAACCAGATGAAGACGTCCGCCGCAATGGCCAGCAGCAGGGCCCGGTCGCGGGCGGCATCCAGCAGATCCAAAATCGTGTTCCACGGCCCGCGCCAGGGGAACGGCGCCGTCGGCGACGCCGCGTGCAGGGCGGGAATGCGCCAGGCCGCCAGCCAGCCCAGCACCGCCACCGCAATCACCACGCCGCCGGCCACGACATGCCCAAACGGCTGGCCGGACCACGCCGGCCCGCGCAAGTCCAGCACCAGCCCGGAAGTGGCCACGCCGGCCATGATGGCCGCCGTCACCAGCAAGCGCAGAACGCCATTGACCCGCGGCACGAGGTCGGTGGGATACAATTCCGGAATGGCGCCATTCAGCGCCGGGCTGAAGAATGTCGCCTGAATGCCCATGATGGCCAGCATGACCAGCATCAATGGCAGACTGCCCCGCAACAGCCCAACCGCGCCGCACAGCATGGCCAGAACTTCCAGCGTCTTGGCCGCCACCGCCACCCGGTGCTTGGGCAGCCGGTCGGCCAGCCAGCCGGCCGGCGCCGCCAGCAGCAGGAACGGCGCGGTAAACGCCGCCAGGGCATACCCCTGAAACGCGGTATTGCCGGACGCCACCGCCAGCAACAGCAGCGACTGCTTGAAGAAGTTGTCGTTGAACACGCCCAAAGCGTAGGCCGCCGCCAGATACGGCAGGGGCCGCCGGGCGGGCGCGACGGGAATGGAGAGGGATGGCGTCTGCATGCCAAACTTTATCACCCCCCCACCAGAACGCCACCCTGCCGGGGGTGTATGATAATTATGCTGCGTTAGGCTGAAACATTAACTTTTTCACAACCGCAGAGTGACGAATATTGAGGTCCGAATAACGAAGGAAAGGCGGTTCCCAAACCCTCCGTCAAACCTGTTTGTGCCTTTTGCGGATTCCGCAGGCCGCCACAGCTGTCCCTATCGTGGTTTGTTGGACAGGGGCGGCCTGCGGAATCCGCAAAGGGTGGCCCCCTTTTCCAAAAGGGTGGCACCAACAGCGTTCGTCGGAACGGCACCAATGACTGACACGCCAACAGTCCGCCCGTGGACGGGCGGCTCCCGGAGCTCCGTCGTTGTGGGACCTTGAAGGTTCAAGGTAAGCCACTTGACAACCGCATAAAATGACCTATATTATTCTCATTTACTTGAACGTTCAACCCCTCAACCCCTCAACCCCTCAACCCCTCAACCCCTCAACCCCTCAACCCCTCAACCCCTCAACCCCTCAA
>CAITYL010000043.1 GCA_903896595.1 uncultured Lentisphaerota bacterium
CACACCCGTTCCGCCCTTTTTATGGGGCCACCGTCCTTAAGCACGTCTCCGACGATGACGGGTTCGTCCGCCCGAGGACGGGCGGCTCCCGGTTATGGGAAACCCGCGTTACTTTTGAAAACACCTCAGTCAGCGGCGGCGGCGCAGTAACGCGACGGCGCCCAGGCCGAGCAGGGCCAGGCTCGCCGGCTCCGGCACCGGCACGACCGAGTAGTCCGCGCTCAGCTTGTTCTGGGTGTCATAGGCAGGCCAGCCAGCAAAGGCGGTCGAGAAGAAGTTCTGGTCGCTGTAGCCGCTGTCCAACAGCACCGCAACGCCAAAGGTCGTCAGGCTTCCGTTGTTGGCCAGCAGCGAACTCACATCGACGGTCTTCAGGGTATAGTTCGCGCCCGCCGTGAAGGAAACAAAGGCGGAAGTGTCCAACACCGGCTTGCTGTTCCATGTGGTGGTGCCATCAATGGCGCCGGTGAGGCGGTAGACTTTGTAGAGGTTGCCGTCCGCGCTGTAGGGCAGGATCGTGACCGAGGCGCTGGCCACGGTTCCCATCGTGTCACCGGGGGTGGTGAACCCGGTCAGATTCCACTGGAGAATGCCGGTGCCTTTGTATCCAGGCTGACTTCCATCGGTGGTGTTCCACTGGGCCGCCGTGATCACGCCGTAGCTTGGAAAACACCCCGTGTTGTCATACCACGCGGTGCTGGTCGGGTTGCTGGATTCATAATTGGCCTCGCGCGAGGTCGCGGCGCTGGTGATGACCGCGGCGTTCGCCGTCACGTGAAGAAGCACGATTGCCATTACGAGTGCCGACAGGTGGGTCAACGATGGTTTCATGGGGGCGTTTCTCCTTAGAATTGCCTAAATTTGGGTTTGGTTGGGCTGCGTCTGAACTGGACGAGGGACGATCCCGCGGGGCACGGTGCGCCACGGTGGCGGACTAGGCCGCGACGAGGTGGCAGGTGAAACGGTTTGAGGTGTCGGCTGGTCTCCTCTCGGTTGGGGTTTTGTGCTTGAGGTGCGACTCGGCAAACGCATGTGTAGATTTACATGTGAATCAATATAGCCATCGGCAACGGGATGTCAAACGGAAAAATATTTTTTGAGGCGGCGGCGCCACGGCAACCGCAAGGGCTACCGCCGTTCCGGACCGGAAAATTGCGAGGAGGCGCGGATGACCAATCGAGGCTTAACTGTGCGGCGGACGGGCGGGCCGGCCAGCTCGCCGCCAATGCGGGCCAGGATGAGCCGGTAGAGTTCGGCGCCAAAGTCGTCGTCCCGGTGGCTGAGACTGGTCAACGGCGTGGGCAGCCCCTCGGCTAGGGTTGTGTCGTCCTGCCCCACCAAGGCAATGTCGCGGCCGACCTTGAGCCCGAACTCATCCTCGCACACCCGATAGGCGCTGGCCGCGAACGAGTCGCGCCAACAGTAGAGGGCCGTGGGACGCGGCTGGCGGGCCAGGAGGCGGCGGGTCAGCTCCGGCACGTCGTCCACCTCTAGATTGCGGTTGGGCAAAAAGCCGGCCAGGGCGGTGTCGAGAAAGTCCAGCAGTCCCAGATCCGCCAGCTCGGCTTGCAGGAACCGACGGCGGCGCGGAGTGCCGTTGCCAATAATGCCGATCTGACGGTGCCCCAGGGCATGGAGGTGACGGAGTGGCAACGCCACCATCTGGCGCTCGTCCGGCTCGACACAATCGAACACCAGTTCATCGCGAAACCAGTCCGCGCAAAAGATATTGGGGCAGATCGCCAGTTTCTCCTGATGTTCGCGCATGACCACCGACGGATCCACATGGGTGCTGCCGGCCGGCACCAGGACCACCGCCCCGACTTGCAACGCCACCAGCGCCCGCAACCGTTCCATGACCTCTTGATGATCAAAACCGCACGGTTCGAGCAATAGGTGGTAACCATGCGCCTGGCAACTCAGCGCCAAGGAACGAATAATGGAACTGTAACGGTCGTGATGCGGCCATGGCGAGATCGCCGCAATGGCAAACGACTCACGGCGCAGGATGCTCTGGGTCAAGCGGTTGGGAACATAACCCAGTTCCGTGGCAACGGTTTTGACCCGGGCGGCGGTCGCCGCGGAAAAACGCACGCTCCGCGACCGCGCGTCCTTGCCCAGCAAAACCGCTGAGACAACGGTCGCGGAGACGCCTGCCCGGGTCGCGATTTCCCGCACACTGCTGGTTCCTGGCTGACTCTGCATGGATGCCGGTGTTCCCTGGTTGATTTACATGTGTGTCATTATATCTGTTTTCCGGATTTGCGCAACCGTCAATTGAAAGGCGGCTCCCAAACCCTCCGTCAAACCTGGTTGTGCCTGTTGCGGATTTCGCAGGCCGCTCCCGTGCAACCATCCACAATTGGGGCACAAGGGGGGTGGCCTGCGAAATCCGCAAAGGAAACACCATTTTTCAAAAGGGTGGCCCCAACCGACAATGATGTCATGCACCCATCTTGACGGAAGAGGTTGACATCTGCCCTGGTGCCAGAGCGTTCAAAAGCGTCGCCCCTGGACGTGCCCTCCATCCGCGCGCAAGTCAGCACGGACGAACTGGTTTCCATCATCCGGAAAGAGCGGGGCCGAACCACGGCGGCCACGCGCTTCCTGGAAGGTCGGAGAACGTAAGGCGGTTGGCAATTTGAACAGGCGAAATCAGGAGCGAACGGAGAAAAACTTCTTTGTGGCCTCCTGTTCAACTCATTGGATCTGCTGAGATAGGGGCACGACCGGCTCCGTGGTCAGGATGCGGAAATCCTGTTCGCTACGCGTCTGGGGGGAAACCGGCAGGTCGGTCAGAATGAGCGTGGTGCCCGGGGTGATGATGGCCCGCACCCGGTCGAGAAACGCCGGGGGAATCGTGGTGAATTTCGCCAGGATGCCCACGTTCGGCGCCCCGCCGCCACCGATGCTGGTGACGGCGAGCCAGTCACGCGTTCCCTGGGCATTCACGCCGGCCAGCGCAGAGTAGACATGGTTGCCGCCGACCCGGACCCGCTTGTCCAGGACAAACGCGGTGCGGCCGATTTGAACCCCGTTGCGGTACACATAGGCGACCCCGTCCGGCAGGCTGAAAATGATGGACACGGCGCCCTCCGGGGATTTTTCCGGCTGCCACTCGAAGCCGCCGGCCGGCAACGGGGTTGCAGGCGCTTCACCGGTGTTGCCGCTGAGCAGCAGGCCCGGGCTCGCCGTCTGGCCGGGCGCGTACTTCTGGTCCGTCACAATGACGGTGGTGCCCGGGGTGGTCACCTCATACAGTTTCTCGGCGAACGCTTCCGACAACCGCACGCAGCCGTGTGACGCCGGATAACCGGGAAGTCTCCCGGCGTGCATCGCGATGCCGTCCCAGGTGAGCCGTTGCATGTACGGCATCTTGGCCCCCTTGTAGATCGAGGACTCATGATCCACTTTCTTCTGCAGGATGGTGAAGACCCCGGTCGGCGTCGGATGCCCCGTCTTGCCGGTGCTGACGGTTGAGCGCCCGATGCGCACGCCGTTGCGGTAGACGTACAGCTCCTGGTCCGGGATGCTGACTATGACGACCACCGGCCCAGCCGGCGACGCCTCTGGAATCCAGACGAAATCGCCGGGCTTTAAGGCCGGGGGCAAGGGGGCAACCTCACGGCCCTTGGTGAACTTGCCGCTGCCCGGCCCGCCCGCCGTCGCGGCGGCAACTCCCAAGCCCAAGGCAACTATCGCGCTGGTCAAGCCCCTATGTGTGGTGATGCCCATGACGGCCCGAAGATAAGAGAGAATGGGGCGCAAGTCAAGAGTGATCCCGAATACTATTTTTTGCCGTGTCCTCATGGTCCTCAAGGTCCTTCGGTTTTTCCCGTCCTCCTCTGTCCTCAGCGGCAATGGCCGCTGGGCGGGAATGGGGGGGGCGAGGACATTGAGGACAAGCAACGCCAATGAGGACAACGAGGACAGGGAGGACGCCCCCATGACGGGGATCATTGGGCGCCGCCTGGCTTTGGGCGGACAACGTTGCGCGTTTTCGGCGTGCGGAGGTGGTTCCCGGCACGGGGCGTGGAAATGGGTTATGTTGTGTGGAATGCGCATTTCCTTCCGCATGCGGAATGCCAAGTTAAACCATTTTAGTGCTCAAGCGGGCTAGGTGACCTTCATGTCTCTGTGGCGTGACAATATTGGCCGGATGGCGGGCTACGTGCCGGGGGAGCAGCCCCAGGACCGGCGTTATATCAAGCTGAACACCAATGAGAACCCGTATCCGCCGTCGCCCCGGGCGCTGGCGGCGCTGGCGGCGTTCTCCGGGGAGCGGCTGCGGCTGTATCCGGACCCGGCGGCCGATGTCCTGCGCGACACGGCGGCGCGGGTCTACGGTCTGCCGGGACGTGACTGGGTGCTGGCGGGCAACGGCTCGGACGACCTGCTGACCATTGGCACCCGTACGTTTGTGGACCAGGGCGGGGCGCTGGCGCATCCCGAGCCGAGCTATTCGCTGTATCCGGTGCTGGCCGGATTGCAGGGGGCGCGGGCGGTGGCCGTGCCGTTGGATGCGGAGTTCGCCCTGCCGGCGGATGCCGCGGCCCAGGCGACGGCGGCGGGCTGTTCGCTGTTCTTTCTGGCCCGGCCCAATGCGCCGACGGGCAATCTGTTTCCGCGGGCGGTGGTCGAAACGTTGTGCCGCGAATTTGCCGGCGTGGTGTGGATCGATGAGGCCTACGGTGATTTCGCGCCGGACAACTGCCTGGATTTCCCGGCGCGCTTCCCCAATGTGGTGGTCTCGCGCACCTTCTCCAAGAGCTATTCCTTGGCGGGGGCGCGGTTGGGCTTGGCGCTGGCGCGCCCGGAACTGATCGGGCAGATGCTCAAGGCCAAGGACTCCTACAATGTGGACGCGCTGACCCAGGCGGTGGGGGTGGCGGCGCTGGCCGACCAGGCGTACCTGCAAGACCGGGTGGCGGCGATCCGGCGCACCCGCGACCGGGTGGCGGCGGCGCTGGTCGGGCTGGGGTGCGTGGTGTGCCCCTCCGCGAGCAATTTCCTCTTTGTCAAGCCGGCCCGGATCCCGGCGGCGGCGGCCTTTGCGGGCTTGCGGGAGCACGGCGTGCTGGTGCGCTATTTTCCGGGCGACCGTACCGGCGAGTATCTGCGCATCACGGTTGGCACGGACGAGGAGATGGATCTCCTGTTGGCGGCGATGCGGGAGCTGGCAGGAGCGGGCTGACGCGGTATGAAACGCGAACGTATTTTTGTAGCAAAGGGCTTGTAGCCCATCAGATCGAAAACGTGCGGCTCGAAGAGCGCGATGCAATCGCTTTGCTACATTGGCACCACGTTGAACGTTGAATGTTCGTTTTGGTTCCGGCTATAGCGGGCTGGGTTAGCACGATTTTGCCGCGTCCGCGCATCAAGCCAGGGTCATGGCGGGCCAGGCGTGGCGGCGCAAGGCGCGCGGCGGGGCGCCGTGGACGGCGTGAACGCGGCGCGAGAAGTGGAACGGGGTCTTGAAGCCGGTGCGGCTGGCGATCTCACCGATGCTCAGGGTGGTGCCTTGGAGCAGGGCCATGCCGTGCCCCAGCCGGGTCCGCCACAGGTAATCGGCGGGCGTTTCGCCCAGGGTTTGGCGGAAGCGCCGGGCCAGATGTCCGGGACTCGCATGCACGGCGGCGGCCAGTCGCGCCACGGTCCACGGTTCGGCAAACCGGTTATCCAATAACCGTTTGGCGCGCAGCACCGGTTCCGGCAGCAGCGGCGTGCCACCGGTGGCCAGCGAGGCTTGGAGCAGGTAGTCATAGGCCAGGGTGACGGCCAGGCTTTCAAGCAGGCGATGCACGTCCGGGGTGTCGGAGCGCGGGAGCGACAGTCCCCAGTCGAATAGACTCCGAACCTGGTGGGTCAGGGGTTGCATGAGCGGGGCCTGCCGCAACTGCGCCACCACCGGTTCGGGCAGCAGGGTCCGCTTGTAGGTGCTCCATAGGTGGCGGGTCTCATGGTGGCGGGCGAAGGCGAAGTGATGAGTTGCGCCCATGCGCAGCAGGGCGGTCTGTTCCGCCGGCAGATGATGGGGCTGGCCATTGATGGTCAGGGTGGCCTCGCCGGCGAGGATGATGACGAACTGGAGATCGTCCTGAAGGTACGGGCCGCACAGGCCACCGGCGTGGTAGAGGGCGTCGCCGAACATGGCTTGGGGGCTGACCCTGATGTTCGTTTTAGATAGGTTTTTGATGATACTGGACATAAAACACCCATTGCAATCGTCGAATTGGATATATCTTTACTCTAGTATGGTTTTCCTTTTGCGCTCTGTGCGTTCTTTCGCGGTGAATCAAATGGTGGTGAATCATTCAGGCTAAGGAGACAGACTCATGCAGACGCTGACCGGCAAGGAACGAATTTCGCGCATTCTCCGGCATGAACCGGTGGACCGCATCGGGTTGTTTGAGCATTTCTGGGGCGACACCCACAAGGCGTGGGTCGAGGCGGGCAAGATCCGGGCCGACGAGGATTTGAACGCCCACTTCAATTTCGATATGACCACCTGCTGGCCGAACAACATGGTGGCGGATCTGGATTTTCAGCCGGTGGTGCTGGAAGAGAACGCGGAGAGCCGTCTGTCCAAGGACGGCAACGGCGCCATCCTGCGCCAAAACAAGATGCGCGACGGTACGCCGGAGCATGTGGATTTCACGGTCAAGACGTACGCCGACTGGAAACAGTGGATCGCGCCCATTCTCAAGTTCGACCGGCGCCGCATCAATTTCAAGGGGTATCGTGAAGAGCGGGCGCGGGCCGCGCAACGGCGGCAGTTTTTCTGCTGGAGCGGGGTCAATGTGTTCGAACTGATGCATCCAGTGTGCGGGCATGAGCACATGCTGGCGGGCATGGCGCTTGAGCCCGAATGGATTCAAGAGATGGTGGCGACCTATTCCGACCTGGTCGTCCAGCTGCAAGAGACGTTGTTTGCCGAAGAAGGCAAGCCGGACGGCATCTGGTATTATGAGGACATGGGCTTCAAGGAACGGCCGTTCATGTCGCCGGAGATGTACCGCGAGCTGGTGATGCCGGGGCACCGGAAGACCTTTGATTTTGCGCATAGCCTGGGACTGCCGGTGATCGTTCACTCCTGCGGGTTTGTCGAGCCGCTGATTCCGGACCTGATGGCCGCCGGCATGGACGCCCTGCAGGTGATGGAGGTTAAGGCGGGGATGGACTCGTGCAAGATCAAACGCGAGTTTGGCGACCGTTTGGCGTTGATTGGTGGCATCGATGTGCGCTGCCTCTACGGCAATGATCTGAGCACGGTGGACCGTGAACTGGAGAAGCGGGTGCCGGTGCTCATGCAGGGGAGCGGTTATGTCCTGCACAGTGACCATTCGATTCCCTCCAACGTCACCTATGAGACCTATGCCCATTTTGTTCGCCGCGGGTTGGAATTGGGGCGGTACCCGTAACCCTTGCAAGTTCCGGCCACGGGCGTGATATTCGCGGTTGCCTGCATGACGCGTTCGCCGACCACGCGGTCGGTTCACGGCATCGGACAGGCAGGAGGGAGGGCCGCCGCCGGGGTTGCGCCTGGTGGAACGGAATATGAGACAGGGCCAGCCGGTTAGTTGTTGTATGTTTCTGGTTTTTCTCCTGGTGCTGGTGGCGGCGGTGGTGCATGAGTCGTGGCCGGTGGCGGGGAGTCATCGGCGGGTCGAAACGGTGATTCAGGACCGGCTGCAGACGGCCTTCGAGCAGAACCGGCAAAAATTGTTTGACAGTCTGCACCCGACGGGCACCGTCACTGGCGTTGCGGTTCAGGAGGTCACCATCACTGCCTGGAAGCAGGGCTTGCCGACCAACCGCATCGGGGATATCCGGCAGTTTGCCGTTCGCCTCACCCTATATTGGAAGAGTTCGCTGCGCCCCGACGGCTACACCACGATCCGGTTGGTTTTCGACACGGCGGCTGGCCGTTGCACGGAGGAGCAGGTGCTGGCGACCAATGGCGCTCCCGGCACCGAGGCCGGAGAGCTGACGGGCTACCTTGCCAGCACGCTGATTTACGGCGCGCTCACCCGGTGATGCCTACCGGCCCCAGTTGGAGGCTTATTGTCGGTTGCGGTAGACGGACTGGACCAGGCCGAGGCAGAGGAGGGTGCTGACCATGAAGGAGCCGCCGTAGCTGACCAGCGGCAGGGGAATGCCGATAATCGGCGCGGCGTGAATGGTCATGCCGATGTTAATGTAGGCGTGGGTGAAGAGCAGGGCGGCCACGCCGCCGGCCAGGTAGGCGCCAAAGTCGTCGGGCGCCCGTGCTGCGGCGCGCAGGCAGCGGTAAAGCAGGCCAATGTAGGCGAACACGATGCTGGCGGCGCCGAGGAAACCCAGTTCCTCGCCAATGACGGAAAAGATGAAATCGGTCGGCGCCACGGTTCGCGGCAGGAAGCCGAGCACGTGCTGGGTTCCTTTCATGAGGCCCTTGCCCTTGAGGCCGCCACTGCCCACCGCCAGCAGGGACTGATGGGCGTTCCAGCCGGTGTCGGAAAGGTCCTGGCCGGGGGTGATAAAGGTGGTGATGCGTTCGCGTTGTTTTTTGGAGAGGACGGTGCTGAAGGCGATGGGGGTGATGATGATGACCGCCAGGGCCGCCAGCAGAATCCAGCGCCAGGGCAGGCCGGCCAGGAACAGGATGACGGCGGTCACGGTCAGAAACACCAGCCCTGTCCCCCAGTCGGGCTGCAGGCCGATGAAGACGGCCGGCACCGCCACCACGGCCAGGAGCGGCACGATGTGGTGGATGCGGTTGAGGCGCAAGCTCGGGCGCGCGGCCAGCCAGGCCAGCAGCAGCAGGGTGGCCGGTTTGGCAAACTCGGACGGTTGCAGGGTGACCCCGGCCAGCGGCAGCCAGCTGCGGGCGCCGTTGAGGGTGCGGCCAAAGGGCAGGAGCAGCGCCAGCAGGATCAGCGCGACACCATACAAGATCCAGGCGTGGCGGCCCAGCCATTCATGGTTGATCAGGCTGGTCACGAAAAAGACCACCACGCCCACCCCGATCCACAGCAGTTGCCGCTGCCAGTAATCGGCGAAGTGGCCGCCCGCCTGCTGGCCCGTGCTATAAATGGTCACCACGCCGATCGCCACCAGCACGCCGGCGAACAACATTTGGGTATAGTCGAGGCGCCCCAAGCGGTGGCGCAACTCGCCGAAAAAGCGGGAGAACATGTGACAAGGACCCGGTGACGGAATGGCGGCGGAGCAAACGGTGGCTCCCCCAAGGGGTGGCCAGCCGGTAAATATAGCGCCGGAGCGCGAACCGGTAACGGCGTTTCGCGCACCACCAAGAGCCGTCCGTTCCCGGGCGGAACCGTGGCGTTACATCGGCCGAAGGCTGACGACTGTCAGGCTGAAGGAAATAACACCTTCAGCCTAACAGCCTTCAGTCTAACAGCCTTCAGCCTAACCCAGCCTTGGGCCGGGCGGTGCTGCTGAGCATGGCGAGGACGGCCGCCACCAGCAGCATGCAGGCCGAGATGGCGTAGGACGGCCCGTAGGTGCCGCAGAGGTCGCGGACCCGGCCGCCCAGCAGAGGGCCGGTGATGCCGGCAACGCCGAAGGCGGTGAACAGCAGGCCATAGTTGACGCCGAGGTTGCGCACACCGTAGAAGTCGGCCGTGGCGGCCGGCATCAGGGTGAAGATGGTGCCGTAACAGAGTCCCGCAAAGGCCGCGCCGAACACCACCAGTTCGGGCGTGGTGTAATAGCTGAACAGGCACATGTTGAGCGCCTGCAAGAGAAAGGCCAGGACCATGGTCCGCGGCCGGCCGAAGCGGTCGGAGAGGAAGCCGCTGGCCACGCGCCCGAGGGTGTTGAAGATGGCCAGGGTGGCGATGGGCACAAAGCCCCATTTCCAGCCGGCCTGCTCCTTGGCGATGATGGCCACGTGGGCGATGATCATGAGTCCGGCCGATGCCGCCAGAACGAACATGGCCCACAACAGGTAGAAGCGGCGTTGCCGCAGCATTTCATGCCAGTCGAGCTCGACGCGCGGCCCGGCGGCGGGCCGGGCGGGGGCGGCCGCCCCCGCTGGCGCCGGCGTTGCGGCGGACGCCACATAACCGGGGGGCGGATTGGCCAGCAATTGGGTGAACAGGAGGATCAGGATAATGGCGCCCACGCCCAGGATCATGAAGGTGTGCGACACGCCGGTCTTTTCCAGCAGGAGCTGGGTCAGCGGCGAGACATAGACGGCCGCCAGGCCCACCCCGCTCACCACGATGCCCGTAATCACGCCCTTTTTGCCGGGCGGAAACCATTTGATGACGGGCGGCGTGGTGGCCGAATAGCACAGGCCGATGCCGATGCCGCCGGCCAGGCCGTAGGTGAGCATCATCAGGAGTGGCGTGGTGGCAAACGCGGACAGGAACAGGCCTAGTCCGAACATGGCGCCGCCGAGCATGGCCACCCAGCGCGGCCCGATCTTGTCCTGGGCCCGGCCCGCGAAAATCATGGTCAGGGCAAACGCGGCGGTGGAGACGGTGAACGGCAGCGCGGCGTCGGTTTTGTTCCAGTGCCAGGGCCCCTTCGGATCGGCCAGCACTTTGGCGATGACGCCCCAGGCGTACAGGGAGCCCAGAATCAGATTAATGCCCACGGCGGCGGACAGGACCAGCCAGCCTCGGTTGGCGACGGGGGGCGCTTGGGTCATGATGCATCTCCTTGGTGTGTGCGTACTCTCGTCTTTTATTTTTATCCCAGCCCATTACCATTAAACCGCAGATTGCCGAATGCTGAGGTCCGAATCATGAAGTAAATTCGCCGCGGTATTGGTGATGACTTCAATATTCTGCGGTTCGATATTCGGCAATCTGCGGTTAATCGAATGATGGTGAATCATTCAGGCTAGGCTCGGACTTGGCCGTTGCCCAGGACGATGTATTTGTAGGAGGTCAATTCTTCCAGTCCCATGGGACCGCGGGCGTGAATCCGGTCGGTGCTGATTCCGATCTCTGCCCCCATGCCGAACTGCCCGCCGTCGGTGAAGCGGGTGGAGGCGTTGACGTAGACGGCGGCGGAATCCACCTGTTCGGTGAAGCGCATGGCGGCGTCCTTGTCTTGGGTGATGATGGCGTCGCTGTGAGCCGAACCGTAGGTGGCGATATGGGCGACCGCGTCCTCGAATGAATCCACCACGGCGACGGTGATGATCAGGTCCAGATATTCGGTGGTCCAATCCTCGGCCGTGGCGGGCTTGGCGTCGGGCACAAGCTGGCAAAAGGCGGGGTCCCCGCGCATCTCGACCTGGCGTTGGTGGAACAGTTCGGCCAGGCGCGGCGCGAAGGCGGTGGCGAGGTCACGATGGATGAGGACCTTTTCCGCGGCGTTGCAGGTGCCGGGACGCTGGCATTTGGCGTTGTCAATGATCTTGAGCGCCATCTCCTGATTGGCCGCTTGGTCCACGTAAATGTGACAGACGCCCTTGTAGTGTTTGATGACCGGGATGGTGGAGTTCTCGACCACGGCGCGGATCAGGCTTTCGCCGCCGCGGGGGATGACCAGGTCAATGTACTGGTCCAGCTTGAGCAGCTGCTTGACGCAGGCGTGGTCGGTCCAGGGCACCACCTGCACGGCGCCGTCCGGGGCGCCGCTGGCATCCAGGCCGGCCTGCATGATCGCCGCCAGGCAAAGATTGGAGTGGATCGCTTCGGACCCGCCGCGCAGGACGACCGCGTTGCCCGCCTTGAGGCAGAGGCCGGCGGCGTCCACGGTGACGTTGGGTCGGGCTTCGTAGATGATGGCGATGACGCCGATGGGGACGCGCACCCGGCGGATTTCCAGGCCGTTGGGGCGCAGCCAGGAGGAATCCACGCGACCAATGGGGTCGGGCAGGCCGACCAGGGCGCGCAGGCCGCGGGCCATTTCCTCAATGCGGGCGGGGGTCAGTTTCAGCCGGTCCAACAGGGCGTTGTTCAACCCCTTTATCCGGCCAAGTTCCAGATCTTCGGCATTGGCCGCCAAAATCCGTTCTTGCTCGGTCATCAGCCGGTCGGCAATGACTTCCAAACAGCGGTTTTTCTGCGAGGCGGAAAGCTGGGCGAGCTGACGGGCCGCGGTTTTGGCGCGGCGGCCCAGTTCGAGCAGCTCGGCCTGGTGGTCTTGATTGGCGCTCATGAGGGAGTTTTCCTTGGAGCAGATTTAAGCTTTATACCGCGTTAGGGTGAAAAATGAATTAAACCGCAGATTGCCGAATGTTGAACCGCAGAATCTTGAGGTCGTTGCTGTCCTTCATCAGATTTCCTTCGTTATTCGGACCTCAATATTCGTCAATCTGCGGTTGTAAAAAAGTTGAGATTTCATCCTAACGCAGTATGCGTTGTACTAGTCCGCGGTGAGCACCAGGCGGTTGCGGTGGACGACTTCTTCGTAGCCCTCGTGGCCGAGCAGGGCGGCAACCTCGTTGGAGTGATGGCCCTTGATGTGATCCAGTTCCGGCTGGCTGAAATTGCAGATGCCGCGGGCGATTTCCGTGCCGTCCGGACCGAGCAGGCGCACCGTGGAACCGGCCTTGAAGGCGCCGCGGACTTCGCGCACACCGCTGGGCAGCAGGCTGCGGCCCTGCTCATGGATGGCGCGGGCGGCGCCCGCATCCAGGACCAGGTCGCCGGCGGGAGTGGCGCAAAAGGCCAGGAACCGTTTGTGGCTGGGCATGCGCTGGGTGTTGGCCGGTGGCAGGAACAGGGTGCCGGTGTCGGCGCCGTCGGCGATCCGGGAGAGCACGGAGAAGTCATGGCCGTCGGCGATCCACAGCGCTTCGCCGGCCTTGGTGACCAAGTCGGCGGCGCCTAGCTTGGTGGCCATGCCGCCGACCGAGAATTTGTTGCCGTCGGTGCCGCCGGCCATCGCCCGGAGGCGGGGGGTGAGCCGGTGGATCACCGACAGGCGCTCGCCCAGCCCCGTCTCCGTGCGTTCGCGCATGCCGTCGATGGTGGTGAGCAACACGGTGATCGGCGTGCAGGTCATGGTGCCAACCAAGGCGGCCAGGGTGTCATTGTCGCCAAACTTGATCTCATGCACGCTGACGGAGTCGTTTTCATTGATCACGGGCAGCACGCCCCGGGTCAGCAACTCGTCCAGGCAGCAGGAGATGTTCAGGTTGCGCTCGCGGCGGCGCACATCCTCGGCGGTGAGCAGGAGCTGGCCGCAGACGAAGCCATGCTTGGCACAGGCCGTTTCATAAAGATACATCAGGCGGCATTGGCCGACGGCGGCATGGGCTTGCAGGGCCGGAATCAGGGTGGGGCGCCGGGTGGTGTTCAGTGCGCCCATGCCGGCGCCGATCGCGCCCGAGGAGACCAGAATCACCTCCAGCCCGCGCTGCCGCAGAATGGCGATCTGGTCCACCAACTCCTGAATGCGCTGGGCGGCGGAGACGCCCGGCATGTCGGCGAGCAGGCGCGTCCCGACCTTGACCACCAAACGGCGGACGCCCTGCATCACCCGGGCGCGCTCGCCTTCATCTTTATAGGCAAAACTCATAAACGCTGTACTCAATGACGGTCGTGGCCCGGCGTGTGGTTCAGCGGCTTGAAACCCCCGGGTTATGAATGAAATACGGAACCTTTCACCGTATTTCGCCAATACGAAAAAACAACCCGGCTTGCGGATTCCGCAGGCAGCCCTGCTGTCCCAGCTGTGGCCTGTTGTGCGAGGGCGGCCTGCGGAAGCCGCAACGTGAGCACCCGTTGCCAAAAGGGTGGCCCCAACCTCATCAATGGTTATACTATCGCCCCATGATGCACGCCAAAGAGATCCTTTCCCGGCATGTCGCCGTCTTCACCGTACCGCCGCAACGGGTTCCCTGCCGAACCGCGGTTGACGGCCCGCTGCTCGGCAACGGCGACCTTGGCGCCTGTCTCGGCGGCCCGCCCGAGTGTCCCCGGTTTTGGCTGGCCAAAAACGACTTCTGGAAACTGACCGGGCAATACAATGACGGCCCGCGCCACCTCGGCAGTCTGGCGTTGCGGATGCCGCAGTTGCAAGGCGCCTCCTACCGGGTCGAACAGCGGCTGTGGGACGCGGTTACCACCGCCACGTTCCGTAAGGATGACACCACGTTAATCATGACCTCTTGGGTCGCCGCCACCCAGAACACCCTATTCATTGAGCTCACGGCCACTGGCACCGGCCTGGCGGTTGATCTTGAATTGGCCCCGGCCGTCCATCCGGAATCGGAAACCAAAACCAGCCAAACCGGCCGCTGCCACTGGTGGACCCGCAACCTGCCGGCCCGCCCCCCGCTCCAGGTGGAAGCGGCCTGTGCCTTGGCCGTTCACGGCGCCAACGGCTTGAAATTCCAACTGGAGCCCGGCCACCCGGTGGTCCTCGCGATCGGCGTCCAAAGCCGCTTCAAAAACGACGATTACCTGAACGCCGCCATCGCCCTGGCGGAGGGGAACGCCGCCGCCCTGCGGACTCCGCACGCCGCCTGGTGGCAGGAGTTTTGGAGCCGGTCGCTGGTGGAACTGGATGACCCCGTCCTCGAGCAGCGCTACTGCCTGTCCCAGTACGTCATGGGCAGCTGCTGCCGCGACCGCGAGTTCCCGCCCTGCATCTTCGGCACCTGGGTGACCACGGACGAGCCGGAGTGGGGCGGCGATTACCACCTGAACTACAACTACCAGGCGCCGTTCTACGGCCTCTACTCCAGCAACCATCTGGAACAGGCACTGGTCTACCACGCGCCGCTCCTGGACTTCATGGAGCGCGGCCGCTGGTTCTGCCGGGAAATTCTCGGCATCCGCGGCATCTACTATCCCGTCGGCATCGGCCCCAAGGGCAGCGACACCACGCAGTACCACCCGCAAAACGAGTACTGTGTGTCCAAGGAATATGAGAAGGAATCGCTGTTCTACGGCCAGAAAAGCAATGCCGCCTACTGCGCCGTCAACTTGGCGGCGCACTGGTACCACAGTTATGACCCGGCCTACGGCGCCACCATCTACCCGTTCGTGCGCGAGGTCGCCGACTTCTGGGAAGACTACCTCAAGTTCGAAGACGGCCGGTACGTCATCTACACCGACGCCATCCACGAATGCAGCGGCCCGGACTTTAACCCGATTCTGTCGCTGGGGCTGACCCGGATGGTATTTAAGCTGGCGCTGGACCTGGGCGCCGAACTGGGCCGCGACGGCGACCGTCATGCCCAATGGCGGCATATCTTGGCGCATCTCAGCGACTTTCCCACCTATGATCGTGACGGCAAAACGGTGTTCCGTCTGAGCGAACGCGGCATGGAAGCCAATCCTGGCAACACCCTGGCCATCCAACACCTCTATCCGGCCGGCGCCATCGGCCTGGACAGCCCGCCCCGCCTGCTCGATATTGCCCGCAACACCATCGACGCCCTCAACGCCTGGCGCGACAGCAACGGCATGAACAGTTTCTATCCGTGCGCCGCCCGCGTCGGCTACGACGGGGAACGGTTGCTGGCCCAGTTGCGCGCCATGATCCAAGAAATTGGCCAGCCCAACGGCTTCATCCGCGACAACCCCCATGGCATCGAGAATTGCAGCCTCGTCCCCAACACCGTGAATGAAATGCTGTTGCAGAGCCATGAGGGGGTGTTGCGGTTGTTCCCGGTCTGGCCCCGCAACCGGGACGCCGGATTCCAAAACCTGCGGGCGGCCGGCGCCTTCCTAGTCTCCGCCGAATGCCGGGGCGGTGTTATCGGCCCGGTTCGGCTGGTCAGCGAACGGGGCCGCCCGGTCACGCTGCAATCCCCCTGGCCCGGCCGGCCGGTCCATCTCCACCGCAACGGGCGGGCGACGGAAACGCTCACCGGCGACCGCCTGGCGTTCACCACCGCCCCTGGTGAGACCCTCGACCTGGCGCCGGTTGCCAGTTAGCCTGGATTGTTCAGGAGTGTAGCAAAGGGCTTGCAGCCCGCCCAATCGGGACGTGGCAGCTCGAAGAGCGCGATGCAATCGCTTTGCTACAATAGACATCGTCCTTTGGTTATGAATAATCCAGGCTAAGCGGTTGAATCCGACAGCCCCGGCATTTTTCGCCCGCCCTTGACAGGTTCTGGAAACGGGTTATAATGGGCATAGAAACATGTTTCTTAAATGCGGCCGTTGCGTCACTGATTCCGGAACCGCGAGGCGCCCCATGAAAACCAGCCGGTTCACCCTGATCGAACTCCTGGTGGTGATCGCCATCATCGCCATCCTGGCCTCCATGCTGCTCCCCGCCCTGCGCAACGCCCGGGAAACCGCCAAGAGCGCCATCTGCATCAGCAACCAGCGGCAGATCATGCTGGGCTCGCTCAGCTACGCCGCCGACTGTGACGATTGTCTCCCGCGCGCCTACGACCCCAATCGCAACCCCGGCCAGTGGTGGCCGCAACGGCTCACCATCCTGGGATATGTGGGCCCGTCCTATGCGCTGTGGGACGCCACCGTCAAGACCACCGCCCGCGAGATTTGGAACTGCCCCACCGCCACCCAACTCGTCCCACTGCCGGCCTCCACTGTGCGGCAATTCAGTTATTACCGCATCCGCAACGACTCCAACTGGTGGTGCTACAATGATGAGAACGACAACACCGGCGGGACTTGCAGTTACATCAAGCTCAGCGCCATCTCCAGCCCATCCCAGCGCATTTACACCATTGACGGCTTTCTCTCTTCCCCCTTTGAGCAGGCGGTCGGGTTTGTCGGCCAGCAGACCGGCGCCACCACCGGTTATGCGGCCATCCAGGGAAGCGTGGTGGGGTCGGGCTTCGATGGCATCGCCGGCCTGCTTCATAGCAACAAGGCCAATATGGCCCTGTGCGACGGGCATGTTGAAGGCCGTCAAAAGCCCGGTATCACCAAGGCCATGTGTGATCTCACAGAAAATTAATACCGCTGGAGAGAATGAATGCGTCTGATTTTTCGCGGTTTTGGGTTGTTGATGTGCCTGTGCTTGCCAGCCGCCGTATCCGGCGCGGCCGGCGGTCAGGCCACGCCCGCAGTGGCCCAGGCCCTTTCCGTCGTGCTCGTCACGGACCGGCCAACGGCCCTCTATAAAGTGGGGGAAGCCGCCGCCTTCCGGCTGAGCCTGCTGGATGCCGCGGGAAAACCGGTGGCCGGCAAGACGGTTGAGGTCGCCATCGCCAAAGAACATGCGCCACCGCAAACCATCCCTGTCGCCACCCAGGTGGTGCCGGTTGCTGTCACCGTCACCATGGACCGGCCGGGCTTTGTTCTGGTGACGGCGACTTATCACGATGTCTCAGGGGCAGCGACAACCGCCCGTGCCGGAGCTGGTTTTTCGCCGTTGGACATCAAGGCGCCTTTGCCCTGTCCCGCCGACTTTGCCGCGTTTTGGCGCGCCCAACGCCAAGAACTGGCCGCGCTGCCCATGAACCCGGTCCTGACCTCGGTCGCGCCCCAGGCCGACCTCAACGGCCGGGTGGAGACCTTTGATGTCCAACTGGCCTGCCCGGGCGGGCGGCCGGTCAGCGGCTACTATTCCCGCCCCATCGGCGCCAAACCGAAATCGCTGCCGGCCATCCTGTGTCTGCAGGGGGCCGGGGTGCGCAGCGCCAACCGGGTGGACTGGATGGCCCAAAACGCCCTGGCCATGGATATCAATGCCCACGGCATTGCCAACGGCCAACCGGCCGAGTATTACCGGCAACTGGAAGCCGGGGAACTGGCCGGCTATCCGGGGGTTGGCGCCGGTGACCGCGACGCCTGCTATTTCCGCGGCATGTTCCTGCGGGTGGCGCGGGCGCTCCAATTTCTCAAGGCCCAGCCGGAATGGGACGGCCGGACGTTGGTCACCTGGGGCAGCAGCCAGGGGGGCGCGCAGGCGCTGGCCGGGGCCGCGCTGGATCCGCAGGTGACTTTCTGCGCGGTACTGGTGCCCGGCCTGTGCAATCTCTCCGGCAACGCGGGCGGATTGAAGGCCGGCTGGCCGGGATGGGTCGCCTACCGGGACGGCCAGCCGGCGGATCCCGCCATCGCCAAGACCGCGCCCTACTTCGACCTGGTCAATTTCGCGCCAGAGATCAAGGCGCAAACCTATCTTGACGCGGGCCTGATCGACACCACCTGCCCGCCCTCCGGCATCTATGCGGTGTTCAATGCCATCCGGGCGCCCAAGGAAATCCTGACCTACCCCCTCAGCGGCCACGGCTACTACACGGCCGAATCGTACGCACGCTTATGGAAGTACCTTGCCGAAGTTAAACGTTCGAATTAACCACGAAGACACGAAGAGCACGAAGGTTAAATTGAAGATGCTCTTGCAAAACCAGCAGAAAGTCGAAAGTACACCCGTTCCGAAGATAGGATCGGCGTTTTTTCAAGACCGGGAGCCGCCCGTCCTCGGGCGGACAGCGACGGCGTGCCCCCCAGTTCCGCCCTTTTGCAATTCTTTCGCGCGTCTTCGACGAGAACGGGTTCGGCCGCCCGAGGACGGGCGGCTCCCAAGGTACATCACACCCGAGCAAACACCGAACACCACGACGGCAAAACAAAGCTTTGCAAGAGCCATTGAAATAAGGAAAACGAAACATGATCCAACTCACCCAACGCCTCCGCTTTACCCGCAACTGGTCATGGGGATGTGCCGCTGCCGCGCTGCTGGCGGCCGGCACCGTCACAACCCAGGCCGGCGACCCCAAGAATTTGCTGGCCGGCTATAACCCGGACTTTGCGCAGACCGCCACCGACGGCAGCATTCCCGGCTGGGAGTTAACCGAGCGGGGCAAGGCGGTCATCGAAAAGGATCCGGCCACCGGCAAGAACGTGTTGCACCTTTATGACGACACGCGGCTCCAGTCCAAACTGGTGCTCAAACCCGAGCCTGGCTACCAATACCGCATGTCCGTCCGGGTCAAGATCAAAAACTATTCCTTTATTCCCAAGGCGGACAGCAACCTTCCCTGGTGTTACGGGCTCGGTTACGCCCTGGTGCAATACAACGCCAAGGACGAGCTCAACGGCGATTGGTATGGCATGTATCATTACGGTCTCTACAAGGAGGGCAACCAGGATTGGACGACAACACCGTTGCGGGAAACGCTGTTTCCGCTGAAGGAGACCACGACCACGGTCCGCCCGCTCATCTGTTCCTGGGCGCACAAGGGTTCGGAGGCCTGGTTCTCGGATATCAAAATTTGGAAGGAACCCATCACGGTCCGCAAGGTGGCCGGAACCGTCAACATCACGGAAAACGGCTCGTTTGAGGTGCGCTACGACCTGGAGACCATTCCAAACGGCTTCGAGTTCCCCGACGGGCGCCTCAAGAAGGACATCATCTGCGTGACCGACCAGGCGGCCGACCGGCTCGCCTCCCTCCGCGTCGCGGGCGACGGCATCATCCGCTCCAACGCCGGTCCTCTTTCCGGCCACTCCGCCAAGGCCTCGCTGGCCATCCGCACGGAAGGCGTCGCCACCGGCCAGGCCTTCGCCCGCATCCGCCTGCTGGATGACCAACGGCAGAGCCTCGCCGTGGTCGAGGTGGCCGCCGTCTCGGGCAATACCGCCTGGAAGCGTCAGGAATGCGAGATCACGGTACCGGCCGGCGCCAAATATGCCCAATGGGAATTCGGACTGGAAGGCGGATCCAAAGGCCGCGCCTGGTTCGACGCCCTGCGCATCGACGTCCCCACCGAATACCAGGCGCTGCCCATCCGCCCGAAGAACACGGCCAAGGCAACGGTCACCGTTGATTGCGGCCAGAAAGGCGCCGGGTTCACCAGTCCGCTGAACGCCGTGGACCACCACAACGCCGACCGCGTTTATTCCCCGAGCATCGGCACCGCCGGCCCGTTCGTCGAGGGGCCGGGCCGCTGGCTGCAGGAACGCACCAAGCTGGGCTTCAAGTACGTCCGCGTCCACCACATCTATGACAGCACCAACCTCTGCACGGCAATCAAGGATCCGCAGGGCAACTGGAAGGTCAGCTTCGGCGCCAACCGGACGCATTATCCGGAAAACGACCAACCGTTCGGTCCCGTTTGCACCATCGGTCCCGACGGCCGCATGACCACCGACTTCTCTAGCATCAAGTACATGCTGGACAAGGAGATCCTGGTCGGCGGCGTCAAGCCGATCATCGGCCTGGAAACTGTCCCCAAGGCGCTGGCGTGGGAAGGGCGGGGAAACTATGCCCCGCGCGATTATAAACTGTGGGAGGAACTCAATTACCGCTTCATCACGTTCCTCATTGACACCTATGGCGCCGCCGAAGTCAAGACCTGGATCTTCGAGACCGGCAACGAACCGGGCACCGAGCCGGAGTTCCACGGCCTCCCCGGCAAGCGCGACCAGTGCCGCGAGGAGTTCATCAAGATGCAGGACTACACCGTCGCCGGCGCCACCCGGGCGCTGCCGGAGATCTTTATCGCCGGTCCCAGCGGCCCGCCGGAAGATTACATCGAGCCGATGCTGGAGCATTGCGCCAAGGGGGTCAATTTCGCCACCGGCAAGATCGGCACCAAAATCGATGCCATCAGCTACCACGGCTATCTCGGTGGCGGCCACTCCGACATCTCCTGGCGCCAGGGCGAGGACCAGATCCTGCGCTACAAGGGCTACATCAAACGCTATGAAGAGATGACCGGCAAAACGCTCCGCCTCTTCAACACCGAGTACACCCCGATCTTCTTCGACGGCCACTGGAGCGGCGCCGAGATCCCCCATGACATGAACAACCACATCCAGGCCGTGGCCACCCTGCACATGGGCAACTTCTCCGAGCGGCTCGGCGTCGACCTCATGGCCTTCTTCTTTCACTCGCCGATCTATTTCGCCAAGTACCCCCCCGCGGAAGAGGCCACGGCGCCGGAATTCGGCGGTCAGGCCACCGTCATCACCTTCCATGGCATTTTCACCCCGGTCTGCCGGGCCTACCAGTTGATGGGACGGCTGACCGGCGGAATCCGGGTCAGCGCCGAGGCCGACGTGGAGCCGGTGTATGCCCTGGCCACCGTGACGGAGCGTGAGATCAAGGTTCTGGTTTACAGCTTCGATGTCGCCTCAACGGCGAACTACACCACGGCCGTCGCCCTCACCGTGCAGCCGGCCGGACTGGGCAGGCGGTTCAAGGTCACCCGCTATGAGCTGTCCGCAACCAAGGCCAATTCCTGGTACCTGGCCCAGCAGCGGCAACTGACCCAGGCCCAGTGCGTCCGGGATCCGGCCATTGTCGACCGGATCAACCGCGAGAGTGAGCTGAAGCCGGAAAACCTGGGCCTACTCACCGCCGCCGACGGCAAGCTCACACTCAGTTTCCCCATGCCCGCCTACAGCGCCATGCTCTACGTCTTTGAACGTCAGGACTGACGATGATATTGGGGCCACCCTTTTGGAAAAGGGTGCTCCCCCCGCGCTCCGCGCTTCGCAGTCCCGGCTCCGCCGGGTCGTTCACATGTTCACTCTGCACCCCCCTTCCTAAAACTTTTGTTTCGTTTTGCGGATTTCGCAGGCCGCTCCAGTGCGACCATCCACGACTGGGGCACCGGGGCGGCCTGCGGAATCCGCAAGAAGGCACAAACAGGTTTGACGGAGGGTTTGGGAACCGCCTTTCCTCAAAAGGGGGTTCCCAACATCGTCTTGACAAAACGGTCACGAATCCGAACTTTTTGATTTGTTGCGGCCCTGAAAATTGGTAGTATGGTAGGACCCATTATGCAGTTAAATCCGATCACGCGAAAAAAAGGCTCGGAGTTGGTCAAGGAGGCCATCCTTGATCACATTCGGGGGCGGAAGCTGGCCCCCGGGGCCAAGCTGGCGCCGGACCGGGAACTGGCGGCCATGCTGGCGTGCAGCCGGACGGTGGTTCGGGAGGCGCTGAAGGGGTTGGAGGCGGTGGGCATCATCGAGATGAAGGTCGGCAAGGGCATTTTCGTCGCCGATTTCACCTTGGGGGCGTTCATGGAAAAATATCAGTCCCACCTGGCCCCGAGTGTCAGGGACTGGCACTGTTTGAAGGATGCCCGCCTGGCCATTGAACTTGGCATTATCGACCTGGCGGTGGAGCGGGCGACCCAAGAGGATATCGCTCAGCTTGAGGCCGTGATCGCAACGATGGAAAAGACCCAGAGCGCCGGGAAAATGCGGGCGCTGGACATTGGCTTTCATCAGACGCTGGCGCACATCGCGCGCAGCCCGCTGCTGACGGAGTTCAGCGGTGTACTGCGAAAATTTTTCATACTCGCCGAAGAAGGGGAGAAAACGGCCGGCGCACGCACGCCGGCGAAAACGCGACAGATCAATGCCGCCACCCATCGGGAGCATCGCGCCCTGGTGGCCGCCATTGCGGCGCGGGACACGCCTCTGGCACGAAAACGGATCGCCGAACATTTGGCCACGCAACGGACCTTAGTACCCAGTAAAGCTTAAATCTTCACCACGAAGGCACGAAGAACACGAAGTTCGATCGAAGCGTTTTAATGGTAAAATGAGCGCCCAAAACACATCTTCGCTTTATCTTCGTGCTCTTCGCGTCTTCGTGGTGAATCCGAAATTTTAAGTTTTACAAGGTACTAGCCTGAATTATTCATGACGTTGAACAGGAGAAATCAGGAGAGAACGTATAAAAACGTCTCTGTGGCCTCTGCGGCCTCCTGTTCAATAGCCAG
>CAITYL010000044.1 GCA_903896595.1 uncultured Lentisphaerota bacterium
GCCGGGACTGCGAAGCGCGGAGCGCGGGGGGAGCACCCTTTTCCAAAAGGGTGGCCCCGACTGACATAATTAAGGTTCTTGCAAAACTCCATTGTGCCGGTGGGGCATTCGGTGTTCGGTCTTGTAGCAAAGCGATTGCATCGCGCTCTTCGAGCAGCACGTTTTCGACCTGGCAGGCTGCAAGCCCTTTGCTACAGAAGACGTTCGCGTTTCATGCTAAATTCTGGCTTCTAAATTCTACTTTTTTTCCCGGACTGCGCCGGGAAAAAACGGTCCGCGTTGCGGACAACGGGAAATGGTTTTACGTTCTGGTTCATCGTGATGCGTACTGGCAGGGTGCGGATGGTCGCCGCTGTCGTCGGCAGGCATGAAGTGAGGGTGTACGAATGAATTTCCGGGACGAATTCCATGAGCACTACGCCGAACACCTGCTCGGGTTGTACGATTGTCCGGACCGTCTGGTGTTTCTGGCGTATAACCCGGTCCTGCAGTCCGCGGGCGGGTTCAGGGTATTCTGGCGGAACCTGTTCGGGAAAGACGCCGGTCTGACCAGCGAACACATTGCCGATCTGGCCGGTGCCATGGTCCGGCGTGTGCATGGGTTTTGCCGCAAGCGGAATATTCCGCTTGAGGACACCGCGACGAGGGAACGCAAGGGGGATTCGGCGGCATCCTTCATTCCCCGCGACCCGGCGTTCACGGGGCTGTTCCTGGTCCAGAAAAGCATGGCTCCGGCACCGGTGTGGCATGTCGAGCGCCACCGGGAGAAAGGGTATATCATCAAATTGTACCGGCCCAAGAAATGGCATTGCGTCCGGCATTTGTTCTTTCACATCATGGACTGTGAATGGGGGCATGTGACGATCCGGATGTGCGCCCATCCGCCCTTCGGCGCCATGGTCATCCTCAATGGGCATGAATGGGTTCGGCGCCAGGCGGCGCGACGGGGGGTTGAGGTCAGGATGGACGGCAATTGCTTCATTGAAGGCACCGACTTCAACCGGGTCGGGGCGCTGGGCGAGAAGCTGGCGGCAACCCCCATGGC
This sequence comes from uncultured Lentisphaerota bacterium, assembly GCA_903896595.1. GTDB lineage: Bacteria > Verrucomicrobiota > Lentisphaeria > Oligosphaerales > CAITYL01 > CAITYL01. Next base: position 1,046 of record CAITYL010000044.1, read on the forward strand.
CATTAAGGCGTTGGCTGACCGCTGGATCTACTCGGCCTGCCTCTGCTTCGGATTGTCCACGGCGGAGCAGCGGGAAACCGGCTTTCATTATGAGTACTCCGTATTCCAGATGGAGTACAGCCGGAACTATGTCTTCAACCGCGGCGGCGCGTTGGACCAGATCTACCAGTCCCTGGTCGACCGCACGCGCCGGGCCCTCGGCCTTGAAGAACTCAAAACCATCCTGGGTTTCAAGCATCGTCCTCAAGGAAGGCCGACGATGGCCATAAAGAGGAGTTGCAATGTCCAGGGGGTATACGACCTGACCACGCTCACGGTCATCTGGGGCGGCCTCAAACTGAAGATCTACGACAAGTCGGGACGGCTCCTGCGGGCAGAGGTCACGGTCAACAACGCAAAGGCGCTGCGCTGCGCGCGTTCGCTTTCCAATATTCCGGCGATCATGGACCGGCTGCGGACCATCCTGAAGCACTTCATGGATCATGTCCAGGCCATGAACGCTGCCTTCATCGGCCCCGATGAACTCGACCGGTGGAGTCAACCTGGCGGGGCGGGAGGACATCGACTGGCGGGCATCAACCTTCATAACGCCCGCATCCGTATCGTCCTCTCGCTCCTGCCTCTTCTCTCGACCGCCCCGGACGGCTTTAGTTCCGCCGACCTCCTGGAGGGCGTCCGCAAGCATGGCGGACGGCCAGGCTACAGCATCGCGCAGGCCCGGTACGACCTGCAGAAGCTGAGGGGCAAGGGCCTGGTAGGACGACCGCCCCGCCGGCGCAAATACCAAGTCAGGGCGGCCTGCGTGCGTCAGGTAAGCGCATACTTTGCGCTCAACGGTGAAATCATCCGGCCGCTTCTCGCCGCCAGCGCCCGTCCAATCCCTGCCAGCCAAGGCCCGCAGAAAAATCGCGCTGACGCGTTGCGCTTCCAGTTGCTCGACACGCTTGCCGAACTGCGCAGGGAAGCGGGCATCGCCGCATGAGACAGACCAAGATGTGTGAACTTTTTCCATCACGTATCACCGTTAGACGCTAAATTCCAGGCAACCGTGGGTTTTGCAAGCGGCTCAATTGTCATACCCCCGCCAAATCGGCGCCCCCGGTCTGAGCGTTTTTTCGTGTTATAGTAGCCCCCTCCTGTTGTGCGCGGCGCGTGCCCCCGGGTTGGGATCGGCGCCGGAAGAAAACCCGAATCCGCTAAAAAACCACCCTTAACAACTAGAATCATCCCCATGACCACCCAACGCAAGCCGTTCAAGACCGAAGTGCAGCAACTGCTGGACTTGGTGATCCACTCCCTCTACTCGAATCGCGACATTTTCCTGCGCGAACTGCTCTCCAATGCCTCAGACGCCATCGACCGGCTCAAGTTCGAGGCGCTGTCCGCGCCGGACTTGCTGGCCACCGATCCGCATCCGAAGATCACCCTGGTCCCGGACAAGGCCGCCCGCACCCTGACCATCCGCGACAACGGCATCGGCATGAACGCCGCCGAGGTCGAGGCCAACATCGGCACCATTGCCAGTTCGGGAACCCGCCGCTTCCTCGCCGAACTCAAGGAACGCAAGGGCAGCTCCCTGCCGGAACTGATCGGCCAGTTCGGCGTCGGTTTCTATTCCGCCTTCATGGTGGCCGACCGCGTGGTCCTGCACACCCGTCGCGCCGATGCGGAGGCCGCCGCCGGGGTCCGCTGGGAATCGGACGGTTCCGGAGAATACACACTGGAAGAGGCGCCCAAGGCCGAGCGCGGCACCGAGATCGTCCTGCACCTCAAGGAAGACATGGCGGAATACCTTGAGGAATGGAAACTGCGCAAGATCATCAAAACCTATTCCGACTTTGTCGAACACCCGATCGTCCTCACCACCCCGGCCGAGGACGGCAAGTCGGCGCCGAAGGAGGAGACCGTCAACTCGCAAAAGGCACTTTGGCAACGGCCGAAGAACGAGATCACCGCCGAGGAATACGCCGGGTTCTACCGCCACCTGAGCCACGACTTTGACGAACCGCTGGCCACCCTGCACTGGCAGGTCGAGGGCGCGACCACGGAATTCCGCGCGCTGGTCTTTATTCCCAAGTCGGCGGCCTTTGATTTCCTGGCGCCGGAACGCCGCCAGCACGGCCTGCAATTGTATGTCCGCCGGGTGTTCATCAGCGATCATTGCGAGGAACTGCTGCCGCCCTGGCTGCGCTTCCTGCGCGGCGTGGTGGATTCGGGCGACCTGCCGCTCAACGTCTCCCGCGAACTGCTTCAGGACAACAAGCAGATCCGGTCCATCCGCAACAACTTGGTCAAGAAGGTGCTGGATACCTTGACCGAGATGAAGGAGAAGGAACGGGAGAAGTACGAGACGTTCTGGAAGGCGTTCGGCCCCGTGCTCAAGGAAGGCATGCACCTCGATGCCGCCAACCGGGAAAAACTTCAGGAACTGATGCTTTTCGGCTCCGCCGCCAAGGCCGAGGGCGCCCTGCTCTCGCTGGCCGAATACGTTGCCGCCATGCCCGAGGGGCAGAAAGCTATTTATTACGCCAGTGGCGAGAGCCGCAAGGCGCTGGAAAACGCGCCGCATTTGGAAGCGTTCCGGGCCGCCAACTGGGACGTGCTGCTGCTCACCGATCCGGTGGACGACTGGGTCATGCAGGGCCTGACCGAATACGCGGGAAAGCCGTTGCACTCCGTCACCAAGGGCGGTGCCGCCGACCTGCCCCCGGTCAAGGCGGACGCCGCCACCGACCAACCGGCGGCCAGCGAGGATGAGATGAAACCGCTGCTGGCCTTCATGAAACAGCACTTGGGCGAACAGGTCAAGGACATCATCGCCTCGCGCCGGCTCACCGAGAGCGCCTGCTGCCTGGTGGCCGACGAGCACAGCATGGGCGCGCACATGGAGAAAATCCTCCGGGCGATGCACAAAGACGCGCCGCCAACCCGCCGGATTCTGGAGATCAATCCCGCCCATCCCGTCATCCGCGCCATGGCCGGTTTGGCCGCGCGGGACGGCCAGGGCACGTTGCTGGGTGATTACACCGACATGCTCCACGACCAGGCCCTGCTGACCGCCGGCCAGCCGGTCAACGACCTGCTCCAGTTCACCCGCCGGGTCAGCCGCCTGATGGCCGATGCCGCCGCCAAAGCCTAGTACCCAGTAACATTAAATCCTTCACCACGAAGGCACGAAGGACGCGAAGTTCGATCGAAGCGTTCCAATGGCGAAACGAGCACGAAAACACATCTTCGATTTATCTTCGTGATCTTCGTGTCTTCGTGGTGAAGATTGATGTTCGGCCCAATAAAAGGCGTAGCTGTCATGGACAAGCCACTCAAGGCGTATGAAGATGTTGCGTTCCTGAAGACGGACGCCTGCCGTCCGGCCCGGCTGGAACTGGAGTTCCTGAAGCCGGAAGTGGCGATGCAGGCGAACAACATCAAGTCCACCATCGTCCTCTTCGGCAGTGCGCGCATTCCCGATCCGGCCGCCGCCCAGGAACGCCTGGCCGCGGCGGAAAAAGCGGCGGCCGTCACTCCGGCCGACCCGGCGGCGGCCGACGTCCTGCGCCGAGCCCGGGCGCTGGCCAAACTCAGTCATTATTACACCGTGGCCCGTGAGTTCGCCGCCATGGTCAGCCGCTGCAGCCAGACCATTGAAGCCTGCCATTTTGTCATCACCACCGGCGGCGGCGGTGGCATCATGGAAGCGGGCAACCGTGGCGCGGCGGACATGCACGCCAAAAGCATTGGCCTGAACATCAGCCTGCCCTACGAGCAGGCGCCCAATCCGTTCATCACGCCTGACCTGCTCTTTCAGTTCCACTACTTCAGCATCCGCAAGATGCACTTCCTGATGCGCGCCAAGGCGCTATGTGTGTTTCCCGGCGGTCTGGGAACCCTGGACGAGCTGTTTGAGGTCCTAACCCTGATCCAAACCCACAAGATCCGCCCCATCCCGGTGGTGTTGTTTGGCCGGGCGTTTTGGCAGGCGGTGATCCACCTGGAATTTCTGGTGGAACAGGGACTGATCAACCGGACCGACCTGAACCTCTTCCGGTATTGCGAAACCGCCCAGGAAGCGTGGGAATATATCCACGCGTACTGGAGCCGGGCCCACGACACGGCCGATGAGGCCGGCACCCGCTACGGCTGCGGCGCGGAATGATCAGTGGACGGGGCCGGCACCATTGGTCCCGCCGGCACGCCCTTCTCCATGCGCGACACAGTCGATGATTTCGGCGGCGGCGGTCGTGATGTGGTCGGGACTGAAGCCGGCGCGCACCAATTCTTTGTGGAACGACACCGCCAGCAGGCGCACCACCTTGGTGGGATTCTTCAGGGACGCCACCATCAGGCGTTCCGTCTCATCGGCGGGACCGTGGGTGGCTTGGCGGTTGGCTTCCAATAATTCCGTGGAACGCTGGGCAAACTGCTGGCGGAGATAGTCATAGACCTTGGCATTTTCCAGCAGCAGACTGGCCAGGGAGGCGGTGAGCAGAAACAGCCGCCGCCGCCGGTCAGTAAAGACCGACCGGCCCGCCGCCGCCTGCCCGGTGATGAGCAGGCCGATGCGCTCGCCCTTGATCTTGAGCGGCGTGACCAGAATGGGAAAACCAATGCCTTCAATGCCGGCCGCAATGGAACCGATTTGGCGCAAGCCGCGCAACCGCCACAGAATGCTCTTGAGCCGTTCCGGGACGCCCAGTGGGTGCCCGACCCGCAACGCGGGGCTTTCCAGGCCGGCCAGGGCATGCACCACCAAATCATTGCGGTCCTCGTCCCGCAACAGAATCACGGTCTGCCGTGTCTCCATCAGGGCGCAGGTGATCTGACTGATTTGCTCCAGGCTTTCCGAAACGCTCCCCGGGTGATCCAAAGCGTCACACAAGAGGGTAAGCACCCGCAAATTGGCATCCTGTTCCATCACAACCGAGCCTCCTCCGGAGACAGGCTCCGGGCCGGTGCCGGCAACACGTGCCGGCGGCGGTTGGAAAATGAATATACACCTCTTTGGGAACCGGGGACAACCTCCCGCACGCACGGGTGCATGACACGTGTGTCGGTTGGGAACCCCCTTTTCCAAAAGGGTGGCCCCAGCCGACAATAATGTCATGCGCCCAACCGCCGCGACGCAACGCCAGCCTATCCCATCTCATCACTCAGGAGCCAATCCCGCACGGTGATCGCATCAAAATCAAACGCAACCGTACGCGCCGCCGCCCGGCCGTGAATCACCATCTTTCCGGGGGCGTCGCCGTGAACCCGCAACTGGGCTGAATGATCGGCAACGGCCGTCACGTCATCATCGTTGATCGTCCGAAAGCCGGCGCCATTGGACGCGCCGGGCGTCCAAGCGCTGCCCATGGAGTTGCATGCGCCGCCAAAAATCGCCAAACTCCCGCCGCGCCGCCGCCGTCCAGGCAACTTCGGCCAAGGCGCAGGCCCGCGGGTAGGCCGCGTATTCGACGTGCGCCGGTTTCCACAGATACTCGGTCCATATATTACCTTGGACACCAATAACATACGGACGTTGTGTTACCGTTAACTCAACCGGCGTTGGCTCGTAGGAATAGACGGTGGCCAACGGCAGGTGCCCGCAAAAGCACTCCGGTTCACCCACCGCCCCGGATTGACCATAGTCGAAGTAACAGTGCGAGCTTGGTGACATCACCACATCATGGCCCGCCGCCGCCGCCGCCACCCCGCCGTGAACACCACGCCAACTCATGACGGCAGCCCCGGGAGCCAAACCGCCCTCCAAAATCTCGTCCCAGCCAATCAAACGCCGACCATTGGCGGCCAGGAATTGGTCGATCTGCTTGATGAACCAACTCTGCAATTCATGGGTGTCCTTCAAACCATGCGCCGTCATGCGGGCTTGGCAATGCGGACACTCTTTCCACCGCTCCTTCGGGCACTCATCGCCGCCAATGTGGATAAAGGGGCTGGGGAACATCGCTAAGACTTCCGTCAGCACATCGCGGTTGAACTGAAGTACCTGGTCTTTGCCCGCGCAATAGACGTCGGGTTCAACGCCCCATTTCGTGCGTGGCCGGAAGGAACCACCCGTGCATGAAAGTTCGGGATATGCCGCCAACGCGGCCAAAGCATGTCCGGGCATTTCGATTTCGGGCACCACCACCACGTGACGCTCGGTGGCGTAGTCAACGATTTCGCGGATCTGTTCTTGCGTGTAGAAAAAGGGGCCATAAGGCTCCCCGTCTCCCCTGTCGCGGTTCCCTGGGCGAGGGGATTCAGTACGAATGGCCCCGCGTCGCGTCAACTCGGGGTATTTCTTAATTTCGATACGCCATCCCTGGTCATCTGTCAAATGCCAATGGAAGCGATTCATCTTGTGCATCGCCAGCAACTCGATGAATCGCTTGACGAATGGCACCGGCATGAAATGGCGGCTGCAATCCAGCATCAACCCCCGCCAGCGGTAACGGGGCGCGTCGCGAATGGTGACGGCGGGGAGTCGCCATTTCGTACCCGCCTGCACCGTTTCGGCAAACAGCGCCGATGGCATCAATTGGAGCAGGGTTTGGCAACCATAAAAAAGGCCGGCGCTGGTCGTGGCCCGGAGTTGCACGGTTGCCGGCGTGACCGACAAGTCGTAGCCCTCCTCGCCCAGCGTGGCGTCCGCGCCGGCCGTTGTCAACAGAATCGCGGGCTGGATTGCGGCGGTGTTGGCGCCATGGGCGGTTGGGATCAGGTGAAACCCGGTGGCGGGGGCGAGCATGGCGGCCAGTTGCCGCGCCGTCTCCGCCGCCGCTGGTGTGCCGAATTGGAGGCGTGTGGTTGCGGCAAGCTCGAATGCGCCGTCTTTCAGGATCAGTTCGGTGGGTTGCGGAATGATTGCAGGCGTTTCCGCCGCCACCGCTCCCCGGTTTCCCGCTAAGCAAAACCGGTCATCAACCTGATTTTTGTCGTTCACCGTAGCATGTCCTTATTTACTGAAAAATCATATCCACGATGGTTATTCCGGATGGCGGGAGCTTGACATTGAAGCGGTTTTCGCTGGCAAGAATTTCACAGCCGATGAAGCCGGCGGCGTAGGCGATGCTTTTAACCGGACGGTCAGTGCTGACGCTGATGCGCTCATAATGCGGCCGGTCATTCCAAATGATGAGGCGGTGGATCCCGCCGCTGCTTAACACTTCGGTTTTTATATCACCGGGGATACACTGGATGTGCGGACAGCGCGTCAGTCGGGCGATCGCTCCGGCGCAAACCCGCAGGAAATCCGTTGAGGATTCAGGAACCGGCAGATCATCCAGCCAGGAGCTGGGATCGCCGCCCCCGGCCGGCGGCGGCGCGGCGGTTTTAGCCTTGCGTCGCCACGGCATCCCCTTGAACAGCCCCTGGTCGGCACAATTGAGGATCCCGCAATACAACGAATTGGCTCCGCGGTTCTCCCTGATGGTCAGATCAAAACGGAATGGCAATGCCCGGGTCTCGTATCCCAGGCAAATGACCGGTCTTTTCCGATACGACGCCACCCGCTTCAGTTCCTCGTCCTCCCAGGACTCGGGGTCGAGGATCACCAGCTGCTGGTCGAGCTTTTCAATATCGACGACATTGGCCACGGCATGGATGGGCGCGCCTCCGCTCAATAAATGGGTGAGCAGCCGGTAGTCGTACCAGCGGCGATGCTTGATATACGTCGCGAGCTGTTGGTAAAGATGCCGGCCGGAACACAGCAGCACGGAACCGTAAACCGTTTCCGGATCGAAGCCGCTGCCGATGTCCCAGATCCGGTTGATCCGTTTCCATTCCTCGGCGGTGAGGGCGTCAGCGAGACAGGCCAAAACCCCATCCTGGCAACGCTTCCATTTGCCCTCCCCCGTCAAGTGGAACAAGTTGTATTGCGACAAAACTTCTGATTCGTAAAGCGCCGGGGCGTGCTGGAGGATAAAATATTGCTCGTTGAAATCACGGATGCCGTTCAGGAACACCAGTTTGGCTTCCGGCACATGGCCGCGCAACAGCAGCGTGGACGCCATCCGCGAGTAAATCGTCCGCGGCTCCTGCCTGCCCCAGTTTTCCAGTTCCAGGCACGGCCCGGCCAGCTCGACGACATACTTGTCCACGCCGGCCTTGCACAACGCCTGGTAGTCAATGCCATAACGGTAGATGGCTTCGAATGGATCACGGGTCCAGGCCGAATTATAGATCAGCCATTTCCCCATGGATTTCAGCCGGCGCGCCACCTTGGCCCAAAAATCGGCACTCCGCCCCGCCAGGAACTCGCGCCATTCAAGTGGATGCTGGCTCAAAATCCATTCCGTCACCCGGCGGGTCTGCGCCTTCGAGCTTCTCCTGGGATTGAAAACCCCCAAGGAGATGCCGATTCCAGAACGGCCTATGAACTGCCCGACCATGTCGTCGGAGAAATCGCCCTCAAAGATCGCCAGGCGCGGATGGGCAAAACCGTCGCCGGCATGGAACCCGTCGAAACCGTAGTCGCGCATGACCTCCGTGAGCTTTTCCGTGAAGAAATCCTCGTAGAACGAGCCGTCGGCGAACCGCTTCCATGGGCAGACGATCCTGTCCATCCTCTGCCCGTCCCGGCCGATGTAAAACAGCTCCGGATGCGCTTCCAGCCACTCCGGCAGGATACATAAATCGAAGACGGTGAAGCACACCTCCACGCCGTGCCGATGCAATTCATCGAGCAACTGCCGGAGCTTCGCCCCGGTCCAGTCCTGGCGAACCCGTTCGCCATTGGCGTTGTGCGCGCCATAGGAGCAATACTCCGGCGGCAGCGTCCGCTTTTCCCAGCCATCACCATGCATGTGGATGAAATTGGGTGACTGGATCAGCAGCGACAAACCCGTTGGCTTGAAGCCCAGCCGATCCAGATAGGCTCCGACGCCCAGATCCGGCGAGTTAAGCTCAAACCCGATCAGTTCCAGCCATAACCATTTCTCATATCGCTCCGGCATGCATTTTTCTCCGTTATACTTCGTTAGGCTGAAGCTTTTTAGGCTGTAGGCTGAAGGTCATTAAAATCTCACCCTAACCCGAGTTACGCACTCTCGTTGGGTGTAAAAAATATTTTCCCGCACAAAGCGCCGGCTACGCCGTTACGGCTTGGCTTAATCCCGATACGCCGCCCTTGGTCGTCCGTCAAAAGTCAACCCGTTCCTTATTCACTCATTGATGGAGTGTCCTTAACATTCATTCCCAAGGCGTGTTGCAGAACCGGCTGGATGCTTTTCGCCATGCGGAAAAAACCGAGATCGTTGGGATGACAACCGTCTACCGTGCAGGCATCGCGGCAATCGGTTCCGAACAAGCTTTCGCCGTCGATGAAATAAGCGTTACGGTCACCGCGGTCAACGGCGTTCTGCCACGTCCGCCGGATGATGTCTCGCCGCCGGCGGTAATCGTCAGTGGGCCGGAAGTCGCATTTGGAGATCATGATCACCGGCAGGGCCGGCTGCCGATCCCGGATGATCCAGAAGAACGGTTCATGGGTCGCCAGCAGGTGGGCCGGATCGAGGGCATTGTAATCATAATCGAGGATGAACGCGGCCAAATTCAGACCGGCGATCGCCTCGGCAATCACCGGCTCGCCGCAACCGCCGCTGCTGAACCCTAGATTGACTACCGGTGCGTCGATGAACCGTCCCAAAAAATGGGCATAGGCATTGCCGGTGCGGGAGGCACAACCGCCCTGCGTAATCGACGATCCGTAAAACAGCAACGGTTTCTCCACCGCGAAGGGGGGTGGCGCCTCCAACCGGCAGTCCGGGTCAAGACCGATTTCCACCGTGTTGACGCCATTGTAGAGGGGCAGGTAAACCGTCCAATCACACATGACCTTCCCGGGCGGATAAAGAATGCCCTCAAGGCGGCCGGCGCCGTGGTCGGGCATGACCGACCCCAAATAGGTCTTGTCCCCGCCGGTTCCCAGATAGAAATCGCAGCCGGAACTGCCGTTACGCGTCATATGGTTCATGTCGTCGGTGGTGCGCAAGCTGGCGCGGATGGCGATGGCAGTGGAATCGGAACGGAACCTGATCATGCCGCCGCTGGTGTGCCACGCCAAGTATTGCAGCCAATCATTGACTTGGGCCATGACGGCGCACGGTAACCGACACAACACCTTCTCCTGTCCGTACCAAGCAAATCCGGAAAGCGCAAACGGATGTTCCAGCGCATTGGCAAAAGCCAGTTGGCGCCCGCCAATTTCCGCCGGCTGGAAATTCACATCAAAGTCTTTGGTTGATTTGCCCATGGTTCCTGCCCCTCGGCCGAGTTGCCAATTTTATAGGAACGAGTTCGAGGAAATCCCCGATACGGCATTAAATTCCGCCAAAAATGAAATGCCAATCTTCGTTTCCCACGCCTCATTGGGTTTAAGCGTCACGGCATTATACATCCACTCAACCGTTTGCACAGGGAAGCCCCGCCAAAAATATAATTGTGATACATCTGCCGCGCTGAATGTAAAAACAATGGCCGCTTTTTGGGGGGCAGAGAAGGCGGCCACCCAATTATTGGCAAAGGTGTTCTCTTTATGGCCTCCTTGATCTTGGGTGTACACGACATCCATTTTCTGGCGTTCATTGACTATCGACATCCCATCCTTGGTCGGAACCACCATCTTCCACTCTTGTCCATTAAAGTCAGGAACACTATGTGACCAGAATGCGATAGTTAACGTTTCTCTAGACAAGTTTTTAAAACGATATTTCACCTCAATCATTGCGGAATCGCTTTTGACATAATACGTTTTCTCGATCATCAGACCCTTCAGCTCACCTTTCTGTAATTGCTTGCGCAGTGCAATCACAACCCTGTTGCCTTCGACCTTGTTTTCCATGATTTCATAAGCCCCGCCAAATTCACCACCCCAGCCTGGGGTTGGGTAAAACAGATCCCAAAATAATCGGTTATACAAATGGTCGGCATGTGTAAGCAAGGGCTTGCCATTTATCGCCCAGCCCGCTACTCTGGCACCCCCCTGGTAGTCTATCCATACCTGTTGGGCCGGGGTCGTGATTTTAATTTCCGGAACCCCGTCGCCGTCCAGGTCATCACCAGATATCTGCGCGTTTTTTCCTGACACCTCGGGAAAGACGGGCGGAACCACGGCGGGAATAACGCTACCCTGAATCTCAGCTTGGGAAACCGATGTTTTATATTTCACAGAGGCATTATACTTGGCTAAAACCAGGAACCGCACATTTTCAGGAGCAATGCTGATTGTCACCCCGTTTTTCAGCTCCTGGTCTGTCCAAGACGGAGCGTGGCCTGAAGAAAACCGTTCGCGCGTTATGGGATCGTAAAGCGTATAGATTCCCGGAGCAAGCTTGGAAATTAAAATTTTTATGAGCGTTTTTTGTTTGCCATAGTTAAATAGGGAAAATAAATATTCGTTGTTATAGCTACGGACGTTATGAAAAACCGTTGCCCTCGTTTGGCTTTCAGTTTGCATAAAGGTGTCATTTCGCGTGCCCTTGCTGAAGAAGTCCTCCAAGATGGCAATTTCATGCATGGTCTGATTGAGCATGACATAAAACTCACCGTCAAATCCTTCCAGCCCTGGATAGACCCCAATACCTTTCGCCCCAGCAGTGGCCGCGGCAAGAAGATCCATGCGGAATTCAGAAGGTGAAAGCGAAAGTGGCAGATTCCACACATGATCAATATTGACAAGATAAGGCATCACCGGCTTTTTCAAGGAATGTATTGTATTACCGATCAACTGGTAAAAGGTTGGACCTGCAAAATAGATCATCGGCATGTGCGCATCAACAAATGCATCATATAATCGGACGTCCACGCTGATCTTTAAACTGAAATCATCACTATAGACGCAATCGCTGCAAAATAGAATCTCCACTTCAGGATTGGCGGCCCGTGCAATGCTGCACACAACCTTGGCAAGACCAGCATTCTGTTGACATTGAAATTTTTCCCAGGCGTTGGCATGCTCTGACAGAATGCGTTTGCCCGTCAATGGCTGGTTTTGTAGATTCTCACCTTTGGCAAAGGCGTCAAGACAATTTTTGCAGAAACATTCTTGATGCTCTCGGCGGACCTCGAAGTCGATAACCACCCTTTTGATATTTTTGTAATCTTGCTTTACGGTCTTTAAAATCAAAGGATCAACGTTAATTCCTTGCTGGATGATATAGGTCGGGCAGGCGAACCCGCTCAATTCGTTACCCGCGGCGTCGATACGCGGTTTGCCGAGATCCTTTCCCTGTGCCCAGGCATGCGCCTTTCCGTCCACCGTGATGCCATAGTGAAACCAGTCACAGGGTTCGATATCAAAATTTCCAACCCCGCCCGCATAACCAGGCCTGCCAAACTTAATGCCTATCTTGCGGCAGACATTTCTTAACTTGTCGCCAATGGCCTGGTCATCACTCGGATGATACCTCAACAACCCGCCGCTCCCTTTAACCATGCTGCCATAAAAAAACGGGAAAATCGAGAAATCCTTGGGGTTTGACCATGCTGGCAATTCCGGCAGAATAACCGCCTTCAGGGTATTTTCATCACTTTCTTTTTGGTTGGCAACCAAGTGCCAATAGAGATTGCATTCGCCGGTCCGGAACTCCGGGCCTGGCTCTAAGTACAGCCCATGATTAAATGGGTTACTCGGCAAGTTCGTCTGGAGTTCATTTAACTTCAGGATGGGAATGATGTAACGAATATATTTTTGCCCGTCCCTGACGCGTTCCATGGCGGTAATTTCAGGTTTTTCCGCATAGACATTATTGCTCTGCGCCTGATAAACACCGGATAATTTTATCCCCTTCGGGATGTCAATAACCAGGCTGGCATGAGCCAAATTTTTACTGTCACCGTAATAATAAAACTGCTGATGAATCGGAATGCCCTTGGTCAAGTACGCTTTTTCGCGTGCCCAAACGGCAGGCCAGACCACCGCCTTAATCGGAAAGGTCTGCGCAAAGGCCAGATCACCAATGACGTGATCCGAGATGGTCACGTCATCAATGGTCGCCTCACATGGGTAATAATACCTCAAGTGTTGCAGTTGATTTTTATGCTTAAAACTGGGTTCATCTCGGTGTGACTTTATTTCATAACATACTATCGTCAAGCGGCTTTCTTGCATGGTGCAAAACCGCCATCCAGGAGGAACTGCCCGAACAGGCCCTGCA
>CAITYL010000045.1 GCA_903896595.1 uncultured Lentisphaerota bacterium
AACTCCGATTATCGGTTCAACACCAAATGCGCTGGATTTTGAACAGGAGGCCACAGAGAAGTGGTTCTCCGTTCTCTCCTGATTTCTCCTGTTTAAATTCTTGGTTGATGGTTTTGCAAGAGCCTCAAGTACATCCTTCCTTACTTACTTGGACATTGGACATTCCTTGTTGAATATTAGACATTCCTGCACGGATCCGTGCTATCCGTGTCATCCGTGGTTAAAACCTGTTACCGGAAGGTTTGGGAACCGCCTTTCCTCAAAAGGGGGTTCCCAACATCATCCGACAAAAAACGGCCGGCGGCGCTGAAACAGCGCGGCCGGCCGTGGCAAAAGCATCGAAACGGGTTCGGTCCGGAATTACCGGGCGTAGAACTCAACGACGCTGGTCAGGTTGACAGTGGTCGGAATCTCGTCCAGATTCGGCTCGCGCGCCACGGTGACCTTGCAGCCTTCCTTGTTCAGCTCCAGGTACGGCGGGGGAACCGCGTCCACCTTGGCGGCAATCGCCGCGATGGCGGGGGACCGCTGGGCATTGATGGACACCACCTGGCCGGCCTTGAGCCGGAACGAGCTGCGGTTGACGATCTTGTCGTCGACCAAGATGTGACGATGCAGAACCGCCTGCCGGGCGGCGGAGATGCTGGGCACCAGGCCGCTGCGGTACACCACGCTGCACAGGCGCAGCTCCAGGTTCCGCATGAACTTCTCGCTCGTCTGCCCCTGGCCAACCTTGGCCTTTTCGTAGACGTAGCGCAATTGGTGTTCGGTCATGCCGTAGTGGACGCGCAATTTCTGCTTTTCCAGCAACATCTGCGCGTAGGTGGACAGCTTGTTCCGGCCGCCCTTGGCCTTGCCCTTGGAATTGCCGTGCTGACCGGCCGCATAGGGACGCTTGACGCTCGGGCACTTGGGGCAGCCCCAAATGCAGCTGCCGGTCCGCCGGCACAGGGTGTGTTTCGCTCCGCTTCGCATGTTCAGAAGGTCCTTTTGCTCAAACCACTACGTTCGTTGCCGCCGAGACCGCCGTCCAAAAAACGGACGATCTGCCGATGAATGAAAACGGACGTCACCAGCCACGGCAGCATCACCCGAGCAGGCCGGAACGCCAAAACAAAGTGCATACTCTAGCACCGGAAACCGGCTCCGCAACCCGCCGGCAATGCCCTCAAGGGGCGCAGGTCAGTTCCGTAGGGCCGTTGCGCTGGCACGTCTACGCGAACAGCGTGGTTACATGGGCCATCAAGTTACCGGTTCCGGCCGCCGCCGAAACCTTTTGAGTGGCGGTGGCTCGACACCGCTTTCATACTGTATTTTTTTGACCCAACCCAGCGTAGCCGGAACCAAAACAACGACGCGTTATCTCCCGCAGAGGCGCAGAGGCGCGGAGAAAAATAGGTCAGGCATTATGGCACTATTTTGACTTGGCGGTTTCTCTGCGCCTCCGCGCCTCTGCGGGAAAATACAGTATGAAAGCGCCGTCAAGCCGGCGACACTCTAAAGCGCCAGCCCGGTTCCCGGCTGACGCGGTTTATACGCCGACGATTTCCAACCTGACAACGTGGAACTAAACGGTCACCTGCAAAACCTTCATGACCTTCATGCATTTCATGGTGGATAAGTCGGGCCAAGACCGGGGTGGCAAAGGGCTTGCGGCCCGTCAGAGGCAAACCGGGAGGCGTGATCGATCTTCGATTTATCTTCGTGCTCTTCGTGTCTTCGTGGTGAATCCGAAATTTTAAGCTTTACTAAGGTACTCGTGGTTGCGCGCCCCGCCCCCGGCGCTATGTTTCGTTGTTGCGATACAGAGTAACACCCAAAACAGTGCGAGGTCATACCGCCCATGCTTGATCACAACCCGCCCCTGGCCCTGCAAAAACCAACCCCGGCCCGCCCCCGGCGCGGCCGGCGCCTGCTGGCCGCCGCCGGCCTGCTGCTGGCCGGCGCCGCGCA